>NZ_JBNNFX010000010.1:0-116439 GCF_050267985.1 Psychrobacter sp. NPDC078929 | reverse complement strand
CCACTCGCTATGAGAAGTTAGCGCGTAATTTTAAGTCAATGCTTTATCTGGCGTGTACTATCGTTCATTGTAAGATGAATTGAAGACACGCCCTAACAATATCTATGCTTAAGACGTAAAAAGACCCCATCAACTTATGTTAATGGGGTCTTTATTTGTAGCACTGACTTAAATTAGATGTTTAAGATACAGCACTACTTTTATCTAAGTATGAAATGTCTACTTAGATTTTACCAACTAGGTCAAGACTTGGCTTCAATGTGTCGCCGCCTTGTTCCCATGCTGCTGGGCAAACTTCGCCATCGTTTTCGCGAACATACTGTGCTGCTTTCACTTTACGTAGCATATCTTTCGCGCTACGGCCGATACCGCCAGCATGGATTTCAGCGACTTGGATCAAGCCATCAGGATCTACTAAGAATGTACCGCGCTCAGCCAAACCTGCTTCTTCAATCATGACGTTGAAGCCACGAGTGATTTTACCAGTAGGATCGCCGATCATTGGGTATTGTACTTTACCGATAGCTTCTGAAGAATCATGCCATGCTTTGTGCGTGAAATGCGTGTCAGTAGATACTGAGTATACTTCAACACCAAGACCTTTTAGCTCGTCATAATGAGCGGCCATGTCTTCTAGCTCAGTTGGGCAAACGAACGTGAAATCAGCTGGGTAAAATAGGAAAATCGCCCAGTTGCCTTTTACGTCTTCTGAAGTGATGGTTTTGAACTCACCGTTTACGTATGCATCTGCTGAAAATTCTGGGATTTCTTGATTGATGATAGACGCCATGGTTGGCTCCTCTATAGTTAAGTAAATTGGAAATTATTTATATGGTTTTTTCAATTAGCCCTCTAGCTCTCTGGGCTACCTGACAAACTATACGCGAATTCTACGGTTAATCCAGTTAAAAGTTTTTAATGTGATGTTTTGTTTTATTAAACTTGTTAAACTATTATCTCTACATTTTATCATTAGTGCTTAATTGGTAATTTGCTACCTTATAAAGGTTGACCAAACATAATAAATTGCATTAAAAACCCACTAAAAGAGAGGTTTTATGATTACTTTACGACAACTTGAGTTTGCCCTAGCCGTCGCCAAACATCGTCATTTTAAACGTGCTGCTGAAGATTGCAATATCTCGCAATCTGCACTGAGTTTGGGTATCGCAGAATTAGAAAAACAGCTAGATACTCAGATTTTTGAGCGCAACAATAAACAGGTATTGATTACCCCTATCGGTCAAGACATCCTCACACGGGCGCAGCGAGTGTTTTCTGAGGTCAGCGATTTGACCACGCGTGCTCATAGCCATCAGACGCCGCTTGCCTATCCCATGACTGTCGGTATCATTCCGACGATTGCGCCTTATTTGCTGCCAAAAGTACTGCCTGCGCTGCGTGCACAATATCCAGAGTTCCGTATGACCATCGTCGAACAACAGACAGAGCGTTTGCTTGAACAGGTACGCTACGGTCATATCGACACCGCTATTATTGCGCTACCTTATGCGGTAGATGGGCTACACAGTTTTGAGTTTTGGAGTGAAGACTTCTTTGCCGTGTTCCCAAAAGATGACATACATGCCAAGCTTGAGACCATCAATGCTGACGAACTGGCAACTGCCAACCTCATGCTACTTGGTGAAGGACACTGCCTAACCGACCAGACCCTGTCTGTCTGTCATTTTGACCGTGCACAAATGAAATCAAGCTTCTCAGATGCCAGTCTAAATACTTTGATTCAAATGGCGCTTGCCAATATGGGCACGACGCTAGTACCTGAAATGGCGCTCGATCAGCTACACCTGCAAAACCAAAATGCCGTCGCCATACCATTGGCTGAAGATGGGCCGCATCGCCATATTGCCTTTGTCACCCGTCTGAACTATGCGCGTGTCGATGATGTTAGCTTGCTCGGTGAGGTGTTTAATAAAGCATTTAAAGATGCAGTGGCTAACAAAGAATAACCAAACCATTTTTACCATGTGCATAGTGAAAAAATGACATATGAAAACTGTCTCAAATAAGCATGATGAGCTTGGCAAGTGCTTTGCACAGCATTTGTCAACTATGACCAGTGATATCTCGCCAAAGCAAATAGATAGGCTTTGGCAAGATATCGTGACGCGCTATGGTGAACCACAACGTGCTTACCATACACTCAATCACATTGAGCAGTTATTGGTACAGCTTGAGAATATTAATCACATTCTGTCTGAGCCGCATATCACTGCATTGGCACTGTACTATCATGATGTGATTTACGACCCAACACGCTCCGACAACGAGCTAAAAAGTACAGAATTTGCGACAGATGCTTTGAGCCCTTATCTAAGCACAGAGCAATGCCAACACATTCACGCTCTCATTATGATGACCGCTAATCATCAGCTAGATACGTTGGTAGACAATGACAAATATAACGATGCGGCATATCTGTTAGATATGGATTTGAGTATTTTGGGTGCGCCTTGGTCTGCATATGAGCAGTATGCAAAGGCGATACGTCAAGAATATGCACACGTCGCCGATGACAATTACCGTGATGGGCGCACTGCAGTGTTACAAGGATTACTAGCACATCCCAAACTTTATCTGACTGACCATTACTATAATCAGTTAGAAACGCAAGCTCGTAATAATATTAAGCGCGAGCTTACTTTGCTCGCAGCTTTATAAACAGCTCACTACCCTGCCGCGCTAGATGTGAATTATAGCTGGGCTCCATAATATCGATATCAAAATGACTTTGAAAACGCTGTTGGTACTCTTCATTGCTGCCGCCGAATGGTGGCTCTTCCCGTCCAAAATCCGTGTCGAATAACAACCCAATCAGTTTACCTTGTGGCTTTAATAGCTTTGCCATCTGCTGCACGTATTCATCACGTCGCGACGGATTAATCGCACAAAAAAACGTCTGCTCAAGTATCCAATCGAATTGATATTGCTCAGCTGATAAGCTAAAAAAATCCGCACAGATCAGATGTTCAGAGGGAAAATCAGGATAGCGCTCTGCAAACGTCTCAATCGGTGCAGGGGCAAAGTCAACCAACGTGACATTGGTAAAACCTTGCTCATATAAATAGCCTACTTCGTAAGCATTACCTGCACCTGGCACTAGTATCGCTTGATTTTTCGCGCTCTCAGGTAACTGGTCAATATAAGCTTTGAGCGGTGGTGATACCTGTCCCATATCCCAACCGATGCTGTTCTTCTCATAACGCTGCTGCCAAAACTCCGCTTGGTTGACGTGTTCCATATGACATCCCTGTATATAAATCTATTGTTTAAACAACACAATTTGTATCGTTATTCCTTATCATATCAGGCTTATGCAGGTGTGTCCTTATTTTAAAAATGATGATAAAAATAGGACTTGTTGCTCAGCATAATGAAAGTTACATAGATGATATCAAGCTATTTATGAGGACTATTTAGATAGTTAGATGATAGGTTTAGTCCAGCTGCCCTGTCTTGCCCGCTAGGATATTATGCCATTGCAAATAATCTGGCATCGCTGTTGCAACCGCTTGCCAAAACGCTCGGCTATGATTGGCATGATGCAAGTGGCACAGCTCATGAACGATTACGTATTCGGTGCATTCGATAGGATAGGCAGGAAGATAAACCGATAGCCAAATTCGTTTTGCGCGCGTGTTGCAGCTGCCCCAACGTGTGTGCATTTTTTTTAACCGTATTTCATTGGCGTAAGCGCCAACGATTGGCTGCCACTTTTCAAATAGTGCAGGTGCGACTTCGGAGAGTTGTTGCCGATAATAGGTAACTTTTTTATCAGGACTGAGTGTAAATGATTGCTCTGTACCCCATAATAAAACTGAGTTATTAGCAGTTGAAAAGTTTGACGACGTATTCTGTCTACGTCTATATTGTTCTAATACCTGCGGATGATTTGCAATCGCCCAAGGCACCCGCTTAGCCACAGCATGCAACATTTGTGATGCGCTGACATGCATCGGTGCAGAGACCATCAACGTATGAGGCTTTAAGCAAAAATTGATATTTTTAACACGCTTTTTACTGATATGTAGCTCGATGCCTGCCTGTGCAAGCTGCTGTCTGACCGTATCTAAACTGGTATCTAAGCTAATGCTCTATCTCCTTGGCTGACTATTACTACTGTTCTAACAATACTCGTTACTAATCGCCATGCCTGTTCGTCTGTCGCTCTTGCTTAGCGCCATTTACTACAACGCTTGTAAGTGGTTGTCAAACGACATCATATGCAGTTGGCTGTCTTTGATAATCCACTCATGAGGTTCAACGTCGTCTACGTCCAATTTTACTTCTGGTAAAGTATTTACTCTTAACGCAGTTAACTGCCCTTGACCATCACTGACGATAAATCCTGTCGGCTCGGCATATTTATCAATTTTACTCATTGAAACACTAGAGTTAGCTAACACTGAAGCCCCTGCACAATCTGGCAGACTTACATCATCAATCAGCTTGCGAGTATGCAAATCATAAATCGCCGCACAGCCACCAATCGGCGTGGTCACACACAGTAAGTTACGCTCACTATCCACCGCCACGCTAGCGATATATTGGTGAAAACGTTGCCATTGATTGTTTGGCATAGTCAATGGAGTAAAGCTGCCGTCACCACGTTTATGAGTCAGCACTAACGGTACATTGATATGTTTTTCACCTTGGAACTGAATACCGATCATCACTGTGCCGTCATCGTGCATGGCTAAGTGGCGCACACTCATCTGATTATGCTCTGGAGTCACTTGCTCAAGCAGTGTGCCATCGTGACGATTCAGATAAACCAGTGAGGGTCGCATGGTATCTAGATTTAGCTCTTCGCGTGAGGCCTGCTCGGTTTTGATACCACCGTTTGCAATGACGAGCGTTTCGCTATCAGGATGCATAATCAGCTCATGCGGCCCGATACCATATGAATCAAACTCTGCTACTTTTTTATAAGCATCATGGGCATCATAGATACCAATTTTACCTGCCAGACTCACTGTGTCGTTCTCGGTTACATAGAACAAGCTGCCATCTAAACTGTAGCAAGCATGACCGTAAAAGTGACGGTTTACATCAGCTGTAATCGCATGCTGTACTTGCCCATTTGATGTATTAAGCACCCAGAATCTTTCGCTTGGACGGCGACCCATGACGACGACATCACGCCTTTGATTGATGTTACTATGCTGAGTTTGAGCTTCAGATACATTGATAGGCAGAGGTTGAACAACGATGTCATGGACACGCTCGGGCATAGTCGTCTGCCAAACGATTTGTCTGTCAGCATCAATACCTACCACACCAAAGTCATGCTCATTTTGGCTTGATGTGGCCTGATCCTTTGGCATGGATGCGACGCCACTGACCCAACTGACTGGTCGTGCCAGCATCGTTGTCGTATGCATGACAGCAAAGTCAGGCGTGTTACTTTTACCATCACCTACAGCATGATAAGCCTGCTTCCATGTTGCCGCTGCTTGCTCACAAGCATAGCGCAAGCGCGAAAGCTTCGGCGTTGAAACAGGTGCCGCATGTAATGCCTGCAACTGTGTACAAATACCATCTACATAATCTTGTAGACTGGCATCTGGATGCTGCTGCTTACGATAACAATGGTGAATACCAACCAATGCTGCCGTACCCACTGCTGTCAGCACTGAAGTCGTCAAAAGCTCATGAGCTGACGAAGTTGTCCCAGACCGATTAGACCTATTTAACTGGTCATGAGTCTGGGCTGCTGACACTGCTGTACTCGCTTCGATAGTAGACATTGTCTAATCGCCATCAGTGCTATTGAAGCCCACGCGAATACCAAGTGCTGGGATTAACTGGCGCTTAATCAGACGAGTGACATCAGTCAAATGATCGTATAACGCTTGTTGGTCGTCCTTACTAGCCTCTGATAAATCTTCTGGCATTTGTGCTAATAATGCAGTCGTATCAGCCAATGCAGTCGAGAGATTATCTGAAACTTTATTTTCGTCATTGCTACCAAGAATAGCGGTCAGTACTGGGTCAGTCATTGCTTTATTAATCGTATCTAACTTAGCATTGATGATAGCGCGGCTCTGACCAGCAGTAGCAGCAGGCAAATGACCCTTTGCTTTACCTGTCAGACCGAGTGGCTGATCAATAGCGTTAGATTTCATGGTCTCAATCAACGACAGTAGAGAGTTAATCCATTGATTTAAGCCTCTATCGCTTTCTGCTGTTTTGTCTATCGCCAATAAATCAGTCGCGTTTTGCTGCCAGTTTTTCTCGATGTCTTTTAGACGCGTGCTCAACGCACTACTGGCACTAATCACATAAGCACACTGACCAGCGTCTAGACTTTCATTGGCAAACAAAGCTTCTTCCAACCCTGGCACACCCTGTACGATAGCACTCTCGCCAGCAAGCTGCTCTGGCGTTAGTTTTGGATTGGCAGCAATCAAATCAGCCACGCCACTATGTACGAGTCCGCGCTCGTCAGGATAGTAGTTTATATATAGATTGCTCATGCTAGCAGTCGCAGGACCAAAGTTGACCATCTCAGCACTTGACCATGCTTTTGCCAATGCTAGCCACTGCGCACGTAATGCTTGTAGCTCGTCGCCACTTACTGGAGCTTGGATACAATGTTTCTGCGCCAATTCGTTCAACAGATCGCTTTGCTTGGCTGCATCAGCATACGCAGGAATCACGATATCGTCTGCCACATGCGTCAAATACGTTTTTGCAGTCTCAGGGCTGATATCTACTGCAACGATTTGCTCAGTACTTTCTTTGCTGTTTTCTACTGAGCTGTCAGTAGCTACACTGTCTTGCACAACTTTTTGGCTGTCTACATCTGCAGTTTTGTTGTCATCGGCAGGTTTGACACAACTGATCAACAGTCCAGCACTTAATGCAGATAGCGCCATTGCCAAAGCGTGGTTTATTTTCATAGGTTTCTCGGTAATGTTATAGGTAGTAATTTATAGCGTTTTTATAATGACTTTATTACAGTGACTTTATTACAATGATTTTATTATAGCGACTTTAGGAACGCATTAAGCTCTGCGCGACCTTGTTTATCTAATTTCAATACTTGTTGCTTTTGCTTTTCGGCTTCTCCGCCATGCCATAAAACAGCTTCCATCAACGTACGGGCACGGCCATCATGCAAAAACGTCGCTTGAGGATCAACTGTCTGCGCAAGCCCCACGCCCCAAAGTGCTGGCGTACGCCACTCATAAGAATTGGCCAGAAATTCAACCTGTGCTGTTTTCGGTGGTAGCTTACCGGCAATCGTACGATCAGCGAGATCATCGCCCATATCGTGCAATAGCAAATCTGTGTAAGGATAAATCACTTGTCCATGCTGCTCAAGATGATCATCGTCGGTTTTTGGCAACTGATATCTTGGCGTATGGCAGCTTTGACAACCCATGTCATAAAAACGCTTTTTGCCCGCTAGCACAAGCTTATCATCTGCATTACGGCGATGCGGCACTGCTAGATTGCGAGTATAAAACTCTACAAATTTAGCAACCTCATCATTTACTTCAACAGGTGATTTACCATTGCCCTGCTCATCAGCACCTGTCGCTGCATTTAGGCAAGCGGTCTGCGTTGGCATACAGGATTCGTTAGGACGGATGTTCGACGTCAGACCCATGTCTTCGTTAAAGGCACTTTGGTTCTGAGTAATAAGTTTGGTTTGACCCGCTTTCCACCCAAATCGTCCAAGCGCACGCTTGCCCGTTTGTGGATCCGTCACCCAGTTAAATTTACCACTGATATCACCATTACTACTGTCGCTGGCTTGCTTTTTAATGTCATCGTCAGGTATTTGCTCTAGTAGCCCAAGCCCAATCATCGGTAGCGCCACACGCGGCGATACCATCATGTCATCGTCAAAAGCACCGTAACCAGGTTTGGTCAAATTAAACGTTGGCGCACGTAGTGTCTCGACATATCCGTCAGCAAAGGTAACTGGTGTGTCTGTCCATTGCACCGCAATTCTCGCTTCAGCAGGCACGCCCTGAATACCACGATCTTGTAGCTGGCCACCATACATAGGATGAGCCACCTTTTCAATCAGCGAATCCTGTAGCTGCTGGCGCTGCTCATCGGTCGTCGCTGGCATAGACAGACGAATCAATAAACTATCAGCATCGTCATCGGCAGTCATCGGCGCATGACCTCGCCCATCTTTGACATGACAAGACTGGCAAGCGGCCACATTGAATAATGCGCCCAGTCCATCACGACTATCAGTACTAGCAGGTGCGACGACCCACGGCTGCTTGAAAAACGCGTTACCAATAAAGAATGATCCTTTACGAGAAGCAGCTAGGTTTGATGAGGGCTTCGAGTAGCTCTCAGCACTGCTAATGCTAATACCAGAGTCACCGCCCTGCTTGATCTCTTGAGGGTCAAAGCTCACCAGTTGCTGCATCGGCACGCCCGCCAGTGTTTCTATATTTTTAGCGTGTTCGGACGACAGCGATTGGTTTTTCTCACTGCCGCTGTCATTACTTGAGGTCTGCTCTGAAGCATCACTAGAAGTATCATCAGAAACGCTATCAGATGGTTGACACGCACTGATAGCCATTGCACTGGCGATAATTAGCGCAAGCTTAGAAGGTATATGTCGTAGGATTTGAGTAGCAAGAGGAGAATCAGAAGGGTTAACATAATTGGCGTTCATAGAAATTCAGTGCCTTAGCGC
Source organism: Psychrobacter sp. NPDC078929 (assembly GCF_050267985.1). Classification (NCBI taxonomy): domain Bacteria; kingdom Pseudomonadati; phylum Pseudomonadota; class Gammaproteobacteria; order Moraxellales; family Moraxellaceae; genus Psychrobacter; species Psychrobacter sp. NPDC078929. The sequence continues at coordinate 107,744 of NZ_JBNNFX010000010.1, read as the reverse complement.
TAGAGTAGAACCATTAAAATTTTGTCATACCATCTCATTATATGTCGTCACAATCATTGCTTATCGACATATAATGAAATGGTACACCGGCCAATTGGCTTATTTAATGCTCGTAAAAATGCGTTGCCAACGGTGGCTGACAACGCACGTATTATATCTAATCTAAGTATCTAATAAACAGCGGTTACTGACCTATAACGACTAATAAAACGTCGCAAAGCCAATGAAAGGCTTTTAAATAAGAGCCGCTAGCTTAAATTTTTGCTTAAAATTGTGACCCTGCATCTGCGTCTAGATTATCGATTCCAACTGCTTTTGCAGCATTTTCGATACTGGCGGTCAGCTCTTGTAAGCTAGTGATACCCGCTTCAACCCATCCACGACGGACGTTTTGTTCTTCAGCAGAGATACCTTCTTGGCTGGCTTGACCGACAGTTGCAATCATCTGGTCAATCTTGATGCCGTCTTTTTCGCCTTTTTCAACGATAACGTTAAACGCGCCTTCTACTTTGTTGAACTCAGCAGCCAATTTATCAGCAGCTTCTGTGTGGCCGTTATCCGTTAGATAATCTTTGATACCGTAGCCGCCCACTGTCTTACCAGCGACTGTTGTATAGCTACCATTAAAGACGTTTTGGATACCGCGCGCATTATTGGCATAGCTTAAATGAGTCAAGTCACTAAAGCATTCGTGCTCATCTTCAGTAGAGCCAGTAACAAAAGCGACCTGCATACGCTCAGAAGCAAGCTCACCTAATGCTAGGCTACCCATTTGATACATAATTTGGCGCAGACCATTGTCATATTTGCGCGCTATCAAATCACTACGTAAGGTATTTTCAGTATCAGGCTGCCACTGAGCTTCCATCGCGGTCAAATCATCAACCAATAGTTGAGTTGCAGCAGTTAAGAATTCACCACGGCGCTCACAGATACTGGCATCTTCATTGGCGGTCTCACCACTAGTACACTGTCCAGCTTCAGTCGCATAGTCAGTGACTGGGCGATTACCTGCACCTTCTTTTACGCCATTGTTGTCTTGACCCCACAGCATAAATTCAATCGCATGATAGCCAGTCGTTACGTTGGCTTCACTACCACCGATTTCATTCATTTCTGCAAGTAGCTCAGGTGTAATCGTACTGGTATCTTGCTTGATACTACCGACAGTAATGCTGTCGCTATTGATGATGTTCTCTTGGCTGTTATATTCGCCTTCATAGTCATCACCAACATAATCAATCAGCGCTTCATCAAGTGGCCAAGCATTGATCTGCCCTTCCCAGCTATCGATGCTGTTGATAGCACGTTTGTCATTGGCAGTCACAAAGCCTTCGTCAAAACGGAAAATCTCAGTTTGTGAATATGGTTGACGTGCTGCTTTATAGGCAGCTTTTGCAGCATCAAGATTTTCTTGTGTTGGAGTGGCCACGTATGTTTCTACCGCAGTTTGTAGCGCTTTGGCCGTGTCCAACGAATCTTTATAAGCGGCGTGTGCCATATTTGCATAACTGATAATCAATCTATCAATATGTGCTTTTTCGGCAGCAGTCATCTCTGTATTATCAGCTGTCTCTGTGTTTGCTACTTCTGTTTGCGTCTCTGTCACAGCATTGGTGTCTTCATCGGCTTGCTTTGTACAGCCCGACACCATTAACAATCCTGCAAGTGCAACAGCTAAAGTAGTTGGTAAAAGCTTACGGCTCGTTACTGTGGTAATCGTCATACATATCCTCAATAAATATAGCAAAAAATTCGTTTTGGTTAAGTAGCCTCAATTATTTTGATAATCAAGCCATGTTACAGCAGGCCATCTTAGCCATGCACATTGACTCTCAGTGCGCAAGATAAGACGTTTAATATTGCATCAATAGCAAACACTGACAAATTATAGTGTTATTGATAATCATTATCAATATTTAATTTAATATTAACTATATCTATCAATCATCACTGTTTTATTCAAACTGAAAATACAAAAAAAGAGCCAGCATATCGCTGACTCTTTTTGAAATATATGTGCTCAAATATCTAGCACATACTCAATAGCTATATAGCTATATAGCTATTGATTAGTTTACGCTCTGTGGTGCGTTAACTGTTAGCTCAACACGGCGGTTTTGACCACGGCCATATTCAGTATTGTTGTCTGCGATCGGACGTGACTCGCCGTAAGCAACAACGTTTACACGGTTTGAAGCAACACCGCGAGCTGTTAAGTAGTTAGCAACTGAGTAAGCACGATCACGTGACAGACCCATGTTATAAGATGCTGAACCTTTGCTATCAGTGTGACCAGCGATAGTAATTGTGTTTTGGTTGTACTGGTTCATCGTTGAAGCAAGCTTATCAAGCGTTGGCTTGAATGATGAGCTAAGGGTTGCATCATCAAATGAGAACGTGATGCTACCTGGCATAACCAAATCAATGTTACCAGTGGTTGGATTTTGCTCAACAGTTACGCCTGTGCCAGCCATTTGCTGCTCAAGCTGACGAGCTTGACGCTCCATGTAGTAACCAACGCCTGCACCTAATGCTGCGCCGATAGCCGCATCGCGACCAGTTTTGTCGCCGCCTGTTGCTTTTGAAATAGTTGCACCACCTGCTGCACCAACTAGACCACCTAGAGCAGCTTTGTTTAGACGCTGTTGTCCAGTGTTTGGATCTGTTGTACAACCACTAAGTGCTAGACCTGATGCTACTGCTGCAATCATTAAAGTATTACGCATAATATTTCCTCTTAAGTTTAAAAAATCGTGCTTTTTATAAAGATTGTCCGTTAATCTTTTTTAAGTACTTATCTACATTCCCCATTATTATGGCAACTACAACTTATCTCTGTGTAATATTTTGTCATACCTATGTATGAGAAGTGCAGGTTATATTTCAATGGTTTTATAGGTCAAATCTTCGCGCCTTGCTACCACTAGTCACGTTTACAACCGTACACTACAACATGTTTCTGCTAAAATTATATCGCTAGATTTGTCGGCTTTAAATAGTCATGATTTAAAGCTTTACGTTCATAATATTCCTGACTTGACTAGGACAGATTCAGCGACATACTGCTTATTATTAATCAGATAGACTGAAAAGGATTGAGCATGCGATTGACATCTACCATTCGAAAAATGCATAAACGTTCGCCTAAACTGGGCAAAGCTGTGTCGCTTGCAACAGCTACTGGTGTCATCGCCGCCAATAGCTTCGGTGGTAGTATTCCTTTATGGCTAATGGGCGTCGGTAAAGTCATTACTGGCGCCTCTATTGCAGACAAAGCCGTCATAAAAATTGCTACTCACTGGATCAGTAGCAACAGTGCCTTGATCGATAACATGTTGCCTCGCAAAGATTGGCGTATCAACCTACCGGACGATATCCATACCAATGGTAAATACCTGCTAGTGAGCAACCACCAATCATGGGTCGATACTAGCATCGTGCAGTATATTGGCGAAAAACGTTTGCCACTTACGCGATTTTTTACCAAGTTTGAGCTGATTTACATTCCTATCGTTGGTCAAGCTTTTTACTTTTTAGACTTTCCAATGATGCGCCGACACTCAAAAGAAGCCATCGCCAAAAATCCTGCGTTAAAAGGCAAGGACATCGAAGAAGCCAAACGTGCCTGCGCCCTACTAAAAGACAAACCGTTTACCTTATTAAATTATTTGGAAGGTACTCGTTTCACCAAAGCCAAACAAGCTCAGCAAAAATCGCCTTATAAGCACTTATTGAAACCTCGTGCAGGCGGATTGTCATTGGCTATTAGCGCACTAGGTGAAGATATCGATGGCATACTAGACATGACAATCGTATACCCTGATGGTGTGCCAAGCTATGGGGATCTTTGGAAAGGCAATATCAAACGTTTGGGCGTTGACTTGCGCTACATCGACATACCAGATGCCTTGTTCGAAAGTATCAAGCAAGGTGGCTACGAAAATGACGAGGATACAAAAGCTCAAATGTTCGACTGGGTTGAACAGGTGTGGCGTCAAAAAGATGAACGCATTAGCACTATGTTGGCAGATTTTGAAACCAATCCTAAAGCGCAAGATGCCTAACAATCATGAGCAGCCATATTAAATGGTTGTCCGTCAAACCTTATAAAATACCAAGCACAGTCGATACAAGCGTACTAAGTAGTAAATATCGATGTAACAAACGTTGATGTAATAAGTATCGAGTACGAGATAAAAAGTTATTGAGGAACAAAGTTACGGGTACAGGTGTCACCATAGTCATATCTTACTTATGATGTTTACTGTTAAAACAGCCATGCATCATAAGTAAATTTTAATCATAGATGGGTTGTTTTTTAACCTTATTCATTGATAATGTGACTAATCATGAACGCATAGATTTTCGATGTCTACTTTGATAGTAAATGGTAGTAAATATCGATTTCTGACCCATTCTTTGTGCCATTTATTACTTATAAGGTATGACTGTGCCCACCTCTACTACTAGCTCGCCGTTAGCTACCGAATCTGTTTTGAGTCAGCCTCCTTATCCAATAAGTGATGAGCCGCCAAAACCGAACCATCCAAAGCCGAGTCGCTTTAAGCTCACTTACGATATCGTTATGATTATTGCAATCAGTATTGATCTGCTATTGATCAGTATCGACGCTATTTTGATGAGCAATTTTAGTAGTAATGCTGCAGAATGGCTAACCATCAGTGAAGCGCTCAATTGGTATCAGAGCACTCTACATGATCCTCTACGCACTGCTGGAGGTTTTTTTACTATCTTTTTGGTCGTTGAGTTGCTGTTGCGCTGGGCGATTGCTATTAAACAAAAAGTCTATTATCGCTGGTTCTTTTTCCCATTCGTTCATTGGTACGAAGTATTAGGCTGTTTTCCGCAGCTACGTGCTTTGCGACTGCTGCGAGCGGTCGTTATTGGACGACGTCTATATCAGCTTGGCTATCAAGTACTGCCGCAGACGTGGATCAACCGAATCGAGTTCTATATTGACCTACTGTTAGAAGAGCTCTCTGATCGCGTTATTTTGACAGCGATACAGAACTTTCGACAAGAACTAACCAGTTCAGACACGCATAAATCATTCATCGAGTCGACGATTGCAAAAAATCGAAATGAGATTGAAGCGGCTGTATTGTCTATGCTGCGTACAGAGCTTGCACCGAAGCTGCAGGAACTGACTGCCTCATCAGGTGGGGGCAGTATATTGGCGAGCGAAATGGGCAATGCTATTGAGGAAGGATTGGCCAACACACCTGAATTGCGCCGCTATCTACGCATGATACCTATCGCGGGCAGCCTGATTGAATCACAGCTGCATCACGTCGGGCACAATATCGGTGAGAACGTCGTAAATGCATTAAACAAGCGACTTTTAGACCCTAAGCGCTTGGATATATTAATGATAGAAATTGCTAGCGGTATTGCGCAAATAGATACCAATAATACAGCGCTAGATACCTTAATTTCTAGTATCATTGATGACAGTTTGACTTCGTTTGAAGCGCAAGTAAAAGTGCAGCAATGGAAGCACCAAGATATGCTAAATCTATAGTTTAGCTATCTAATAGCATGACGTAATAAGAGACATAATACCGTGACAGAATTATTTTTAAGGGTTTGTATATGACAGTTTCAGCTAACGATAACCAGACTGCACCAGCGCTAGCTTTCTATGGCAAAATGCTGACGTTTTCACGCGTACAGTTTAGTACAAGCGATCTAGCAGCTATAGAAGCTCAGCTAACTGAAACGCTCAGTAATAAATCGAGCAATATCCCTATCCTTATTGATAGTGACGTTGAGCAGGATTTGTCAGCATTGGTAGAGCTGTTATGGGCATGGGGATTGCAGCCTATTGGCGTGGTGACAGGAGTGCTGGATGCGCAAGCACGTGAGCAGCGCTTAGCGATATTCCCAGCAGATGGTAAGCGTATTGAGCGTATATTGCCAAGTAAAAAAGCGTCCATCCCTACCCAACCATCGGCAGAGAACAACAACGCCAAAGTAGTTAATGCTAACAACGTCGATGATATTTCTTCCACAACCGAACCTGCTACTGAAACGACACTATATAATATGCCAACCGAGACATTGGTAAGTACTCAGCATATTACTAGCTTAATCTATGATCAAATGCTGCGTTCAGGACAAAGCCTCAATCACGTTGGCGGCGACTTAATTTTGACCAGTAGTATCAATAGCGGTGCTGAAGCGATTACTGACAATAGCTTGCATGTATATGGCCGTGCACAAGGGCGTTTGGTGGCAGGCGCAACAGGTGATAAAGATGCCCGTATATTCTGCCAAGTCTTTAATCCGTCATTGGTATCAGTAGCAGGGACCTATTGCTTACGAGACAACTTGCCTGAGCATGTCATCGACAAGTCGGTGCAAGTAAAATTTGTAGAAGGCGAAGGCTTAGTATTTACCGTGATGGATGAAGCTTAAGACGCCATTAAAAATAATACACCGTGAAGTGACTTTATAGAAAACTAAGGTAGTTAAGCTGCTCTATTCGACAAGCCAAAGAGCATGACTATGACCCTACCAATACCACGCAGAGAGGCTAATTGAGCGATACATAGGTTGTTTTTCTGCTTTAGTATCGAGCTGCTATAAATTTTTGTTTATTTATGCTAGGCTAGCTTCGAAGATAGTGTATATATGTTAGGTGAATAACATGTAATTTTGCTATTTATATAAAAGATATCCCATTGATTCATAGGAGTGTGCCATTGTGGCGAAGATAGTTGTAATCACTTCAGGTAAAGGCGGTGTGGGTAAAACCACGACAAGTGCTTCTTTTGCCGCTGGTTTGGCGTTACGTGGCTATAAAACAGTTGTTATCGACTTTGATGTAGGTCTACGTAATCTAGACTTAATCATGGGTTGCGAAAACAGAATTGTTTATGACTTCGTTGATGTCATCACTGGAAACGCGCGTTTGTCGCAAGCACTTGTCAAAGACAAACAGCTTGAAAACTTATATATCCTGCCCGCCAGTCAGACACGCGATAAAGACGCACTGACAGACGAAGGGGTATCAGAGGTAATGGCTGAGCTCTCTAAACAGTTTGACTATATTATTTGTGACTCGCCTGCTGGTATTGAGCGCGGTGCACAGCTAGCGATGTATCATGCGGATGAAGCTATTATTGTCACCAACCCTGAAATCTCTTCAGTGCGTGACTCAGATAGAATCATCGGTATTCTACAAAGTCAGACGAAAAAAGTAGAAGAGAACCAAGGGACTGTTCGCGAGCATTTGATTATCACTCGTTATAATCCTGAACGTGCGGCTGCCAATGAGATGATGGATATTGATACTATCTCAAATGATATCCTAAAAGTTCCACTACTTGGGGTTGTTCCTGAGAGCCATTCAGTGCTTGAAGCGTCCAACCATGGCGAACCAGTTATCCATTATACCGACTCTGTGGCTGGTCAATGTTATGAAGACATTGTCGCCCGTTTCTTGGGTGAAGAGCGTCCACTACGTCATATTGACGTGAAGAAAAAGAGTCTATTACAGCGCTGGTTTGGGGGATAATGATGACTAAGAAAAAAGGATTTTGGAGTAGCCTATTTGGTACTGACGACAACAGTAACGCAGGTAGCGCAAATTTAGCAACTGAGCGTTTAAAAGTTATCGTTGCTAGCGAAAACAGATTGAACAATCGACTAACGGTTGATCGTATCGAAAAAATGAAACGTGAAATCTTAGAAGTTGTGAACAAATACGTCAACGGTGTGCAGATTGATGATGTCAATATTAACCATCGTTCTGAAGACAGCTTAGATGTGTTAGAGATGAATATCAATTTGCCTGAGCATAAGAAATAGCGTTTTAATAGTACGTATTTCTACAATGAATAAAAAAAGCCCCAAGTTTGATACTTGGGGCTTTTTAATGTTTATCGATTATAGGTTATTTCATACGAGCAATAAGATTGTCTTTTTTGACAAACTGATGGTATAACGCGGCTGCTATATGCAAGACCGTAAAACCAATAATCATTGGCCAGATAATCTCAGTATGCAAGTTATTGTAAAAACGAGCCAAGCTTCTATCTGGGGTCACGAATACAGGGATCTGAAAAATACCGAAAATATCAACCGGTCGACCGCCATATACTGCCATCAGTAAGCCAACCATTGGCATAGCAATCAGTATGGCATAGAGAGCAAAATGTGACAGCTGAGATACGAGCATTTGCCATTTTGGCATAGCTAACGGTGGTGGCGCCTTAGTAAAAACGCGGTTGATGACTCGAGCAATCATCCAGAATAATAAGCTCACGCCGAACGCTTTATGGTATCCAATAAACATATTGCTATCTAAATTCTCATATAGCAGTATCATTATCCATGTGGCTAACAGTAAGGCTGCACTAATCCAATGAAAAATACGGCTACTAACCGACCACTTTGATACATTCGAGTTGGCATTATTCATGAGTGACTCTACTACCTTTATCAGGAATTATCTCTAATCAGTTTTATAAGCCAGCTAATGCTCTTCAACAGATGAAGTCATTAACATTACTGGCTTACTATTTATAGAACGGAGAATACCTTAAATAGCGATAAGAATCTAGCTATCCGAATCAATCAGGTGATAGGCAATTTTATCCAAATCTGGCACTAAGTAGATTTCGTCATCAATCATCACTGTTTGATATAGGTAGGATGAGACGTCATTTTTATTAAAGTACTCTTCCCTATCTTCGCCATTGGCAGTACTAAACTGTTCAGGTGTCTCTACATCTTTCACTTCAGAAATTCGTGCTTGCAGCTGACGCAAATCACCTGCTGTCTGTAAGGCAAAACGGTGATCAGTCGTATTACCTTCCAAAACAACCATTTTGTCTGGGATTTGATCTTGCAGTAGCAAATGAAATACAGCCAAATCTTGCTGTTGCCAGTCGTACCTAGAAACCTGCTGCTGGGACTCATCCACACTCAAAATTAGGCTACTTGGAATGATCCAGTCCGGCTGGTTAACTGCTGGAACAATAGTGACGTCAAGCATACCGTTGTTGGTAGTCAACAGACTCACAGCCTCAAACGAATGTTTTAAAATTTGTGTCATACGTCACTCGCAATAAGTTAATGTGAATGGCTATCTGCCCTTTCACCAATGTAATCGGTTAGTTTTTTTGCCAAATCGGTAGGACTACCAACAAAATTGCAATGCCCTGAGTCAATGATAGCCTGAGGTTGACTTGGACATGCGCTTAATCTCGGATCTTGTGCCCATAATTGACTGTTATTATCTTGGATTAAATCTAGATACTGAGAGCCATCATTACCCATACCTGAAAATATAATATTAATAAGCTCGCTACCATGAACATCGCTAGTATTTTTGAGCAGCTGTCCGATTGCAGGCTTATATTCACCATGCCAATCTTGATCCAATAGTATCACGCGACCTGTTGAATCGCAGACAACCTGCTTATCAATAGGGACTATCAGACACTCTCCTGCTCGTAGCCGCTGTGAAGAAGCGATAATCTTACAGCGCCAGTCATTGTGACGGTTAAGTATGCGGGGCAACGTACCAATCATGGCCTGATTGAAATGATGCGCCAATAAAATACAAATTGGCAGTGTGGCTGGCACATTATCTAAAAACTCTTTAACTGCACTAGGGCCACCCATAGAAGCACCTAAAAATACAACATAATGCCAGTCAGTATCAGCACTCTTGTAAGCTGGAGCATCTACCAATATTGGCAAGTCAAGCAATTGGGCAAATTTACGCTTTAACTTACGCTGCCATTTTGCATATTCTTGGGATTCGTTTAGGTACGGAGCCTGACTGAAGCCTACCAGTACTGCTGCTGGTTTAGATGCCACCGTCGCTATTGCCACACTGTCATCATAATCACTGTCTATCAGCCAAATATCGATAGCTGAGTTAGAAAGCTCACCTGTTTCATGCCACTGTGCTCGTGACACACAGCCGGCTAGCATAAAGCCGAAACCACGTACCGTATCTGAAAACGCCATGCGCTGGCGATGGTCTTCTGCCACCACCATCACTTTAATGTCGTTTCTATTTTTTTTTCGCAGCGCTAAAACACGTGCATTATCCTTCATTAGTCAGGCTGACCCCTTCACCTAGTAATTTTTGCATTTTATCAAGCAGCTCTTTTTCTTGGAATGGTTTACCCATATAGTCATTTACACCAATCTCTAAGGCACGCTCACGATGCTTTTCGCCAGTACGTGACGTTATCATAATAATCGGAATTTGCTTTAGACGACTATTATGTCGGACTTGAGTGGCGACCTCGAAGCCGTCCATACGAGGCATTTCGATATCAAGCAATATCATGTCTGGTGTCATATCTTGCAATATTTCAATTGCGTCAATACCATCTTTAGCGACTGCCACATTGAACCCTTGGCGCTCTAAGAAACGTGAGGTTACTTTACGCACTGTCACTGAATCATCGACGACTAGAATGGTAGGTTTGGACTCTATGCGCCCTCTTTTGGCATCAACGGCTTTCGTAATGTTTTTGACCAATTGCGCATTACGCATAAGAGCAATCAGATCTAAGATGAGCATGACCGAGCCATCACCCATGATAGTAGCAGCTGAAACCCCTGGAATATTTGATAACTGTTGGCCTAAAGGTTTGACAACAACTTCTATGCGCGAACCTGCAATCTGATCCACTTGCAAAGCGATATTCTGTCCAGTACGGTTTTTAATAATGATAAGCGGTAAGCTGGTATTGGTATTTACCACCAACTCATTTAACTTATTGCCTGATAAAATTTCATTTAGATAGCGTATTCGATACTCAGTGTCTTCGAAATTTAATGTAGCATCATTTGATTGATAGTAGTCATAGAGCTTCTCTGGATTCACTCGAACCACGCGCTCAATCTGTACCAATGGAATCGCGTAGTAGCGATCTGCAGCACGAACAACCAACGCGTCAGACACGGCTACCGTCAATGGTAGACGCATTGTGAAACTAGAGCCTTTACCCAACTCTGAAACGACGGATACTGAGCCACCTAGTTGGCGAACCTCACTAATAACAACGTCCATACCAACGCCGCGTCCAGAGATCTGAGTCACTTGCTGACTCGTACTTAATCCAGCGTTGAAGATGTATTGCATAATATCAAGGTCTGACAGACTATTATCGTCTGCATCAATTAGACCCTGAGAGATGGCTTTACTACGTACTGCTTCAACATCAATGCCTCGCCCATCATCTGCTAATTGGATGACGATCTCACTACCTTCACGATGCACCTCAAGGGTAATACGGCCGCTACGCTCTTTGCCTGACTTTAGACGAGTTGACGTGGTTTCAATACCATGGTCGACAGCATTACGTAACATATGCTCAAGCGGTGAAGTAATGCGCTCTAGGATGGTTCTATCCATCTCGTCATCAGCATTAATGATGGACAATTCAACAGACTTATTAAGCTCGTTAGCTGTTTGACGTACGATACGTTCAAGACGTGGTGTCAAGCGCGTAAATGGCACCATACGTGAATTCATCAAACCATCTTGCAGTTCAGTCTGGGTACGAGACAACTGTAGCAGTAGGCTTTCACTATCACGGGTTTTTTCTAATAATGTATGGTTAATATCAACCAAATCCGAGGCTGACTCTGTTAAAGATTTAGACAACTGATTCAAAGATGAGTATTGATCCATTTCTAGAGGGTCAAAGTCTTCATTATCGATGAGCTCCTCATCTATCTGAGACAAAATTTGTGCTTCTAGCTCGATCTCCATACGACGTAGCTGATCTGCCAAGCGTTGTACTGTCGTACTCATCTCTTCAATACTGTTTGTTAGACTACTGATACCCATATCGATACGAGCACGGTTAATCGCTGACTCACCAGATAGATTAATCATGTGCTCGATCAAACCACCTGAGATACGAATCATCTCATTGCTACTAGCGCTCTGATCTTCCTCATGAGTATCTCTAAGCATAGACGGCATTTCACTGATGTCTTTTGCAAGATACTGCGAACCTTGGTTTTCTTTGGCAATCAAGATTGCTTCACGCTGGGCTTGTAGAGACTCTTTAGGTATCGTTTTTAGGCTATCAGGGTTTCTACCAAACTGCTCCAATGCTTCAATCAACAACGTAGGCGTTGGTGGATTAACATGTTGTTGAAGAATAAATACTGCATCAGCTAGCCAGTCATGACTTGCAACCAGCAACTCTAATACTTTTTTGGTGGCTGGACGTCGATTACTGACAAAATCTGTATAGACTGACTCCATTTCATGAGCTAAGTCAGCAATACCAGAGGCAGTGACCATTCGTGCGCCACCCTTTATGGTATGCAAGTCACGTTGGAGCGCTTGCAACGCTGTAGTATTACTCGTGTCTTTTAAGAACAAGTGCAGATACTTATTACGATTAGTAAGCTCTTCTGCTTCTTCTAAAAATACCGCTAATATATCAGGATCAGGGAGTCCGTTAGCCCATGATTGTTTAATCATGCTATCCAGACTTAGGGTACTCAATACCTCATTATCACTGTCAACAACATTGGCAGCAATGCTACGCTCTGTAGGTTCAAAGTGATTTTTCGGTACTGGTATGACTAGATCAATTACCTCTGGTAACGTTTTTGCTTTTTCAAGCTGGCGCAACTGCTCAATGAGCTCTGGAGTAAAGAAAGATTTCTTATGACTCACGATATGCATCACTTGTAGTGACATCGTGTCTTGCACCATTTGCATGATTTCAAGCCACTGCGCGGTTGGCGCTCTTCGATTCTCTACAAACGACTCATAGACACTTTCTGCTTCATGGGTCAAATCTCCAATACTACGGATACCAGCCATCCGTGCACCACCTTTAATCGTGTGCAAATGACGCTGTAGAACTTTCAGCGCATTGATATTGGTGATATCGGCACGCCACTTATTGAAGCTTTCATCTAGTGCAGTATCAAGCTCTTGTGCTTCTTCTAAAAATATTTCTAACAGCTCGGCATCAGTGTCAATGGTTTCAAATTGTAGGTCAGCTGCTGGAACGGCTCTAACGATGAAACCGAGGTCCTCATTGTCATTACTTTCTTGATAGATACTCTGTAGTTCATCAATGACTTGTTTATCTATTTTTAAGGAGGTACTTCCAGCTAAGGCATCGAACAAGCCAATCAGCTGAGCATGACCTGCATGCAATATCGCTTGAATGTCTTGATTTTGAGCTTTATCGATATGATTACTTAAGTAGCGATACGCATTACCCAGCTCATCTAAAATTGTGACAAATTTTGGAAATGCTTGCGCTTTTTCCATAAGAGAAGCTATTTGAGAGATTTGCTGCTCTATATAGTCTTGAATATGCTCTATCTCAGTATGATTCAACGCATCATCTAATTCCCACTCAGCATCGAGCAACGTATCAATATTACTGTCTAATAACTCTTCTATCGTCGGTTTCTTATTGGTCATGACAGTAGTGTCATTAGCCACGTATTGCTCATCAAGCATGGCCTGCAATGATGCTATATCATGCTGACTCTGCGACCCATCGTCCTCTGTTGATGCATCGTGCGGCTCTATATTTTGCTTATAGTTATTTAGATAACCCTCTATTAGTGTGGCTGACTGGGCCAATGCTGCTAAGTGCTGAGCATTCATGCCTATATCTTGTTGTTGTAATGACTCCAAGCTATGCTCGATGGTCGCACTGACTTCGCTGATAGCGGCCAAAGCACTAGAACCAGAAGCACCGCGCAAAGTATGAAATGCGCGTACGATTTCATCTGTGATTTCTATATGATGCTGTTCTCTATTGTCTTTGACAAACTGCTCGATACAATCAAGCAACTCTTCTGCTTCATCAATAAAGATCTTACAAAATGCTTTTTCTTCTTCAGTTTGAGGAGTAAGGACAACTGCTGCCTCTGCCATTTTTTCATTGACCGAACGAAAGGTCTGTAAGGTAGAGTCTATGGCTTCATTACTGTTGTCATCATAAGCATAGCGAGTCTCAGCCGTATCAGACCATGGCGTCTTTTCTTCCATCTCATCTATAGAGCTATCTACTGATTGTGCAAACAACGCAGCATAGCTAAATCCATTACCTTGCTGTTTGCTATACGCATTAGCACATGCAATCCATACTGGGACAACAGCTGGATAGTCTTGAGTACCCTGTTCAAATGCTACAAGCATCTTGGGGTAAACTGCCAGTACATCTATAATCAACTGACGCATATCAGCTGAGATAGCGATACTGTTATCTAAAACACGGTTAAGCATGTTTTCTATAGACCATGCCAATTCCGCTGTATAGTTAGCGCCTACCATGCGGCCCGAACCTTTCAAGGTATGGAAACCACGTCGAATATCTTTCAAGCCCTCTAGATCGGTCGAATTTTTCTGCCAGCTTTCATACAACGGCATAATTTCTGCCAATACTTCATTGGCTTCTTCTATAAATATCTCTTTGATATCAGGATCTGCATCGTCGGCATCAGCTGGTAGTTGATTAGTCTCTCTAATAAAAGGTGCAAGGCTCTCTGGAATATCCAATGTAGATAGATATTCGTTGGTATTTGCTTCGTTGTTATTCGAGTCAGTAACCAACTCAGTACGATTCTCATTAGAATCGTTATCAGCATCATCAATTTCTAGTAGCGATTTTTCTAATTCTACATCTTCTGACATAACCTCTTTAGGAGCAATTTCAGCTGTCGTCAGTCCAGTGTTGACCGGCTGCTGACTCATAAGATTACTACTTTGTAAAATAGTAATCGCAGGGTCAAAGCTTGGTGGTCGCTGGGCTGAAAAATCTGCTACCAATGCTGGTAGAATTTTTGTGGTATCAACCACTAGATTTACCACATCATCTGTTACTGGCAATGTTTTATCTAATAAACGATTGAGTAGGTTTTCGATTGACCATGCTATCTCGCTGATACTAAAGGCACCAACCATACGACCTGAGCCTTTTAGAGTGTGAAAACCTCTACGCACTTCAGTCAATGGTGTTAGATCTTGTGAGTCTTGCGCCCAGATAGGAAGAAAATCTTCAAGATCAGTAATAATTTCAGTCACTTCTTCAATAAAGATATCGTGGACATCTTCATCTGTTTCAAAGTTATCAGGCTTCACGTGTTCACGAGCCTGCTTTAGTGCATCACTTTCAGTACTGTTGGACAGACTCGCATTATCTTGTTCAACTACATTTGCATCATCTATATTAATAACAGGGCTGATCTCGCCACTATCATCGTAACGTACAACATTTGTCGCAGCTGACTCTTGAGTGAGTACAGTCTTGTTAATCCCTTCTGATGATTCGATATCAGTATCAAGAAGCTGTGTTGCTCTGGCCGTATGTTCATTTACTAAATTAAGCAACTGCTGATCGAAAACCTGCTGTGCAAGATAATCAAGTAATAGTTCAATAGACGTTAAGCTTTCAGCCAACGCTTGTACCAAACTCCAGCTCGGGGTAGTAATATTACGAGTAGTTAACTGTGTAAATAAACTACCAATATCATCCATAGTATGACGAATTTCTGGCAATTCCATATCGTCAAAGGCTTGACCAATACTGGTAAAATCAGTAGACGCTGGTAATAACCCAATATCTTGATGTTGTATATAGTCGTTGAAGTTTTGCTTTATCTCTTCTACTGCAATTCGAAGCTCACGTAGGCCATCATCGGTAGGAATAGGGTCATGCTTACCTGTTAATTCTGTCTCATTACTATTCATCACTTCAGGCACAGTAGCGAAAGAGGTCGCATCACCAATCTTAAGAGAAATGGTTTGCTCAGTACTATAAATAGCGTTGTATAGCTCTTGCAGCTTGCGTTCAATTTGCCACTGCTCTTGCGCAAAACTTGTTTCTGATACAAGAGACTGTTTCAAATCTGAAAGGATGGATTCCACCTGAGACACGTAGTAAGTCCAGCCTCGGTTTTTGAGCTGCTCTCTGATATGTTGTAAAGGAGCTACCAAGCTATCTGGCTCATCCAGTTTGAAAATAAGCGCATCAAGCTGAGTTAATAATTGCGGTAAAAAACGAGACGCTGTCGTGGTACTTTGAGATACTTTATCCAAAATAGACTGAGTACGTTTGCTACTGTGCGCTAGATAACTCAATTCAACATAGATTGCGGTGGTCAATCTTACAACTATAGTTGAAGGTACTTCATTTGACTGGGTACAAGATTCTATAATTTGATCAAGCTGACCTAATAATGGTGCATAACGCTCAGGAAGTGGCGTTTCGTTTTGGGCCAGATCACTGAGCAATAACTCAGTCAAACACCATAGTCTTTGTAAACCACTATCGTGTGTTGTCTGCCTAAGATACTGGCTAGCTTTTTCTAAGGTACTGAGTGCTGATGAGTGATTTGTATTAGTGATTAGTAATGCTTGTACTTGCTGACGCCATACGAGTAGCAACTGCTGACACTGTTCACTTGTCAAGCTAGCAGTAGTTTGTTCTGTAGGTAGGGCGGCTTCAATATTATTGATAATATTTTCGTTATTCGCATGATCGTTTGCGTATTCATGCTGAACGTCACTAACATTTACAAGAATGTCAGTTTCTATATCTCGTTGAGACAAAGCTTGGGTCAGCTCATCAATTGCTCTACTTATTAGACCTCTATGATAGATTCCTGTACGCGCATACTGATTGATCTCTCGTTGTAATAATCGATGAGAGAACTGACCTATACGGCGCTCTTTAATAGAAAAATCGTCACAACTTTGTAATCCTGCGAGTTGACTCAACTTACTAGCAACACCCGCTAATAAGGGAAGCTTAAGTATGATGAGCGCACCACTAATCTGATGATAACTTGATGTCAGTTGCTCATGGTCGATGCTAGATTCACCTAATTGCCAACCGTCAGACATCTGTGTTAACTGCTGATTGAATAATGGTAGCAACCACTGAAACGTCACGATGTCATTGGGCTGGTTTTTCATAGGTTTATCCTAACTCGTCTATGCACTAATTTAGGCACTAATTTTTTGCCACACATTAACCTGTGGGTGCGCAATGCGGCGCATATTTGAAGGACGCCAGAACAACGCCTCACCTGGAGCCAATATAATATATCCCTCTAACGTGCACTGCTCTGATAACCGTGCCAAAATATCACGCTGATCAAATTTACGAAAATATAGCAGCATGTTTTGGCAAATAATCACATTCTGAAGATGCGTAGTGGGTGGTTTTTGTTCAATAATATTGTGTACAGAAAAATTGACATATGGCTGCAATACAGGTGCTACCTGCCAATTTTCCTGCATACTATTAGCCGCTTCTGATGTGCTAGGCTTCAATCTGTTTAATGTACTCTTAGATGGCAGCGGCTGAACAAACGGCTGACACGATTGCGGGATTAAAGTTTGCTGCCTGTTATCATATTGCCCCAACCGTGCGCTTTTAATAGCCTCTCCACTGATGTCCGTCCCTAATACTTCATAGTCTTGGCATCGCTGTGCAGCCAAGCTCATGGCCAATGACCAAGCTTCTTGTCCACTTGCGCAGCCAACACTCCAAATACGAAACAAACTATCAATGTTGTCCGCTTTACGATGCTGCAATGCATATTCTGTGACAAAGTCGATAGAGGGTCTATGTCGAAAGAAGCGACTCTCATGAATGAGCACTTTATCTAGCAACTGCTGACGCAACTCATTGTTTCTCGATAATTGATACCATAATTGTTGAACGCTCAATCCATTCGACATAGCCGTACAGTCAATTGCATTGGCCAACCACTGTAGCTGTATGTCTGGCAGCACAAATCCAGTCTCTTGCTCTATGTACTTTTGCCATCGTTGCACATCCAAACTGTCGACTTTCATCAAAGTATTACCTAATGTCAGATCAACTGTATAAGCAGATGATTTGGCTTACCAACATTACCTAAGCTAGACAAATCACCTACTATAATTACGGCTTCTTTTTATCACTCTTACAGCAGCAACTTTGTTCAATATAAAGAACAATAGAATACTATCAATCTGGCTCTAAAAGAGTAACTAACCACTAAACGCTTTCTTTCAATGCGCCTTCCGTATCTAACACTTCATAATCTACTAGCTCGTCGTCGTTCGATACCTTAAAGCCTGTTACCGATTCCTGTAGTGCTGCTGCCATTTCACTTAGCTCACCAATAGAACGGGCTGTTGCCATCGTTCCGGAAGACGTTTGTGAGGTAATATCTTGAATGATGTTCATGGTGTGAGAAATATGACCCGCAGACTCAGCCTGTTGTAATGCAGCGTTTGAGATGTTTTGAATCAAGTCAGCCAAAGTATTAGAAACGCTCTGTACTTCTTCTAGTGCTTCACCCGCATCTTTCGCTAAGCGTGCGCCGCGTACAACTTCAGAAGTTGTTGATTCCATCGACATAACTGCTTCGTTGGTATCAGCCTGAATGGTTTTTACCAATGTTTCAATCTGCTTAGTAGCGTTCGCTGAACGCTCAGCCAGACGCTGTACCTCATCAGCAACAACCGCGAAACCTCGGCCCGCTTCCCCTGCCATCGATGCCTGAATAGCGGCGTTCAATGCCAGAACGTTGGTCTGGTCAGCAATATCGTTAATTAGTCCAACGATATCACCAATCTCTTGCGAAGATTCACCAAGGCGCTTAATACGTTTTGATGTTTCTTGAATCTGGTCACGAATAACGTTCATACCCTCAATAGAGCGCTGTACAACTTCTGCCCCGTTATGAGAAATAGCAACTGAACGCTGGGCAACCGTTGCAGATTCTGCAGCGTTGTTTGAAACCTGATCAATTGAGACAGTCATCTCATTAATAGCGGCTGATACACCAGCAATTTCTTGTGCTTGGTGTTCAGAAGCTTCGGCCAGTTCAACAGCATTCATCTGCGTTTGATCTGAAGACTGTGAGACTCGGTCAGCAGTGCTGTTAATAACCAGTACCAGCTGTCGCAATTGGTCAATTGCAAAGTTGACTGAATCAGCAATCGCCCCTGTAAAGTCTTCTGATACAGTCGCATTGACTGTCAAATCACCTTCTGCCAAATCACCCAACTCATCAAGCAGACGTAAAATAGCGATCTGGTTACGTTCGTTTTCTTCTTGGATTTGACGCGCTCGCTCAGACTCAGCTTCTGCTTCTTGGCGACGACGCAAGGTTTCTTTCTCAATAAGTGATCGCTCTGATCCACCACGGTGTTTCAGTAGCTGGTACAAAGCAAACACAATCCCTAATGCGCCGATTGCAAATACAGCCGCTGGCAAGATAACGGATTGATTGAAACTATCGAAATACTGACTTACCGATGATAGCGAGTTAACTAGCCAAATCAGACAAGCCAAACTTAATAGAACAAAAAATCCTAACAATAGCTTCCAAGTACTATCAGCGTTTTTGCCATCTGCTGATGTTTTGGCCATACCAGCTACAGGTTTTTTTATCACATCACTCATCTTGCGTCTTCCTTTCAAACAGTCATCAAAGTCTAATTGTGGCTGACTTTGACAATCGTATTGTTATCTAAACAATGATTAGCAAAGCCTGTATAAATGCTGACATCGAACCCTATTATGTCAGTCGCTATTTCTCTGTCGTTACTTAACAGACAGGTCTTCTATTATCGACAATTATATTGCAGCATCTGAATACTGAGTATCCTGCGCAAGCAAACTTGGCATAAATACATACCAGTCTTGGTCATTTTTGAAAAACTTGCCATGGTTATAAGGCGCAAACGGCGACTCTGGATCTATGGCTTCTGGACGATACTGTTCTTGTGTGAACTGTTCGATACCAAGTACTTGATCCACCAGCAGTCCTGAAAAGTTATTGTCATAATCAATGACGATAACTTTTCGTTGGCTCATTTGTGTCAAGCGACTAGGTACTTGCAAAAAATGCGACAGATCTGTCAAAGGTAATAGTCGCCCACGAATGTTAGCAATACCTAGCATCCATGGCTTTACTAGAGGTAGGCTAGTATATTCTGGCATAGATAATACCTCTGATACCTGACCCATAGGGGCAACTAAGCGCTGCCCACCAATTTCAAATACCACACCTTGCCAATCAAACTCTTGGCCACCGCGGCGACCGCTTTTGCGCGCGCGTGCCAAATCTGCTAAACGCAGAAGCTCGATAAATCCTCTAGAAGCCACAAGTTACTCCATCACTTTGCGAATCATATTGACCAATCCACTTTCATCAACTGGTTTGTTCATATATTCTTTGGCGCCTTGACGCTTGCCCCAAACTCTATCTGTTTCTTGGTTTTTGGTACTAATCATAATGACAGGGATATGAGCAGTGGTTTTACCGCGTGTGATCTTGCGCGTGGCCTGAAAACCATTCATTTCAGGCATGACCACATCCATCAAAATCACATCTGGTAAATGTTCAGCTGCCATCTGGCAACCCTGCTCACCATTGGTCGCTTCCAACACTTGGAAGTTATTTTTGGCAAGCATATCGCGAAATTTCGCCATTTCTGATGGCGAGTCGTCAATGACTAAAACGGTAGTCATAGGAGGTTCCTTTAAGTTCTAAAATATCTGTGAAGATATATTGATATATGGTTCAGATAAAATGATTAAAAATAGCACTTATAAATCTACTGGTAGCCATTCTTTAATCATGATTACTCAGTATTGAATAATCTGGAGCGATAATATCAATCACTCCCTGTAAGTCTATATTTATTCGATTAGCGGTACTGATTAATAGCATCAAAAAGCTCATCTTTACTAAATGGCTTAGTCAGATACTCATCAGAACCTACAATGCGACCACGTGCCTTATCAAATAGACCATCTTTAGATGACAACATGATTACAGGTTTATTGGCATAATCAGGGTTATTTTTTATCAGTGCACAAGTCTGATACCCATCTAGACGTGGCATCATAATATCGACAAAAATAATATCTGGATTGTTATCTACAATCTTTGCTAATGCATCGAAACCATCAATAGCGGTCACTACTTCACAGCCCGCTTTTTGTAATAAAGTTTCTGCAGTACGGCGAATGGTTTTTGAATCATCAATTACCATTACTTTTAAACCTTCAAAATTATTTTCCATTCTCATTGTCCTGTAAACGACTATTTGTTCGTAACGCTATCTAGCAATACAAAGTTTGCTTGGCTATTTTAAACTTTTATATCATCTATTGTCAGATCGATATAAGTACCTACATTTGCATTGTTTGCGTTGAAATTTGTTATAACAGCGAATCTTCTACAATTGATGCCTACTGACTAATCGCGGTATCAATATAGCGTACTATACGCACTTTATTATTATTAATCTTACAAAATCTAGCGTTATTTGAGTGCCTTGAATAAGATAACTTACCCTTCGCATATCCAATAAAAAAGTCACATATAACAATGATTCCAATTAATCATAAATCCGTTCTTTGACATATAAATAGATTAGAGTTCAAATAAAAGGCATCGTTATTATAATTTTGTATTGTATATAACTGGCAATCATATTACTGAATAATTTTCATTTGTAATAAAAATGTATCAGTATATTTTATAGTGTTTGTTTTAGCATAGTTATTATTGCTTTTCCAGTAATTAGCAAAATTATGTTCGAACTCATTAGTATCATAAATAACTGTTCTTATTTATTAAAGATATAACTTCAACTCTGCTTAGTATTCGATTCATCAGCTTTCTTAAGTTTAGTAAATATTTTACAGTCGTTCCACCACGTTACAATTCACTATATAATAATATGACGATTACAATGGTGACTGTTATGACAGCTTCTAGACATTTAAGAAAAATCCTCTATTTATTCAGCGTGCTATTTATCGCTGCTTGTCAGCCGTCACCTACAAATGAATCAGCCGTTACTGACACTGAAGCAGAAACCGCAGACACGCCACTTATCATCACAAGTGATAGTGTCACAATGACGCCAGAACATATCTTGAGTATTAAACCTTCAAGGTATCAGCCGAGTCTCGGATTACAAGGTAATATCGAACCTATCAAGCAGACCACATTTGTTGCGGTACATCCGATTCGTATAGAAAAAACACTGGTTAGTGAAGGTCAATGGGTAGAAAAAGGCACGCCATTGCTTGTCTTTAGACGTACGGGCACGGCTAGCAAAGCTGAAGATTTGAAAAAGCCTGAACAAGGTAATTCAGAATCAGGGGGTACTAATCAAAACAATCAAGAAGATACGCAAAACTCTGATGCTAACTCCGCACAAGCTGCGCCAGACGCAGATATCGCTGTTGTAAGAAAAACTGACAGTGATAAAACGTTAGAAGCAAATTCTGCGATAGATACTGATAGCAACATCACTAATCAAAATGCAGACATTAATACGGCTAAACAAGATGCGCAGTATAATTCGATTACCATTCATGCTAGTTTCTCAGGGCGAGTAGAAAACTTATCTGCTGATGCAGGACAACAGTTGGCGGCGCGCGCGTCTCTACTACAGATCAGTGACGAGACCAAGCTGCACTTTATGGCTACCCTGCCTATACAAGCAAAACCACAGCTCTCCGTTGGTCAGACAGTCAATTTTACCACCGATGGTATCTCAGACAAGTTTACGGGACAGGTCAGCAAACTGGTATCGACCAGTCAGCCCAAAAAGCTCTTGGTCTATGTTAATGTCATCGACAACGAAGTAAGTCGTGATAAGTTACTGCCAAATATGAAAGTCACAGGCCGCGTCAACTATGGTCAAATAGATGTAGGTACTATCGTACCTAAGCGCGCGCTACATGATGTTGATCTGACAGAGTTGCAAACTCCTCCTTATATGCCGCTACAACCATTGACTGCAAATGTTTGGATTATAGGTCAAGATCAGCGTTTAACACGCCAACCTATTGAGGTAGTGGAATACGATCCTACTACGCAGCAGTATTTGATAGCAGGGGTGAGCAATGATAGCTTAATTTGTTTGGCTGACTTACCTGTTGATTCTAAAGGTAAAAAAGTTATTGTGTCGTAATAGTTTACGTTGACAGTTACATTGCGTAGAAACATTAACAAAGCTTCTCTTGTTTTGTAACAGCATAATTAGGCAATATGACCCTACTATATATAGCATTATCCGAGTATTAAAATACGACTCACATTTAATTATGCGCTATTCTGTATATTTGAAAACGTAGAGGCTTAATAGTTTAATTATTTATTATTACCAACAGCCATCATTACCAAAAACGTTATACTTTTATAAATCACAATACCAATTAGAGGACACCCCATGAGTAAGCAGATTTTATTGATTGAAGACGATCCAGATTTGGCTGAGCTGATCAGCGATTATTTGACCATGAACTATTATGACGTGCATCATGCTGGTCTTGGTCAAGAAGGTCTCGACTTATTAGACACCAAAGAGCGCGATATTGACTTGGTTGTGTTGGATCTTATGCTACCTGATATGGACGGTATGCAAGTGTGTCAAAAGATTCGTGGCAACAAGAATAACATGACCAATAAAGTGCCTATCATTATGCTGACCGCAAAAGGCGATACAACCGATCGCGTGTTGGGGCTGGAGATGGGTGCTGACGATTATATTGCCAAGCCTTTTGAGCCACGTGAGCTTTTAGCTCGTATTCGTGCGGTTATTCGTCGTCATGAGCAACCAAATCAAGCCGATAGCCAATCAGACAGCCTAACTTTCGGTCGTTTGAGTGTGTTCCCTGATAGTCATGAAGTCACTATCGATGACCAACCAGTACGTCTGACCACGCATCAATTTCAGTTGTTACATTACTTTGCCACTCATTCTGGCAAAGTATTGAATCGTGAGCAACTCTGGCAAGCGATGCCAAATGATGACAGCTCAGACAATATTGACCGTGCAATTGATGTACATATTTCGCGTTTACGTGCTTTGATCGAAGACAATCCACGCCAGCCAAAGCGTATTATTACCGTACGCGGCGTCGGCTATCAATTTGCCACTGATCAGGTGTAATCGTAAAGGATGCCTAATTAGCTGACTCATGGTGTAAACTCTGTACTATGAGTCGGTACAAGCGTTTAATAATAGAGATCGTTTAATGCAGCAATTGGGTTTTCGTTCCGTATTTGCCAAACTATTTGCCAGCGTTATGCTGGCACTTACGTTATTTGCTGTGGCAATGGTGCTGTTGACCCAACTTGTTCATGACAAAGACGCTGGTATTCGCTCAGAGATATTAGCCACACAGATCTTGGGTCAAATCGATCCATTCTTGCATGAATTGAATATTTCTATCAGCAAAGACAATCATTTGCAGTCGCGTTTTATGCTGGCGGTCGTTAAGAAAAGCTTCGATATTTTTGATGAGTCACTGCAAGCAAAAATGGGATTGTATGACAGCGAAGGTCGGCTGCTTATGCAAACTGACAACAGTGACCTACCCCTAGAGCTTCCCCCTACTCCTTCTTTATTCTCACGCGTTTTTCCATCACTTGCAGATACATCACCTACTAAGCAAGCTCAAGTATATAGCAGTACAGGTTATACCTTACTGTATGAATCACGTCTAACGCCTAAAAAACCTGTCCTTTCTGCAGCCTTGAACTTATTCACTGGTACGCTACTACTCTTGCTCATTATGGCAGGTGTACTATGGTTGATTGCCCGGACGATGACATGGCGTATTGACCAGTTAAGCCAACAAATGACTCAATTGGGTGATGGTGATTTTACGGTGCGAGTGAATGCGCGTGGTAATGATGAAATCGCTGCATTAGCACGCGGATTCAACCAAGCAGCACAAAAAATTGAACACTTAATTGATGCCAATAAATTGCTACTGGCACATGCCTCTCATGAACTGCGTACACCGATTACACGTATCCGTCTACAGATTGAAATGATGGATATGTTGGCTGGTGCGCTACCAACTGATACCAAAGCAAAGTTCGATAAACGTGCACAAGCAATCAATAGAGACTTGTCAGGTCTTAATGACTTAGTAGAAAGCATATTACTGGTTAGTCGTTTGGATGCAGGTCATGCCTTACAGCAAGTTGAAAACTTAGATTTATACGATTTGGTAAATCAAGAGCGTCAGCATTACCCTGAAGCCACGCTGATTGGTGAGCACATCGTAATAGATGGTCAGTCATCAATGTTGACTCATTTGATTCGTAACTTACTTACCAACGCTATGCTACATGGCAAGCCACCTGTTACGGTATTGCTATACGGTGTTCAGAGCATAGAAGAAGCTGGAACTGTGCCTGACTATCTATTACAAACAGTGCTATGCAGCAGCTTTGTCGATTACAACAGTTTAGACTTTGACGATTATGAAGAAAACGCTGATGCCAAAGTAATTGAACACCAAACTGCTAAGCATGAAGCTACTAGTTCGGTTGACAAAAATAAATCAGATACAACTGACTCAATAGCAGAGCTACCGACGCCTATCATCTACAGAAACGGTGAGGATATAGTTGCTCGCAATGAGAACAACGAGAGCAATGATGAAGTCAGTATTGACGACGATTTTTCAGATGACAGCTTGATAGACAATGCTAGCAAACCCCAACCTACTACTAGTGAATCATCACTACTTGCTGACTATTACAGCTTTACCAGTGAGTTGACCGACAGAATTAAGAAAGTTATTTGGAAGGCTGTTCCAGACTCTACTGAACCTGCTAGCGACGCCGATAATACCAACAATGCTAACGTGACTGAAGTAGCATCAACAAGCTCTATAAGCAACGTAGAAAGCGAGAATACTGGCATTCTTATCGAGAACAGTGTTCAAAAATCAGATAGTTCTATTACTGATGCCGCTACTAAAAATAACGGCTCAAATAATACGAAAGATGACGCCAAATCTAATAGCTCAAACAATGAGAACTCAGGCGCAGTCGTGCGTAAAGAAGGCTTATTTGCTAAGCATATGAAGAAAGCCAAAACTGAACCCGAACGTCCACTGCCAAAATATGCCGTGCTGGCTGTAATCGACGAAGGCACTGGTATCCCTGAAGGCAAGCGGGAAGAAGTCTTTAGCCCATTTGTACGTTTACAGCAAAAAAACAAAGGCTCTGGATTAGGGTTATCGTTAGTCTCACAAATCGTTACCGCTCATCAAGGGCGCATTATTACAGATACGCTAAATGGTCATACTAGATTTTTGGTAACCATCCCAATTCATCATGACCCTCATTACAACTATCACGAGTAATCAATCCCCATCGTTATATAGATAGCTATCAAGCTATCGCCTTCACACTTGCCATTTTAACTGCTTATTCTTAATAGCTATTAATCATAAGCCGGACACGTATGTGCATATCCAAAGTGCCTGATAATATGCTATATTACCGCCCCTTATTATACGGTTATTGACTGTTGTCGTTTTGACAAGCTTCTTACATATTGAAAGAGGTCTGATGACGCGTTTTTAACCATTAAAAAATTTATTAAATTTTGAGCCCTCCATGAATGACATGATTGTCTTAAACGATGTGACCAAAAGTTTTTTAAGCGACCGATCAATCAAAGACAAAGACGGCAAGCCACATTGGTTTACCGCTGTTGAGCCGACATCTCTGACTATCAAACAAGGCGAAATCTTTGGTCTAATGGGTTATTCAGGTGCAGGTAAATCTACCTTATTGCGCCTAATCAACATGCTTGAACGTCCAGATTCAGGTCAAGTCGTGATAGACGGTACTGACCTAACCACGCTGTCTGCCAGTGAGCTGCGTATTGCCCGTCATAATATCGGTATGATTTTTCAGCAGTTTAATCTGATGTCTAATCAAACGGTTTTTGACAACGTGGCATTTAACTTAAAAATCTCTGGTTATCCAAGTCGCGACATTCATAAGCGCGTTATGGATTGTCTTGCGATTGTTGATTTGACCGATCGTGCTGGTCACTATCCTGCGCAGTTGTCAGGTGGACAAAAACAGCGTGTGGGTATTGCCCGCGCGATTGCCCCTAGTCCAAAAGTATTGTTGGCCGATGAGCCAACCAGTGCGCTTGACCCTGCCACGACCCGTAGTTTGCTGACTTGTCTGCGCGATATCAATGAGCAGCTTGGCGTGACTATCGTCATCGTGACCCATGAGATGAGTGTTATTCGTAGACTTTGTGATCGCGCAGCGTTATTGCATCAAGGACAACTATTAGAAGTTGCGGATGTGCGAGACGGTCTGATTCAGGCAACTACCCCGATTGGCAAAGGCCTAGTCGTCGAGGACTAATGAGGCAGGAGAAATAGATATGTTAACTGGTACTGAATTATCCGCCTCTATAGACAAGTTACTTGTGTTACGCAAAGAGATCGTGAGCGCATTTATTGATACGTTTGTGATGCTTGGTATTTCCACCACGGTCGCAATCGTCATCGGTGGACTGTTTGGCGTATTCTTGTTTTTGTCTAGTGATCGACAGTTTTTGCAAAACAAGACGTTGTACGGTGTGCTTGGCGGTATTACCAATTTTATGCGTGCCTTCCCTTTCGTGATTTTGATGATTGCGATGAGTCCGTTTACCAAGGCTATCGTTGGCACAGGTATCGGACCGATCGCTGCATCACTGGTACTTGCTATCGCTGGTTCGTTTTATTTTGCGCGTTTGGTCGAGCAAAATTTGCGTGAAGTGCCGCGCGGTATTATCGAAGCAACCGAGTCGATGGGTGCCAGGCCTTTTACCATTATTAAAGTATTACTTAATGAAGCGCGCTCAGGTTTAGTATTGTCAGTCACTATTCTTTGTATCAGCTTGCTCTCTTATTCAGCTGCCGCTGGTATGATCGGTGGTGGCGGTTTGGGTGATTTGGCCATTCGTTATGGCTATTATCGCTATCAAACCGAGGTAATGATTTTTATCGTGATTGTACTATCAATCATGGTCGTCTCGATTCAAGCCTCTGGTAACTGGCTCGCCAATCGTTTAGACAAACGTTAAACCGCTTTAGAGAATACTTGACTTTACGAGCGACTAGGTTTATTTTTGGCAACACTCAACCCTTATCTCAGCTCTTACAACAAAAGCAGCATTACTATTTATAATGTTGCTTTTTTAATGTTCAGACGATAAACGTTTTACTCAACCCCATTCATTATTAAGGACATATTATGAAATTAACAGATATCAGCCGTCAGTTAGCTACCGCATTTGCCGCTGTTGGTGTATCAGGTCTAGTTTTAGTTGGTTGCAGCAATTCATCAGCGCCAGAAGCAACTAAAGAGCCAGTAACCGAAGGTGCCACTGCAGAAACTGCCGCTAGCGATATCGATCCTGACCATACCAAAATTGTTATCGGTACGACTGAGGGTGATTTTGCTGATATGGTTCGTAACCAAGTAAAAGGCACGCTTGAAGCTCAAGGTTATGAAGTTGAGTTGATTGCTTTTACTGACTATGTCCGTCCTAACCTTGCATTGGCTGAAGGCGATTTGGATATCAACATTTTCCAGCATAAGCCTTATCTTGATACCTTCAAAAAAGAAAACAACCTTGATTTGGTTGAAGTATTCCAAGTACCAACCGCACCGCTTGGCATCTACTCAGGTAAAAAGACTAGCCTTGACGCTGCATTTAAAGGTATGAGTGTTTCTGCACCAAACGATCCTAGTAACTTTGCACGTGCTTTGGTTATGATGGATGATCTTGGTTGGATTACCCTAAAAGACGACATCGATCCATTGACTGCGTCAAAAGCTGATATTGCTGACAACAGCAAATACGATATCGAAATCGTTGAGCTAGAAGCTGCTCAATTACCACGCGCACGTGATGAAGTTGACTTCGCAGTTATCAACGGTAACTATGCTACTGACTCTGGTATCAAATTGACCGAAGCATTGTTCCAAGAGCCAAGCTTTGCTTATGTAAACTGGTCAGCGATCAAATCTGCTGATACTGGTAAAAAATGGGTTGAAGATGTGACCAACGCTTATAACTCAGAAGCTTTCAAAAAGTACGCTCATGAAACGTTCCCTGGCTACAAGTACCCAAAAATCTGGGGTACTGATCATAGCGCACATACGGACACTGCTGCTAAAACTGAAAGCGCTGACGCTCCAGAAACTACAGAAGCTGCTGCTCAATAAGACCTTAAGTCTAAAACACCTAGTTTTTCAGGTGTTATGATTAATAGAAACGCCCATTACTTAAAGTGATGGGTGTTTTTTTGTCTTTAATTTTGGGAGTGCTGTTTTCCAATACCGTTATCAAAAGACTAACTGTGCATTAAGCAACTATTAAAAATCACGTTACAGCCTGTTTGCCCTTTGTAGGAAACCGTCACTCACGCTTCCACTTGTCCTTGGTTTTTCCTATAGTGGACAGGCTCAATAGTAATTTACTCGTTAGACCATACTATTGATGACATTTAAAACTAATGAAAATTATAAGACACACATAACAAGGATAATAATATGAGCGCTAAAAACTATAATATTCGTACCGCTGGACAAGCAAACATCCCCATCCTAGGGCTAGGTACTTGGCAGTCAACTGGGCAAGACTGCGTAGATGTGGTCAAAAAAGCGTTAGAAATGGGGTATGAGCATATCGATACCGCTCAAGCTTATGGCAATGAAAAAGAAGTTGGCGAAGGTATCAGACAGTCAGGCGTGGCTCGTGATAAGTTCTTTTTGACTACCAAGATTTTTCCAGATGATATGAAGTTTGAGCCAGAAAAACTGGTCGCAGCAGCAAAACGTTCTTTGGAAGATTTGGGTACAGATTATGTCGATCTATTGCTATTGCACTGGCCTGATGACCGCGTACCGTTATCTGAGACCATTCCTGCGCTGTGTGAACTCCAGAAGCAAGGTTTGACGCGTCATATTGGTGTTTCAAACTTTAATATTGCTAATATCATTGAGGCCAAGAAATATGCTGATGTGCCTATTGTCGTAAACCAAGTTGAGTTTCATCCGTTCATTAAGCAAGATACATTACAAACCTTTTTGAACAACCATCATATTTTGCTAGAAGCTTACTCACCACTCGCTCGTGGCGATGTATTCGACAATGATGTTATCAAAGAGATTGCGGATAAGCACAACGTAACACCAGCACAAATCTCACTAGCGTGGATCTTATCAGACAAGCATCGTGTGGCTATTCCGAAAACGTCTAACCCTGATCACTTGGAAGGCAATCTAGACGCCATCAAGGTTGAGTTAAGTGCAGATGAGTTAGAAAAAATCGGTAACTTAGCCAGCTCTGACGGTCGTAAAATTGAACATCCTGACTATAGTCCAGTATGGGATGACTAACAGGGTTAATAAGTACGATTAGCTGATTAGCTAAACCAAGCTCAATAAAAAGCCACCGATAATCGGTGGCTTTTTTATATGATATGAAAACTTATAATCATTACTGTTGTAGCGTTTCAGTCTCATGAATTTTTTCAGCAGGGTTATACTGTTCAGAAGAAGGTATCGCTCCGCTGCGATTATTTTCTTTCATAGATTTAGCAACTTCTGGTGGCATATAGTTTTCGTCATGCTTAGCCAATACTTCCCCAGCAACAAAAGTATCGCCTTGCATTTTACCCGTAGCTACGACGCCTGAATTTTCAGCAAATAAGTCTGGCAGGATACCTTGGTAAGTCACTGGCACGGTTGATTGAAAATCAGTAATCGCAAACTCAACATTTAATGGATTGTCTGCTGCACGCTGCACACTACCTGCAACCACCATACCACCAGCACGAATACGTTTGTCTTGAGGCGCTTCACCTTGGGCAATCGCAGTTGCATCAAAGTAGTAGTCAGTTTGCTGCCCGATGGCATAGATAACCAACATAACTGCTACTGCCGCACCTGCCAGCGTAAACATAACCCAAGTCAGTTTTTTCCGACGAACTGCATTCATACCACTACCCCATTAATGAGTCACTGTTTTATAAACCATAATCAATCTACAAAACAGAAAAGTTTGAAGAAACTACCATTAGAAAAACGTTTTGAAAATGTCTTTCTAATCGTACTCTTCTAATCGCTATATGGTAGCATTTTTCAGACAAATCAATAAGCCTCATCACTGCCTATAAGGTCATATTTTTGTCAGTGTAAGGATACGGTTTCTTACGCTAAAACTCTGATATTAAGATGATTTTTATTCAGCTTGTTTAGTCGCAGGCGTTGAGGTTTTGGTGGTTCGCTGTGCTTGACGCGCTTGCTGGATAGTCAGCTGTTTGATAAGTGACTGTCGTTGTTTGCGGCTATAGATAATAAACGCCAACATCACGCCAATCGTTATCGCCCAGCACGACCACACAAAAACCCCATGCTTACCCATGGCGAAAAACTCAGATACGCTATAAAAGTAAGGCTGCATAGTATTTTCCTAGCCGTTATTTGTATTGACCACGAATGTATTCTTTGACCCACGCTTTGCCTTGATCGCGGTATAAAATCAACGTGTTGGTACGATAAATCGCTAATGTCGCAACCAGTAAATAGCTGCCGATAATCATCAGTAATAAGGGCATCCACATATCTGCCGACATCTTTGGTGCGGCGGTCAAGCTAAAGGTCGCGCCTTGATGCAAGGTATTCCACCACTCTACTGAGTACTTGATAATAGGCAGGTTCACTGCGCCCACGATAGATAAAATAGCGGCCGCTTTACCACGATTGGCCGTATGCTCAAAAGCAGCAAACAGTGCCATCACGCCCGCGTACAAAAACGCTAATATCAACATTGACGTAAGGCGTGCGTCCCATACCCAGTAAGTACCCCATGTTGGCTTTGCCCAGATAGAGCCTGTAAGCAAACTAATGACACATAGCAAAAAGCCCATTGGGGCAAGTGCCTGCGCTACCAAACTGGCCGTCTTAATCTTCCATACCAAATAGATCACCCCCAAGACTGCGAGAGAAAAATAGATAGAAATGGCAAGACTGGCCGCTGGAACATGGATAAATATAATGCGATAGCTATTACCCTGAAGATAATCAGGCGGCGCAAAAGCAAGGCCCCATACGCTACCAATGAGCAAACAGAGACCGGCTAATATCGCTAACCACTTGACCCAAGGGCTAAAGATACGAAAAAACTGCTTGGTACCCACAGTGGTCAAGAAACCCTGCCAAATGCGCTGCCACAAGCTAGGGGATGAGACGTTATTCAGGTTGGGCATGGGAAGAAACCTATTACACAGCTTACTGGCGATAAATGATGTGGTCTATAAAAGCACCACTATCAACTCACCTGCTGGCGTTAAACACTGGATAGAATCTACAGAGAGCTGTTTACGTATTCAGTTGACTATTATAGCAAAATTGCCAGTTTTCACCACGATGTTAATACATGTGATGCAGATAACTAAATTTCGATGACTGGATTTAGATGGCTAGGTTTAGATAACTGGGTTTAGCTAATCAAATTTCGACAACTGGACTTTAGGATTGCAACAATCAAATCGTTTAATTGAGCCATGACATTTTTAAAGTTGTAGCAATCACCCAAGGCATAACCAAGACAGAAACAATACTTCCTGCTAGCAACAAGGCCAAAATAGGCAAACCGTTCAGCCCAGAAGCGAATAAATCAACCGCACCTGTAGCAAAAATCAATACTGGCAACTGCATCGGTAAAGCAATCAAAGGCACCAATACTGCCCCATTCTTTAACGATAGCGTCAAACTACTGGCAATCGCGGATAGCATTAGGAGCATTGGACTACCTGTCACGATGGACGCCATCAATATCCACGCTTCAAACCAACTAAGCTGAAATAACGGCACGGCAAGCAAACTAAGCGCCGCCACAATACCACTGCTAAAAATCCAGTGAATGACCAGTCTAATCAGCACCCATAACGGTAGTGACGCTTTGGCCACGACCAATTGTGCAAGCGTACCATTATCAAGCGCAGGCTTGAATAATCCATCAACGCCCATTACCAGTGACAGCAACGCAGCAATCCACACTGCTGATACGCCCAGACGCTGCAATAGCGCAGACTCACTACCCACTGCCAACGGAAACAAAGTAATAATCACTAAGAACAGCACCAACGGATACAACCATTGCACCGCTCCTTGCTGCTTGACTTGCCATTCGCGGCGCCACAGCTGCAGGAAGCCAATACTGCGAGGTGCTACGACAATAGCATTTGTACTTTTATTCATGGCTGCTACTGATCCTACTTGTATTGGACTGTCTGTCATTATTTGACCTTGCACATATATTAATGGTACTGATATCAATCAAACTTATACCATGTAATCTGACAAATCGAGCACTTGATTGGCGACACCGACTGCTTGATGGCTGGTCATTAGTATCGACCCGCCAGCCTGTGCAAACTCGCATAACCGCGCTTCCATACGTGCCACCATATCAACATCCAGCGCCGTGAAAGGCTCATCAAGTAACCAGAGCGGTGTCACGTCAGGAGTTAACAAGTACAATCTGGCCAGCGTGATACGCCGCGTTTGCCCAGCGGACAGATGACTGGAGCTGATCGTTTCAAACCCTTGTAGCCCAACCCATGTGAGTGCATCATCAATATCGGTAATACTTGGCGTGATGCCATATAAGTTCAGTAGAAACGTCAGGTTTTGTGCCACTGTCAGATTTGGATGGATGCCCAACTGGTGCGAGACATATAAAGGCTGGATGGGCAGGCACGATTGTCCTTGATAAGTAACTTCACCTGACAAAACAGGTAACAACCCAGCCAACTGCATGAGTAACGTGGTCTTTCCCGTCCCATTTGCCCCGATTAGATGGCAAATACTACCCGTAGATAGCTGCAACGCAACTCCTTCGCACAGCGGTATCTCACCGCGCTGAACCGTCAGCTCATCAAGTGCAAGTAAAGGCGTACCCAAAACCGTCATCAAAACCTCTGGTTATTTATCAAGCAGCAGTCAATATTCATCACAAACAAAGGCAATGTTCGTGGCATAATACCGTATGCTCGCTACAAACACACAGTATAACAAATTGTCGATTACTCTGACTTCAAAAAGTACGACCTCAAAAAAATACG
The DNA here is from genome assembly GCF_050267985.1 of Psychrobacter sp. NPDC078929. Classification (NCBI taxonomy): domain Bacteria; kingdom Pseudomonadati; phylum Pseudomonadota; class Gammaproteobacteria; order Moraxellales; family Moraxellaceae; genus Psychrobacter; species Psychrobacter sp. NPDC078929. Next base: position 73,773 of record NZ_JBNNFX010000010.1, on the reverse strand, counting down.
ACTTTAAAATATGACTTCAAAACCTATGCCGACTTCACAAGATAGCCAAAAACATAATACTGCTGCAGAGACTAAAAATGACAACGCAGACACTAACTTGTCAAAAGAGCCATCAGCCAGCCGTTTGACAGTAGATAGCTTGATCGATGCTCAAGTCAACTTTATGCAACGGTGGTTGCACAATCAAGCTGAGCCACTAGCGATGGAAGCTTGGCAATGGTTTGGTGCGCAACCTTTAAGCAAATACATCACCTGTGACCATTTACAGCAGCTGATGAAAGACTGGCTATTAAATCAGCCGATGACCGAAGTCATGCGTACCGACATCCGTGATATTTTGCATACTATTATTTATCACCCAGTTAATGACAACGTGCCTTTGTCTGAGCTGGTCGATGATGCCCAAGTCGAAACTCTGGCCAACTATATCGGTAGCCATGAGCAGCAGCGTAACATATTGATTCATACGTTGGTCGGTAACGAAACCTTTGCAAATTTATTGACCCAAACACTTTATCACGCTATCAATGACTTTATGGAAAGCACCCTCGATAAAGCAGGTGGCGTTGGTAAATTGATGAAGCTTGGGCGTAGCTCTTTCGAAAAGGCGACCAACAGAAACCTCGATGAAAAACTGCAAACCTACTTGCATCGCAATATCAAAGATTTGACGCGCAAAGCCGAAGCCAATGCACAGGAACACTTATCGAACGAAGAAGTGGCGCGTCTGATGGTTATGGGCTGGGATCGCATCAAAGACCAACCGATTAGTGAGATACAAACCTACTTAAGCGATGAGCCTGGTAATAGTAGCATCGACCATATCGAAGCCAGTATCCAACAAAGCTATAACCGCCTGCGACTGTCACCGTATCTGCACAGCTTAGTCTCGGCAAGCATTGACACTTGGTATGCCAATCATCAGTCTGACACGTTGGCGACCATTGCGGCGAGTTTGCACATTGACGAGGCGGCCATGAAACAGTGCAGTACAGCTCTACTGCCTATCGTGTACGATGCTCTTGAGACGCCTTGGTTGACGGCTCATATTCGTGAAATGCTAACAGCGTTCTATGCACAGCCTGCTATCAAAGAAGGTTTGGCATTCACTCACGATTAATTTATAACCCTTACTTGTCAGCATACTATTATGAGTCAACGCAATAAACTTAGCTTGTGGCAAAAGATCAGACGGTTACTGACTGCTTCCGCACCGCAGTCAGTCATCGATGGCGCAAGCGAGCAAGGGCGTGCATCACTTGCTGACAGCGAGATTAATAATACAAAAAATATATCGGCTGATATTTCTAATATCAGTTCTCAAGCTACTAACAGTACTGTCTCTGATACCTCTCATGAATTAGAGGCAAATCAAGGAAGCGGACAGGATAACGCTCAAGCACAAGCAGATACACATCAACTCAAAACCGATAACTTAAAAACCGATAGCGCAAATGCAGAACCTCAAAACCAAAGTGACACGCCTATCGTCGACTGCTTAAAGCAATACTTCAATGACAAACAGTGGCACTACACGCATTATAGACCCAAAACCAACGACAGCCAGAAGTCACATCATTTATCCTTGAGAATGCGTCATAAGCAAATAAACTGTGGTTATCTGTTTCGGGTGCAAGAAAAAAACAAACTATTAGCCATTTATGGCATCCTGCCATTTTTGATACCAGAAACTCATCAAAGTGCCGCGATGCTACTTATTACCCAAATCAACTATGACATGCTAGTCGGTAATCTAGAGATGGATGTCAACGATGGTGAGATACGCTACAAAAATGCTATCGATGTCGAAGCGGTTGGTATAGATAATGAGATCATTGAGCATTTACTCCAAAGCGTGGTTGCGATGACCACGGTCGCCAATGAGCTATTTGGCAACTTGGTTAATAATCAAGACCCTGCCGAAAACATGCAAACGCTACTTGTCGAGCTACGTCAACAGTCAGACGCGCGGACATTCTTTTTGCCGACTCAGTTTGTTCAATAGCTCAGTTTGTTTGATAATTAAGTTCATTCGATGAACCGGTTTTTCAATCAAGCCATAATCCGCGATAGCTGATACTTATCCCTTTATTTTTCTATCCAAAAAACCATCAATACTAAGCTAGAAATCTTATGCTAAAAATTGCCTACTCTGACGTCTTTCGCTACTCCGTGCCAGAAAAACATCGCTTCCCCATGCAAAAGTACATTATGATCCCTGAGCGTCTACTGGCAGAAGGCACTATCAGCCAAGATAACTTCTTTGCCCCTGCTCGCTTGAGCGAAGATGAGATTTTGACCACGCATACCGCAGAGTACTGGTATCAGCTTAAAACCCAAACACTGCCGCGCAAGGCTGCTCGTGCTATCGGATTTGAGATGACACCGCAGTTGGTAGAGCGTGGTCGTTATATTGCTCATGCAACGTATGAATGCGCGCTATATGCTCAGCAATATGGCGTGGCGATGAATGTTGCAGGCGGTACTCATCACTCCTTTGCTGGTCATGGAGAAGGCTTTTGCGTATTTAATGATGTTTGTATCGCTAGCAACTTACTATTAAATCGTGGACAGGCACAGAAGATTTTAGTTATCGATTTGGATGTTCATCAAGGCAATGGCAACGCCAGTATCATGGCAGATGAACCACGCGTTTTTGTTTTTAGCATGCATGGTGCAAAGAACTACCCGTTTCGTAAGCAAGTATCAGACTTAGATATTGAGCTAGACAATGATACCGGTGATGCTGAGTATTTACAGATATTAGAAGACACGCTGCCACGCTTAATCGCTGAGGTTGCACCAGATATGATTTTTTATCAGTCTGCTGTCGACGTGCTCGCTACTGATAAGTTGGGCAAACTTGGTTTGACACAAGCAGGGTGCAAGGCGCGTGACGAATATGTTCTGCAGCAAGCAAAAGCCGCCAATATCCCTGTCGCTATCGTGATGGGTGGCGGCTACTCAGAAGATATCGAAGACGTGGTCGAAGCGCATTGTAATACCTTTCGTTTGGCACAGCAGATATTTTTTGAGGAATTGGTCTAATAAAATATTGCTGAAAGGTAAAGATGAGTCCAGCGTTGGGATGGCTCATATATTCTATCTATAACAATGCCGTAATGCCTTGCCAACCGACACGTATTCCAAGCACGATTAAAATCAATAAAATAAGCTGACGAAAACGCGCTTGCGGTAAATAGCGACGCAAACGGATTCCAACCAAAAGAGTCACTATAGATAGCACACTTAAAAAAGTAATCAGCTGCCACTCACCACTGCTCAGTGCCATGATAGGCTCACGCAACACGATAATTTGAGCAATCTTTCCCAAGAAATAGCACATGTTACCGACTTTGGCGATGGTGTTTTTATCGTCACTGGCAGACAGTAGATACATCATCAGTATGGTCGACATTGCATTGGTCGAGCCGCCAATGACGCCTGCACCAAAGCCGACGGCAATCAACATAGGCTTGGTGTTTGGTAAACGGATTTGTTTGCCAAGTAAGCTACTCACAACGTAGAAGGCAATGACCGCGGCCAACAATAAGAGGATATAAGCGCTATCGACCCATAGCAAGAGTTTCGCACCTAAAATGCTACCTAGCAGGCTGGTAAGCGCAAGCAACCAATAGCGTCTGCCGTAGTAGATAAAGTTTTGCCAAATGGTGCGTTCACCGCCTACTAGCCATGTCATCACATTAACGACTAGCGAGGGGAAAATCACTAACACAATAGCGTGTTGCAATGGGTACATACTAGCAAGTGCAGTAGTCGTTACTAGCGTTGCGCCAAGTCCGCTAATGCCATGCAGCAGTGAGGCAAGCGCAAAAATGATCGTCAGCACTAGCATCTGAGTGCTATCGTTACCAGCTATATTCATCATATCGGTCACACCATTTTAGGCTCAGCGTCTGTATCTACACACTATCTACACACTATCTACATGCTAGCTATCAGATTTAGCGCCTGTAGCTCTAACTATCTTTACGTTGACCGATTGCTTGACCAATAATGCTAGCCAGTTGCTCAGCAATTTTATCTTTACTGGTCTTCTCAAGTGTTACCGCGTCACGCTCATAGCGCTCAGAGAAAAACACCTGCATCGCATTGTCATCACTAGCAAAACCAATATCTGCACGTGAGACATCATTGCAAGCAATCATATCCAAATCTTTTGCGACCAACTTACCACGGGCATAACGTTCAACATCTTGCGTTTCTGCTGCAAAACCAACGACAAATAGCTCTGGATGCGCAAGAGAAATCGTTGCCAGAATATCAGGGTTTTTAACCAGACTGAGCGTCATGGCATCTTGTGTCTTTTTAATTTTTTGCGGTGCGGCTTCTTCCGTACGATAATCTGCCACGGCTGCAGTGGCAATAAAGATATCTGCTTTCACAAATTGTTTGTCATCATAAGACTGTAGCAAGTCATGATTGTCGTTATGGTCGCTTACATCATCACCGCAACCACAGTCGCCATGATGATGCTCGTGAGAATGGTTATGAGAGTGATCGTGCGTATGCTCATGAGAATGGTCATGCTCCTCTTCAAAGACTAATTGAAGCTCGCTATGCGTACCTTCCACACATTGCTGCGCCGCTATCAGCATATCTTCGGCAGACAGCACATCGATCCGTGTGACATTAAGCGGCGTGGGCAATGCCACCTTACCACCAGCAATTAAGACAACGTCGGCACCAGCAGCCACACAGGCGCGCGCCAATGCAAAGCCCATTTTTCCTGAAGAGTGATTAGACAAATAACGCACAGGGTCGATCGCCTCTACTGTTGGACCTGCAGTAATGACTACTCTTTTTCCTGCCAGCAATTGCGGCGTCGTGTTCATCGCTATGAACAGTAAAACCTCACCCAATAACTGCTCAGGCTCAGGCAATCGCCCTGCTCCGACATCACCGCACGCTTGCTCACCGCTAGCTGGCTGGATAATCTGATAATTCATATCGCGCAAGGTTTGCACATTTAGATTGACCGCTGGATGCGCCCACATCTGCTGATTCATGGCAGGAGCAATAATGACAGGCGCTGTAGTGGCAAGGCACACTGTAGTCAATAGATCATCAGCCATACCCATGGCCAGACGCGCAAGCGTATTGGCTGAAGCAGGTGCAATGACGATTAAGTCGGCCCACTTGGCCAGCTCAATATGCCCCATGCCTGCCTCTGCCTGCTCATCGAGCAACGACACGTGCACCTCGTTACCCGTCAACGCCTGTAGAGTCAGCGGTGTGATAAATGCTTGTGCACCTGTCGTCATGATAACGCGCACATCAAAACCCGCTTTAATCAATAAGCGGGCAAATATAGCAGATTTATAAGCGGCGATACCGCCAGTAATAGCAAGCACAATATTGGACATAAGCGTGGCATCAACAAAAAAGTGAAAAGATAAAATTGCGCTTATAGTAACAATTATGAGATAAATTGGGTAAGATTTTCCGTATCTATCTCAGATAACAAGTATCAACCCATTTTCAAGGAGTGACCATGGCGATCAAAGACTGGCATGAGGATGACAGGCCACGCGAAAAACTTTTAAAATTTGGTGCAGCTCATTTGTCTGACGCCGAGATACTGGCCATATTTTTGCGTACGGGTACTCAGTCTCAATCAGCGATTGAATTAGCGCGGCATTTGATTGATCAGTTTGGTAGCTTAGCCGAGCTATTAGCCGCCCCTCAAAAGACGGTTCTTGCCTGCCATGGTATGGGACCTGCAAAGTACGCCCAAATATTAGCTTCACTTGAGATGGGTACGCGCTATCTGGACAGCCAACTCAAAACTGGGCAAGCACTAGGACGTTCACAAGCAGTCAAAGACTATATCAGCACCCAGTTGCGCGGTGAGCACCGTGAAGTATTTGCGGTACTCTGTCTGGATAATGCCCTAAACCTTTTAAACTTCGAGATACTATTTACGGGTGGCATCTCATCATGTTCTGTCTGTATCAAGCATGTACTGCGGCATGCACTAAGCCACGCTGCTAGCCAACTTATCATCGCGCATAATCATCCTCATACCGATGCCAAGCCATCAACGGCAGATAACTTATTGACCTATGAGCTAAAAAAAGCCTGCGACCTATTAGATATCTCGCTTGTCGATCACATTATCGTCGGACGTAACGACACTTTGTCTTATGCCGAAAGCTGCCTTTCCCCTTTTAGCTAGTTTTTTGCAATTTTTCGATAATGGCTAGCTACGTGTTCCAACTAGACATATGATTAACCTATAAACAATGATGTTTGATACATATCATCGACAGAGCGTAGCATTTTGGCTCTTGATAGTTATCGACAACTGTTTCATATTAGTAGCCATTCTTGCCATTTATTTGTCAATTACTTACTAGACCATTAATACTAGTACTTAAGAGACGTAAAACCGAGCATTTATGGATTAACAAATCATTCGATTTACTTGTAAGACAGTAAATGGCAAGACGAAAAATAATTATAGTTAGCTCTTTCATTTACGTACTTTTCGCATTTTTTATTCAGCGCTTTAAAGGAGATAGTCATGGCAATTGGCTTGTTTATTTTGGCAGTCATCATTCAGTTAGCCGTGGTCTTGGCCATCTTTTTGTTGTCCTTATCACGGGTCACCGGTAGCATCGTCGCCCTGATTACGGTTATCGTTACCGCAATTATCAGCCCATGGTCGCTCATTCTGGGTATACCAATGGCGCTACTGTGTTTGGTCTTACTCGTTGCACCGCTTCGCCAATCGTTAATCACTAAGCCTGTCTATAAAGCGCTAGGCGGTGCGATGCCGAGTATGAGTGATACAGAGCGTGAAGCGCTTGATGCGGGTACTAGTTGGTGGGAAAAAGAGCTGTTTATGGGTGCGCCGAATTGGGATACCTTTTCCAATTATCCTTATCCGCAGCTTTCGGAAGAAGAGCAAAGTTTCATCGATAATGAAGTAGAAACCTTATGTGCCATGCTTGATGAATGGCAAATCCAGCATAAAGATAAAAATCTATCACCTGAGGCATGGCAATTTATCAAAAGTAATGGTTTCTTAGGTTTAATCATTCCAAAAGAATTTGGTGGCTTAGAATTTAGCTCTTATGCGCAAAGCCGTGTAATGAGCAAGATTGCTTCGCGCTCGCCGACTGCTGCTGTGACCTGTATGGTTCCCAACTCGCTCGGCCCTGGTGAGCTATTGATGCATTACGGTACGGACGAGCAAAAGCAGCGCTGGTTGCCAGGTCTTGCCAAAGGTGATGAAGTACCTTGCTTTGGTTTGACTGGCCCTGAAGCTGGCTCTGATGCAGGTGCCATTCCTGATACAGGTGTAGTCTGCTACGGTATGCACGAAGGTAAGCAAGTGCTTGGCTTACGCATGAACTTCTCTAAACGTTGGATTACCCTAGCACCTGTCGCCACTGTTGTTGGTTTAGCATTTAAAATGCACGATCCTGAAGGTCTACTTGGCAATCCTCAAAAGACCGATTACGGCATTACCTGTGCCCTCGTTCCAGCTAATCACGAAGGTGTTGTAACAGGGCCACGTCATAATCCAATCGGCTCACCATTTATGAATGGTACGGTCGATGGCAAAGACGTCTTTATTCCATTAGATTACATCATCGGCGGTGTTGAGAACGCTGGTCGTGGCTGGCGTATGCTAATGGAATGCTTGGGCGTTGGCCGAGGTATTTCTCTACCAGCTCTATCGACATCAGCCAGTGAAATGACTTACCTATCTGTCGGTGCATTCGCCAAAGTTCGCGAACAGTTCAAGATATCAGTAGGTAAATTTGAAGGTGTACAGGACGCTACTAGCCGTATGGCAAGTAACACTTATATGTTAGAAGCATTCCGTCATTTGGTTACTTGCGGATTAAACCAAGGTGGTACGCCATCTGTTATGACTGCCATGGCAAAATACTATGCGACTGAAACCATGCGTAGCGTTGTCAACGACGGTATGGATGTGGTCGGTGGTCGTGCTGTACAGATGGGTCCGCGTAACTTTTTGGCGACACCCTATCAAGCGATTCCTGTCTCTATCACGGTCGAAGGTGCCAACATTTTGACCCGCTCACTTATGATCTTTGGTCAAGGTGCGATGCGTTGTCATCCTTATTTATTCGACGAGCTTCAGTTACTACAAAGCGAAGATAAAGCGGCTGCTACTGAAAAATTCGATACCCTTTTCTTCAAGCATTTGGGTTATACGTTTAACCGTGGCGCCAAAGCTTTTGTCGCAGGTTATATTGGTGGTAGCGATAAGGCCCCGAGTTTCGCAGACGCCTTTACCCGTCCTTATTACAAACATATTAACCGCTTAAGTGCGAGCTTTGCCCTAACTGCTGATATGGCATTAGGACTACTAGCAGGAGACTTAAAGCGTAAAGAAATGCTCTCTGGTCGCTTAGCAGACATCCATAGTCATTTATTTATTGCGACTGCTATTTTGCAATTCTATGAGCATGGTAGTAAATCAGAGTCTGAGCGCTTACATGCTGAAGTTGCGCTACAAAACAGTTTGTACACGATTCAAGAAGCCTTTGTGTCATTCTTCGCTAACTTCCCGAATCGTATGGCAGCCAATGTGGTTAGCTTTGTGACTTTCCCAAGTGGACGTATCTTCACCCCAGCAAGCGATGAGCTAAAACGCCAGTTGGGCGATACTTTCATGGATGATTTTGCAGCCAACCCATTCCGCGATTATCTAAAAACCATGGTTTATTACAACACAGATGCAGACGATGTAACTGGTCGTATGGAGCATGCTTATCAGACGTTGGTCGAAATCGAACCATTGTGGCAGAAGTTTAAAAAGGCAGAGCATCAAGACAGCTTTGAAGGTCTAACCTTTGAAGATCATGTGGTACACGCCAGTCAAAATGGCGGCATTACCGAAGAAGAAGCAGAAGTTCTGATTCAATATAACGCCATGCGTTTTGATTCATTATTGACCGATACGTTTGACGAGCATCTATCGGAAGCGCTAGAACGTGACAATCCACATGCGCTTGAAAATGCAGTTCACCAACTGACTGATTACGCACAGCTAAAAAGACAAGCTCAGAGTAAAAACGGTATCGCTGTGGATACCGATGCATCTGTCGTCGATGAGCTAGCCACCACTAACGAACCAACTATTAATGATCTAGACAGTCCTGCAAACACAGACAATCATACTGGTGATGCCAACCCTAATCATGGTTATGAAAGTGATGGCGATGTAGAGTTGGTGAGTGAGCAAGATACTGTCAAAGAAGTAAATTCGCAGACAGATTTTGAAGAGTCAGAGCCTGAGATAGAGGCACTCGATCATCGCCATCGTGATGCTGAGTCACATCTTAACGAGCGTATGGGCAATAATCATAATCGTCATATTGCACCACCTGACGAGATAAATACGGAAGCAAGTGATAGTGACATCAAGTCTTTAGAACGCCAATCACCCTTATCACGTGAAGAAGACGATAAGGTTTAATGGTCTATTCTGTTTTTAATATTGCTATTAGAAACTGAGTATTATTAGATTTTATAGTAAAACTTTCACTTTTTATTAGCCAGACTATCTATAAACGATAGTCTGGCTTTTTTTGGTCTATTGGAAATTCTGAGCTTAATTAATCATATGAGTCTTATTCTTTTCTTTGCATTTCGATAACTTGAAATCAATGGTTCAATATCAATAGTTTGACATATTTGCTTACCCTAAAAACTCTTTCATGAATATTTTGTTTCATATGGGAAACAAACCGTTTAGAATAAATATTGACTATATTATGGGCACATAGTTGTAACGAGGAATGTACATTTAGAATAAAATCAGAAAAAAATCTTGCAGTGCCCTTAGCTATTCTTTTATATTGTCCACGAAAATGTGACATCGAGCGACAATCACGGGAACTTAATAGTCATAACAAGCTTTGTAGTAAGGCTGATAAGTACAATCATGTTGGCTAATGAACACTTACTATAAAGCTGTTATGCACACAAAGGATATGAATTATGTGGAAGAATTTGGGACTGACGGGCAAGATCATTGTTGCCATGGTGCTCGGTATTGGACTGGGCCTATTTCTAAACTACTCAGGATTGAACGGCGAAGGTGGCTTTGTTAACACTTACATCACCAATGGCTTCCTTGCCATTGTTGGTAAACTATTTGTCAACTCGCTAAAAATGTTGGTCGTACCTTTGGTGCTTATCTCACTGATTTGCGGTGTATGCGGTATTGGTGATATTCGCCTACTTGGACGTATTGGTACCAAAACGTTCATTATTTATATGATAACCACTGCACTCGCTATTGCGACTGCAATTGGTCTTGGCTCGCTATTCGGTATCGGTAAAGGCATGAATATCGGAACGGAAGCCGAGTTTGAAGCTGCGTCAGCGCCGCCTCTACTTGATGTATTCTCTAACATTATCCCATCGAATCCCATCAGCGCGATGGCAAATGGTGATATGTTATCGATCATCTTCTTTGCTATTTTGATCGGTGTCAGTATCTTGATGGTAGGTAAACCTGCCAAAGGCTTAGTGCAGAGCCTAGAGCTGATCAACGAAGTTATCTTAAAGATGGTCACGATCATCATGAACCTTGCACCATATGGTGTATTTGCGCTATTGACCAAAGCAATGGCAGAGCTAGGTTTAGACTTGATTTGGTCACTACTGGGTTATGTCGCGGTATTGGTCGGGTCATTGGCCTTCCACTTCTTTATCACCATGATGATTGTACTAAAAGTGTCTTCAGGCCTGTCTATCAAGACGTTCTTGGCAAAAATGCGTGAAGTACAAATCTTTGCTTTTAGTACCTCAAGCTCAAACGCGACGATTCCTATTACCTTGCGTACGGTTACCAAGCGTATGGGTGTAAACAACTCAGTTGCGTCGTTCACTGTTCCTTTTGGTGCTACCATCAATATGGATGGTACGGCTATCATGCAGGGTACTGCAACCATCTTTATTGCCAACATTTACGGCATTGATTTGGGCGTGACCGAATACTTAACCGTCATCTTGATGTCAGTACTGGCGTCTGTTGGTACGGCTGGTGTGCCTGGTGTTGGTCTAATCATGCTATCTATGGTATTTGCTCAAGTGGGTCTACCAATCGAAGGTATTGGTCTAATCTTGGGTGTGGATCGTATCCTTGATATGCTACGTACTGCTGTAAACGTCGGTGGTGATGCTGCTGTTACTACTATCGTGGCAAAATCAGAAGGCAAAATGGATCTGGCTATTTACAACGATCCTAACGCTGGTGCAAAAGATGTATTTGATGGTCATATCGATGAAGACAATGAGCGTGAGTTCTCTGAAGTCTTTAGTGATGGCATCATGGGTAGTGAATATGATGATGTTGATCGTCGCCGCTAACCCACGATTGCGAGATAGAAGTGCATAAAATAAAAAACCTCAGTCAAGTTGGCTGAGGTTTTTTTATGATCAATAACTAGTCAAATCAAAAACTAACTAGCCAAACACATACTTGGTCAACATCGCCAGACAGACCAGTACAATCACTGGACGAATCAATTTGCTACCGCCTTTAACCACCATGTGCGAGCCAAAATAGGCACCGATGGTTTGTCCAACCATCATCGCTAGCCCCACTTTCCACAGTACGTTGCCACCCAAAATAAAGAAAATTAACGAGCCAATATTGGTCGATAAATTCAATACTTTAGCCGCACCTGTTGCTTCGATAATTTGACGACCACGTAATGCCACATTGCCAAGCGCAAAAAACATACCAGTACCTGGACCAATATAACCATCATAAAAACCAATCAACGGTGCCACGACTTTTTGCCATTTGCTCTCTGAGATACGCGGTGCAGCCTCTACTTCACCCAATCTAGGGGCAAATAACGTATAAATACCGATAGCAGCGATCAAAAATGGAATCACCTTTTCAAGCAAGTCAGGTGGTGACATCTGTACAGCGATAGTGCCGATAACGGAACCAATAAAAGCGGCGATAATAGCTACTTTGATACGTTGCGGTTTGACGACCCCTTTTCTAATCATAGTAATAGACGCCGCTAGTGCGCCTGATGCCGCTTGCAGTTTATTGGTGCCAAGCGTCAATACTGGTGGGATGTTGGCCAGTAGCATGGCAGGGATAGTCAATAACCCGCCGCCGCCAGCAATAGCATCAATAAATCCTGCCAACGCGGCCACCGCAGTAAGCATTAAAATAATCTCTAACGAGAAAGTTAAGTCCATGACACTGACCTGCAAAATATGATAAGAAGAGAAAAGGAGTTCTGAGATAAGGCTAAAATATCATTATCGATAAGCTGACAGCTTACCAGTGCTAGCAAAAGAAATAATGACACGTCGCACAGCGCTGCTCATTATAAAGATAAAACCGTAAAAAAAGCCAAAAACGTAACAAAGTCTGCTAAATTTGTCTAATAACGTTCCGAATATGCTCAGCCAAATAGCGACTGATTAAAAAGATTTAACGACTTACAACTGTATTGACCTTCATATCCCCTTTATAATATTGCTGTTATTGATATAAAAAAGCGAGCGGATGGTCTTCGCTCAACGTATTTTGTTGTTTATATTAATAAGAGTATGAGAAACTGTTAGGGTCTATCTGCTATCGTTATACAAACAGCGAGATAGACATTTGAAGTTATTGAATGATTTAGTGAATTATATTTAGCAAACGGGGATGATATGGCAATACGAAGGATTAAGGCATTTTTTGAATTTGAAGCAGCGGGCGGTATCGTTTTAGCATTGGCTGCCATTGCTGCAATGATCATTGCCAACTCCCCTCTCAACGTATGGTATGAAGGTTTTATTCATGCACCTGTCTCCATTCAGATTGGTGAGTTCGCGATTGCCAAAGATGCTCATCACTGGATCAACGATGGTCTGATGGCAGTTTTCTTTTTCTTGGTTGGATTAGAGCTTAAGCGTGAAGTACTCATCGGCGAGCTGTCCAATGTCAAACAGATAATACTGCCAGCAGGGGCCGCACTCGGCGGCATGATTATGCCGGCGATTGTCTATCTGCTCTTTAACTACAATGAGCCTGAGTTTTGGAAAGGTTGGGCCATTCCTGCGGCTACAGATATTGCCTTTGCACTCGGTATTTTGAGTCTCTTAGGTAATCGTGTACCTAACTCCCTAAAGGTCTTCTTAGTCTCTATTGCTATCTTCGATGACATTGGTGCGATTCTGATTATCGCTTTGTTTTATACCAGTGAGTTGTCGTTAGAGTCATTGGCAGTAGCTGGTCTATGTTTGCCGTTCTTATATGTTCTTAATCGCCGTAACGTCACCAATATCACACCATATCTACTCATCGGTCTGATCATGTGGATTGCCGTACTCAAGTCTGGTATCCATGCAACATTGGCAGGTGTGGTATTAGCACTGTTTATCCCGATGTTCGACCGCACTGATCCTGAGCACTCTCCACTTGAAGAGCTAGAGCACGATCTACACAATACCGTCGCCTTTGGTATTTTGCCAATCTTTGCTTTTGCCAACTCGGGTATCTCTCTCGAAGGCGCAGGTTTTGCTGAGCTATTCCACTCAGTGCCGCTAGGTATTGCCGCTGGTTTGTTTATTGGTAAGCAGTTAGGCGTCATGATGATGTGCTGGTTAATCTTCAAACTTGGTATCTCAACCATGCCAAAAGGTATGGACTATAAGCAAATCTACGGTGCAGCTCTATTGTGCGGTGTTGGTTTTACCATGAGTTTGTTCATCGGTGGTTTGGCATTTGCTGGCGATACCACTATGTTTGATGAGCGCTTGGGCATTATCATGGGTTCAATCGTCTCTGGTATCGCAGGTTACATCATGCTAAAAATGAGCTTGAAAGATAATGCTAGCGGTACATCGGTCGATTTGACTCGCCCACATTGATGAAACATAGAGTGGCTTATAGTGGTACTACTTAATGTTGATGCCACTTATAAGCTGCTCTATTTTATTTGTATGTACGTTATCGAGATATTTATAAGTGACTTAGCAATTAATGACAAGTCTGCATAATGTAGTTGATTGCTAGCATCATTTATTTGTGTTCACAGTTATTATCGTTATGATAGTTATCACAGCTATCGGAGCTAACCATGTACCGACTTATACACCGCGTTGTACGTCAACTGGCATTAGGTTTATCTGTGTTCGGTAGTATCTATCTGCTAGCAGGCTGTGCAACACTCTCCAAGCAAGAATGTCTCATCGGTGATTGGCAAGCTATCGGCTATAACGATGGCGTGGCAGGTTATCATTCAGACCGATTAGCATCTCATACAAAAGCCTGTGCCAAAGCCAGTGTCGCCCCCGACTACCAAGCATGGGAGCGCGGTCGTAAACTTGGTCTACAACAATACTGCACTATCAATAATGCCTATAACATCGGTAGACGTGGTCGTCAATTAAACAATGTTTGTCCAATTGCTATGGCCAACACATTGCAAGCGGCTAATCAAAAAGGGCTAGATTATTACGCCTTAGACAGTCAATTAGACAAAGACAATCACCTCTTAGATACTTACCAATCAGAATTCGATAAGCTAGAAAATGGTGAAATGCTAGACTTTTCTAATGAAAAAGAAGCCCGTGCACGGCTGCTATCTCTATCTGATGAGATTCGTGATACCAAACGCCGTATCCGAACAACACAGCAGCAATTAGACTCATTGAACCGATCCAGTAGTTTTTACGAATGACTGGGATGCGAAGCTATCGCAATGCAAGTTTTACGTTCTAAGGCATGTCCTCACTCTGAAAATGGTACTTGATAATTATGGATAAGAAAATCATCAATACGGCAAGTACTCCAACTGACAAACCTGACTTTCAGTCATCGAACGCTCCATCATCGAACGCTTATCAGCGTCATGGACGTACCACTGCTATCGATGACCATAGCGATTTGCAGGTTTTAAAACGCATTAAACGTTATCTATTACCAAAAGACTTTACAATATCGCCTGCTCTACTTGATGAGATCGTGGCAGGTTACGATATTGGCGATCCACTCGCAGACGCGTTAGCTGCTCAAAGCATAAAATTTGCAAAGCCTTTACAGCATACTATTCTTGGCGATAATTCAAATCATAATCCTGCGAACAATGGCCTTGTAAACAAGGACCTTGCAACCAACCCATCATTTAAAGCGCTCACTGAGCAATTTAGCAGCCATCCTGATTGGTTCGACCCAAAGCTTGCTCGGATAGGTGCGGTTGCCTATCGGCGCTATCCACTCATGCTCATTTGGCTACTGCGTAATGTTGCTTTGATGGCTGGCTATAGCATCCCTGCCCTCTCGCTACCGCTCATTCAGACGGGCGCACTGATGCACGATGCGCTACCACGACTGATGCGTACTTATGCCTATATCTTGGCCGTGTCTGAACACCCTTCATCTAATATGAGCGCAGGCAATCAAAATAAACCTGTCGAGCAAGTGCTGGCCATTGGCTCTGAGGGCTGGCGACAATCGATCCAAGTACGTCAGATACATACCTTGGTAAGGCAGAACCTACTCAAAGGTAAAGGCAATGCTGCTACAGGCGTGATACCAAACGCCGAGCAACATCATAACCCTGATGGTAGTTGGAATACTGACTATTGGGGCATCCCTATCAATCAAACCGATATGATTGCCACCCACTTACAGTTCTCGTTACTAATTATGCGCGGTCTAAGATTGTTAGGCGCACGTATTAGCACAGAAGAAGCTGAAGGTATCCTGCATCTATGGAATCTTGCCAGTTATTGGATGGGTGTTGATCTAGATCGTTTACCAAAAGATGAGGCCGCGTGTTGGGAATGGCTCTATACCTATCTATCGATACAGCAGCTAGATTTTAAGATGGGTCAGCCATTGGCAAAAGCATTGCATGATTTACCGCGTCAGCTGATGGGTGAAGACAATCGGCGTGGACGTTTTGTTGAAATGGTCAACGCAAGTGTCACTCGCACCTTAGTTGGTGATGATATAGGCGATGGGCTGGACTTACCAAAATCGAAGATACGCTTTGGTGTATTGTCTTCAGTACCGATTCTTTTTGCGCTCGATACTGCACGGCAGCATAACGCGTCCGTTGCTCATAAGCTAGAAGCATTCCGTGCCAAGCGCCAAGACAATATGAACTGGTGGCTTAAAAAGAACGATGATTATTATAAGTAGATGACCATAGTCATTCCACTATAAAAGCATTACTGCGTTAACCTCGTTTGAAGTATTACATATACATCTACACTCGGTTGCCTTGTACTACTTTTAAATTGCATCGACTATATTATAAATAGATGACATTTATCAGCGTTTGTTTTCTACGCGGTAATACCATTCTAGCTGTCGATCAAACCCTGTTTCTAATAGGTTAGCAATTACCCGTCCTGTTAGCCCCCATACTGTCTCACCATCGACCTGCCAGCTCGGCGTCAGTATGGTAGCCATTTGCTCTTGCATCTTATACTCAATCTCATATTCTACCGTTGGTTGAGTGACTAACGACTCTAAATCTGCCCAAAAGATACGTGATATTTCTCCCGCTTCAGGTACGAGTACTAGGCCAGGAGCGATAAGTGCCACGATTGGACGTACGCTCATACCGCTTTTTGAAGTTTGGATCGGTAGCTGACCAAGCAATTGGACTTTATTGGGTGGTAGTGCTGTTTCTTCGCAGGCTTCACGCAATGCGGTAACGACATTATTGCCATCGCCTCGATCATGTTTACCACCTACACAAGACACTTCACCCGCATGACTGTTCATATGGGCAGCGCGGCGTGTTAGTAGTAGTTTAGGCCTGCGCTCATGAGTAATCGCGACCAATATTGATGCATCAGCAATGGGTGTCTGATATAAGCTGTCTAGAATACGCGTACTTTGTGAGGTATTGCCACTCTCGTACATCGCTGGACTCGTCAGCGCGTTCAATGTCTCGTGCTGTACTCGCTCGGCTAATTGACGAAGCGTCGGATGACGAATAAAAGTAGGTACAGCAACTGACAGGTTATCGAAGCTTACAGCCTCCGGTGGGAATAACATTATAATTGCCCTATATTTTTATCGTTATTAAGCGGTATCACCAGCATCTTTCTTATTTTCTATTATTAAAATCGCGACTAGTAAATAAAACCAACAATCTATTTATTGTTCTCGGCCACGCGACTTGTCAGCGGCTTTAGTATCAATAATTACTGAACACTCACTAGACTAGCGCAATATAATAGTGGCTGCATGCTATTTATGTGACTGATTCATTGCTTATCAATGCTCAATAACGGCCTTGTTGACCAATAACAGTAAGCCTATCTGTGAAATGATGCGTTACTGTTATCGTGATTCTGTCCGTCGATAATATGTGCTATCTTAAGACGATAGCTGCTCTTTAGAATAATATCTTATATAAGTCAGGTACGTTTAAATCAGATGCATTTAAGTTAGGTTTATTGTCAGTTCTACGCCATTTGCTGCCTGTAGCAATTGTCTCATCATCCTTGTATCTAACGTATCTCGAAACGATGACAGCAGCACTTCAGAATATAGGTCTTATAACCTATAAAAAACATCATACACAATAACTTTTATAACAAGGTAGTTGATATGCGCTATTGCCTCCAATGCGGTCATGAAGCAGAACGAAAAATCCCACCTACGGATAATATGCCGCGTTTGGTATGCCCCAATTGCCACTATATCCACTACGAAAACCCAAAAGTTATCTGTGGCTCGCTGGTGGTACATGAAGACAGAGTGCTACTGTGCCGCCGAGCGATTGAGCCACAATATGGGCTATGGACGATACCTGCAGGTTTTATGGAAAACGGTGAGACCATGGCTGAAGGCGCAGCACGCGAGAGCTACGAAGAAGCTGATGCCATCGTACTGAATCCGCATCTATACTGCATTTATGACTTACCAGATATTGGGCAGATCTACTCTATCTATCTGGCCGATCTAAAAGATGGCGCGTATGGTATTGGCTCAGAAAGTCTCGACTGTGCACTGTTTAGCGAAGAAGACATCCCATGGGATACACTGGCATTTGAAGCCATTCGCCGTACTTTAAAAAGCTACTTTGCTGATCGTAAGCAGTATAACGAGTTGTCAGAATTTCCGATTCATCAAGACAAAATTGGCAAAGATTTGAGTATCAAGCGATATTAGTCAATTACCTAACCACAAAAAGCCAAGCATGATGCTTGGCTTTTTTGTGCTTAACTTTTAATCAAAAACAAACCTAATGGTCTTAGCTCTTAATTCTACAAACCTCAAAGCCTAGGCCTTTTACTGCCTCTTCTTTGTCGTAAGGCGCTAGCACCGCACGTACATGCTTTTGACCTTGTAGATATTGCTTGGCAACGCGCTGCAAATCAGCGACCGTCACGGCCAATATCGACGCTCGCATTTTGCGCTGCCAGTCAACACCACGATGATGCAGATTTGCAAAGCAGGCTTTGATTGCTTCGCCTGCAGGAGAGCCCGGCTTATCCATACCTGAAATAATACCTAAGATAGCTTCTTCCAATTGCTCATCGGTCTGTGGCTCGTTTAATAACCACTCGATACTGGCATCAAAGTGAGCAAAGGTCTCAGAGCATTGCGGATCACGATAGCTAAAGAACTTAAAGGCACAAGCGTTGGCATCATAGCCCGCACCGCCACCATAGGCACCGCCACGCTCACGAATCGCACTGTGCAAATAACCGTTACGTAGGTAAGGCGCTAACACCATGAGTGCAGCGGTATCAGGATGGTCAGCAGCAGGTACGGTATAAGCACTGGCATTGTGATAGACATTGGTTGGTACTAACCATGCTAAATCTGCAACATCTAGCACGTCGTTTTTAACATCGTCGCCACTCTCTAATGTTTTGACTGTATCAGTCGCACCATTCAATGCAGTATCTAATTGCAGGTTTGCAAACTCACTTGGAATATTTGCTACTGCGTTCGTTAAATCATTAGAAGCGGTCGTCGCTTGGCTGTCTTTCCAGCTATCGACGATTAAGCTACTCAAGCGTTCGGTTTGCTCTGCCTCACAGATAATAACGGCATGCTTAGGCAAGCTGATCAGACGTTGATGTAAATCCATCAAGCTCGTAGCCAGTTGATCCCACTGAGCATCATCTGTACTAGCATGTGCCAAGAAATCTTTAAGTGCGTTCAATGCTGGTAGGCCGCTGCGCACATATTCCAACTGCGCTTGGCGACTCATGCCACGACTGGCCGTTTGCATGGCGTATGAATGACCAGATCCTGCTAGATTTGATTGCCAACCTGCTTGACGCTGTTGCAAGATTTCTTTGATACGGTCATGCTCAGAGAAGATACTATGCTCCATGACTTCTTTGAGCAAATCAATCGCTTCAGGCTTGCGATTTAGCGCACGCGTTGCCACCACAAAATAACTGCTAATTGCTTGGCTATCATCGACGTTGGTACGCTGGCTAATACGAGCGGTCACACCAGAAGAATGCGCTGCTTGCTTAGCTTGCATCTCGTGAGCGCTAAGCGAGTCAGTACCTAGCTCAGACAATAGACTTAAATAAATAGGTAGCAATGGATGATTAATCACATCATTGACTGGTAGCTCATCTGCGCTCGCATTACCGATTGCCTCAGTGAGTGGAACAATCACTTGATAGTAATAAATGCCATTGGTGCCGGCTTCATACTCAAATAGCGTGCCGTCTTGCCCGCTCAAACGCACCTGCTTTTGCGTGCCTTCTTTAAAGCTGATATCCGTTGGTACGTCTTCTAGACCTACTTTTGGTAATAAGCTTAAATCATCTGGCGCAGCTTGACGTGCAGCCAAATCTAAGGCTTGTTGCTTCAAGATCGACTTATCATCAGCAGTCAAATCCATCGCGATAGTATCCAAACGAGTCTGCTCAGCTGCTGCCAAACGGGCTGTTTTTTCGCTATCAGGGGTCATCGTTACGCGTACGCGATGCTGATTGTCCAATAAATGCGTTTTAATCAAGTTCGGTAGCCACTGTGGATCGACAACTTGCTCACGTAGCCACTGTAGGTGCTCGTCTACTTCCCAAACATCGATAGGGTTGCCGTCATGAATAGCGGTACTAAAGCCCTCTAGCATAAGGTTTAGACCATAAGGTATGCTATCGCCGCCGATGTGACGCTGATCAATTTCAATCTGATGCAGAATGGTTTCGATTGTCTCATCATCAACTGGTGAATTGGCTACTTCGGTCAGTAAGTCAATAATGCCCTGCTCGACCGCTTCGGCGTGTTCAGGGTTAGAACCGCGCAGTCCCGTATAAAAGACCATTTCATAATGACTGTCATCAAGTCCCAATAGCGGACTTGGCGCTTTACCTAGTGGATGGCTGTCAAGATAAGCACGCAATGGCGAGCCTGCATGCTCAATCAATACGCCTTCTAATAGACGCAATGCTAAGCGCTGCTTAGGATCGGTAATCGATGGTAGCAACCAAGCAACCACATGATGCGTCTGATCTGGGCCCGCTTCGTCAGCAGTATAAGTGTCAACCGCGCTGATTGGTGAAAACAAACGTTGCTCAGGACGCGATACATGCTTTTTGCCTGCTTCAAACTGAATCAAGGCATCTTCGTGTATCTTCGCTTGCGTCTCAGCAACAGGAATATTACCGAAGCTCATGATCACACTGTTTGACGGATGATAATGGCTCTGGTGAAACTCGGTCAGCTCAGTGTGCGTCAAGTCAGGAATATCGGCAGGATCGCCGCCTGAATTATAATGATAGGTCGTCGTTGGGAACAGATGATGAGCAACCGTATGATATAGCTGATCAATCTCGCCACTCATTGCGCCTTTCATTTCATTAAAAACAATACCTTTAAACTGCGGCTTGTCATTTTCGTCAAGCTCCACGCGAATGCCTTCTTGGGCAAAATCGAGCGGATGAATATTGGGGAAAAACGACGCATCCAGATAGACAGCAAGCAAGTTAAAATAGTCGTTTTTGTTTTGCGTCGCGTATGGATAGGCCGTCCAATCAGCGGCGGTCATCGCATTCATAAACGTGTTTAATGAGCGTTTAATCATTGAGAAAAACGGATCACGTACTGGGAACTTATTCGAACCACATAATGCCACGTGTTCTAAAACATGCGCCTCGCCTTTTGAGTCCATTGGCTGGGTGCGAAAACCGACCAAAAATGCATTTTCATCACTTGGGTGTGCCAGATGATAATGCATCGCTCCTGTTTTTACATGCTGACTGATCAGCACATCCATCGATAGCGCCTCAATATGGCGATGCTCAATCAGCTCAAATGCTGGATGCAGCGTTAAATCAGCAGTAAATGGCGTGTCCGTCATAGTTATCCTTATCGCTTATCATGCGTATAGTGCCCTGACTGTCAGGGAAAATAGAGTAATAAATTGGCTAAAAAAGAGTTGGCTTAGCGCTATTAGTGGGGCTGCGACATGGATAAGTCAAGGCAGCAGCCATGCAATAATCCACCACATAATCTACGCGGCTATCAACTTTAACTATTAAAGCCTTATAGTTACAAATTTATAAATATCCACAATTTTATTATGGATTTATTACTTAACAAAGGTGATTTGCACTGCTACTATAAAGTTAACTATTAACAGGAGTGGAGTACTTTATGAGCTACCAACACGTTTTACTGGTTACTGACTTGCTGTCTGATGCGGACAAAGTGGCGCTAAAAGCCAAACGTATTCTCGCAGGCTCTCCTGAAGCCAGACTGTCTGTCTTGCATATAGTCAAAGATGACATGGTTCGCTTTGGTTACGAGCTCGTGCCTGCCTCTAGCCTCTCGGGTAATGTCGATAATGAAAAGTGGCAAGAAGCACGGGCGAAATTAGCGCAATTTTTGGCACGTAATGAGCTAGAAGCAATCAACTCTGAGGTCACCGCTGCCATCTCTAATAGTAAAGGTATCATTAATTACTGCCGTGAAAAAGACGTCGATTTACTTATCATTGGACGCCATGAGCGCCATGGTATCGCTGCTTGGTTGGTAGGAGCCACTGCCGATAGTATCTTGCCAAATGTCCCTTGCGACAGCTTAGTGGTGAAGCTTGATCAGCCTGTCTTGGAATAATTGGCATTGATTGCTCCAATCCGCTGCTAAAGACGACAAGCTTTACTTAACAGCGCCCTAGAGTAGTGCTATAGTAAATACTATCTGACATGAGGAAGACGCTATGAGTTACGAACATATTTTACTGGTCACCGACTTACTCTCTGATGCAGATATAGTCGCCCAAAAGGCCAAGCGCATCGTCGAAAACCGTCCAGGCTCTAAGCTATCTGTTTTGCATATTGTCAAAGACACCATGGTTGGCTTCGGCTATGAGCTGGTGCCTGCCTCTAGCCTATACGATGAGATTGATGATGAACGCTGCCAAGAAGCGCGTGCAAAGCTGGCGCAATTCCTTGAACGCAATCAGCTAAATGCCGCAACGTCGGAAGTCACGACTGCCATCTCTAGCAGTGAAGGTATCGTCAGCTACTGTCATAAACACGATGTCGATCTATTGGTCATCGGACGTCATAAGCGTACTGGTATCGCTGCATGGATCAGTGGCGCGACAGCAGATAATATCTTGCCTAATGTACCTTGCGATAGCTTTGTGGTGAGATTGGACAAGCCTGTTTCAGCATAACAATATGCTTTGATTGTCTTATATTATCTAAAGCATGTCTCAAAAAAAGCGCAGCGTAACTTTTAACGCTGCGCTTTTTTATGGCTAATAGTTTTTAGAGTCATCGTTTAACTCTGTTGAATAATATCTATAAAGGTTTGCCAAATGGGGCTTTGGTGACGGGCTTTGTGCCAAACTAGCCACCATGTCCTTGATAGATCAATTCCCGCTACGTTCACTTGTACCAGCTCACCTGTTGCCAGTTCTGTCTCAATTACATGCTGCGATAGACAACCAAGACCAATATCTGCACTCACCATGTGCTTGATGGCCTCGGACTGATGTATGGCCTTTACCACTTCTGCATTGGGTAGATACTTAAGCAATTGCTCGTCGATAATCTGCCGTGTGCCTGACCCTGCCTCACGTACCAATAGCGGCAACTGCGCTAACTGATTAATACTCAGCTGATAGTAGTCCTTATCTTCGCTATAGGTAGCTATACCCTTTAGCCACTTGCTATCACGCTTGGCAAATATCATCAGCGTATCAGTACGCCATTCGCGCTGCTCAATGGCTTTCATATCTACCGGACGCGGCATTCCTTCTACCAGCGCGATATCGATATTTAGTTGCTCAACCTCGCTAACTACCTCTTGCGTATTGGCAATATACATATCAACATTGGCATCGGGCAACGCTTCATATAGCTTGCCAAGCAATGACGGCAGCACGTAGTTGCCGATAGTGGTACTGGCACCGATATGAATCTGCCCTGCTTGATACTGATGATAATGCTCAAGCGTGAGCGACTGACCCAAGATAGCCTGTGCCTGTATATAAATCGGATGGGCATTGGGATGTTGATTGAGCCTGCGACCGACGCGCTCAAATAGCGGCATCTGTAGTCTAGACTCTAACTCTGTCAGTGCACTACTAACCGCTGATTGTGATAAATGCAGCTCCTCACTGGCGCGACTGGTGCTGCCTGTCTGATAAATACTGACAAAAACAGCAAGCTGCTTAAGCGTAATCTTTGGCACTGTCTGCACAGATTTTTTCATAATATTGATATTGCCTTATGCCAGTTTTTGCGCTGTTTTATTCGTGACGTTTGTCTTTTTTGATGCTTATGCGCGGTATACCTATTTTTATTATAGATACTAACCTAAAAAATCGATAGTTTATATCTTATTAATCTGTTTTTATTATAAATACAGCAGGCATATACTGTCTATTCATAAGCTTATGCTTATCTTAATATAAGTAATAGGATGCCGCATCATGCAAACATTCGTCCAATCAGTCAGCAACTCCGTTCATAACTATACCCCTAATCACCGTCACTTGGCGGGATTGGTAGTCGTTCTGATTGGTAGTTTATTTTGCTTATGGTTGGACAGCAGTTTGGATATCTGGTCAAACGGGCATATCGTTGGACTATCCTCTTTAACGCTAGCAATTTTGCTAGGTATGATCTTAGGCAATACTATCTATCCCAAATTCACTGAACGTTTAAACAGCGGCGTTTGCTTTTCCAAAGGTCAGATACTGCGACTTGCAATTATGTTTTATGGGTTTAAGCTAACCATGACGCAAGTTGCGAGCGTCGGTATGCCAGCGATTATGACGGATGCACTGGTACTGACATCAACTTTTTTGCTGACCTATTGGTTAGGTACTAGGTGGTTAAAAGTCGATAAAGAAACGGTTATTTTAATTGGCTCAGGGGCAAGTATTTGCGGTGCTGCTGCCGTCATTGCCGCAGAGCCTGTGGTCAACGCGCAAGCTCATAAAGTCACTATCGCCGTGGCAACTGTGGTGGTGTTTGGTACTATCGCGATGCTGCTCTATCCTTTTTTATATCATCTTGGTTGGTTACAGCCTTGGCTCAGCGCCCAGCAGTACGGAATGTACACTGGCTCAACCGTCCATGAAGTAGCGCAAGTCGTAGTCGCAGGTAATGCAATCAATACCGAGATTGGTGATACCGCGGTCGTGACCAAAATGATACGCGTCATGATGCTCGCGCCTTTCCTGCTTGTGTTATCGTTTGCGCTAACCAAAGATCGCACCGTAGATAGTGCAGCTGTAGAAGAAGATAATAAAGACGAGACAGCGTCATTTATGACTCGTGTCAAACAAGTCAAAGTGCCATGGTTCGCGTTTATCTTTATCGGCATTGTGTTGATACATACTTGGGTGCCGATGTCTGAGAGTGTCGTACACAGTATGGTGATGCTAGATGATGTGCTACTTACGATGGCTATGTTTGCATTAGGTCTGACCACGCATCTAAGTGCGATCAAGCAAGCTGGCGTTAGACCGCTTATATTGGGTGCCATTATGTTTGGTTGGTTGATACTGGGCGGTGGTCTGATTAATATCGGCATTAGCTTTATATAATAATTCGACTGTTCATTTTTAGCTTATTACTTCATTGCACAACATAAAAGGCCTCTAGTTATAAATAGCTAGAGGCCTTTTTGCATTGGTCGCGGTCTAATATGATTAGTTAAAACCTTTCAAATAAGACTTCTACTCGCTTAAGTACTCATATCTTAAATATTAAATCGCAGACGAAAAAAAACGAACCCGAAGGTTCGCTTTTCTACATCTATTCATCTATCTGTCTATAAAGACAAATTAGATAGCAACGATGTTATGTGCTTGTGGGCCTTTTTGGCCTTGAGTTACAGTGAACTCAACTTCTTGGCCTTCAGCCAAAGTTTTGAAACCTGAACCAGTGATTTCGCTGTAATGAGCAAAAACGTCTGCGCCAGTTTCTGGAGCGATAAAACCAAAGCCTTTAGCTTCGTTGAACCACTTAACTGTACCTTTTTGAACGTCTGACATAGTATAATCCTACTTTTAAATTTATTAATGGTCTAGTGACCGGTAACGCTTGCAAATAGCTACTGAACGATAAATATTAAAACGAAGGATTATAACTAATACTACGAGGTAATGATTTGGTGCAGAACTGCTCTTAAGCTTGGGCGTATTATAAGGGGTACATCCCAGTATCGCAAGTCTTATCTCATGTTTCGTGTAACCAGAGCCGTTTATTGGCTGATTTTGGCGCAAATTGCAACGGATTTAGGCATTTGGTAAACGGAACAAATATATCGCTACCCCACTACAGACAGTGGCTACCGCCCATGCCATCCACATCATATCGGCAGGCAAACGATAAAATAACATAATTGTCGATGCTGCCATCATAACCGTCGCTAAACACTTGGCATAAAGCGGAACGGCATGATTCTCTTCCCAATCACGGACGAATTTACCAAAGTATTTATGATTAATCAGCCAAAAATGAAAGCGTCGAGAACTACGCGCCCAGCAGCCTGCTGCTAGCAGAATAAAAGGCGCTGTAGGCATCACTGGCAGCAATATACCGATAATACCCAAGATAAAAAACAACCAACCAAGCGTCACAAAGGTCCAACGCAGCATTGGGCTGTTGGATTGATCAGTCTTGGGTCGGTAATAGAACGCTTTTTTATTGTCGGTCATATAAGTTGTCAGTTATGCCAAATGTCAATTGTCTAGAGTAGCGCCTATTATATAAGCAGCGGCATAGAAGGCTAATATAGAAGGCTAATATAGAAGGCTAATATAGAAGGCTAATCATGCAATATCGCCCGTCTGCGCTCAAGACTATTTATATAAGGTTTTTGCTATTGATAGGTATGTTTGGTTAGTAATTGGGTAAGTACCAATAATAAATGCTGCACTCTTTTATTAATACATTGATTGAAAGCGCTTATAAAAAGCCGTGATAAACAACAGCTATCATAAAGAGCGGTTAACGAACACCTGTCATCACCTGTCATCGTCTTTCCCGATACGCTTGCATCCCATCTTGTAAGTCGTCTATGATGACGCAGTAGCTATCGATAATAGCCATTCGCAGTACGGATTCATTAGCGGTACTGATCGAAAATAATGTAATACCAATCAATCTTGTCGGGGTGCTTTGATTTAACGCTGTAGACACAGCTCACATCATCGCTGAGATACACCCGTGAACCTGAAGCAGTTAGCACTGACGTAGGAAACAAGCGTGACACGCCCTCAGAGGTCTATAAATAAGAGCAGTCTATAGATGATGTACTCGTGATACCTATATCAAACGCCGAGCATCTGACAGTTAGCATTGCGACCTCACTTTTCTTATTTAGCCTTTCTTGTTTTACTTAATCGTATCAGTCTGATTGTTTTCCATACCTAAAAAGGAAACAACCATGCAACCGACCACCAAACTTACTCTGACCCTCGAATGGTTTTTAAACCCTGATCACCTGCCCTTTATCGCTGGTGTGACCACGGGCGCATATGAGCAAGCAGGGCTTGATATCACTATTATCGAGCCAGATGATCACTATGATGGCTTTGCCGAACTACAGAACCAGAGCATCGATCTGCACGTCAATGAGCCTATCCATCTGTTTGAACATTACGTGCCTAATCTACGCGCACTAGGCTGCTTTTTTGAGACCGATGGCGGCATATTGATGCAGCAGTCTAGTATGGATAAGCTCAAAAACAATCAACCTATCCTCATTTGCACCCCTGCCGCTGAAGAAAAGACCAATCGTATTGGCTTTGAGATATTGGCTCGCTATGCCAAGAAAAATGGCTTTAGTATCAGCCGTGATAATGTGACCTTTGTACAAAAAGACTTTTATCACATCAAAAACCTGCAAGAAGACCCAAGCCTAGATGGTGCATGGCTATGCTTTTATAACTTTGAAGGCGTTGAAGCGACTCATGAAGGGTTGGAGTTTACGTTTATCGATCAGCATCTGTCACCTTATCCGAACTTTTCAGCGTTAGAGATTCTCACGACTGATGAGATCTATAGCGCGAAAAAGGAAGCGATAGATACCTTTATCCAAGTGACCAACCAGATGACGGAGCTGTGCAAAAACGAGCCAGAGACTGCTCATCGTATGTATTATGACTATAGTAAAACCGAAGCAGATGTGCTGATGGATGCCATTATTGATAATACGTTAGGTAGATTGATCACGCCGATTAAGCCTGATGCAAATAAATGGGAAGAACTGCGTGAGATGTTAGCCGAGATCGATATCGTGACCTTGACTCATGAGCAATATCAGTCGCTTTGGGCGCTATAGAGATTTTAGAAGTTACAATATTTTGAATAGTAAAAAACCGCCATAGTATTTGCTGTGGCGGTTTTTTATTTAGCTGTAATCGAATAATGAGGTTAACGCAGTAATACTTTTATAGTGAAGTGACTATACCAAGTTGCTTGGCTTCTTTTAGCCACATTGGAAACTCTTCTAGCATATTTTCATACAAGGCTTCTTCGCTGATATCGTCCAAGTCATCGAGTTCAAAAAAGTCGCAGTTATCAATCACACGCCCTGTCATGTCGTCTAGTTTTTTTAGGATGCCATAACCACGACCACCCAAGCCCACAAACTGCCAGAATATCGGTAGTTTCGCCGCTTCCGTCATGACTCTTGTGATACCGCGATTGTCATTCACCCCGCCATCACTGATAAATAGCACATAGACAGGTACATCCAAACCATCTTTTTGATAAAACTCCGTCACGGCTTTCATGACCTCTGCTTCATTGTTGATGCGCGGGCCAAGTGCCCATTTGCGCCAACCGCCATGAGCGTTGTCAATGAAGCCGTCATAGTTGCTCAGCCCAATCTCACCCAAATACTGCGGATCTCGGGCAAACGCCCAACAGTCTAGCGCTTGGTCATCATCGAAGTTCACTGCCAATGGCAATAGGCGGTTGACCACTTCTTGTACGCGACCTTCTTTATATTGTCGATTCATTGAGCCTGTGGCATCTAATACTAAAGCAACTTTAGCCGTTAATTGCTGTAACTGGCGTTTTTCTAGTGAAATGGTAGCTTTTTTGGCGAGGTTAACGAGTTTCGGTGCTTTTTCTAGCATCACTTTTTCTAAGGGAATTTTTGAGGTATTTATTTTAGAGGGTTGCGGAGCTGGTGAAGCCGTAGTTTCATTTTTACCCTCTTCTACATCGCCACCAAAGTGCTGCACGATTGCCGCTAGTCCTCCATTAAAGCCTTGCGCCACATTGGCGACACGCCAAACTCCACTCTTACGATAAAGCTGCATCAGCATACTGGCTTGCTGCTGGGCAAAGTCTGCTGCTTGATATTCTGCCTGCGCTTTTTGTGATTGCTGCCAAATGCCAATCTCTAATGACTGAATTTGATTCAGCGGCGTGTCGGCTGATAATACAAAAAACAAGCTGTCTATATTATCTGCCAGTTTGGATAAATTCACTTCAAACTCAGCTTGGATACTTTTATTCGCCGTTGGCTGCGACTCGTAATGGGTGAGCTTGATTTGCCCGCACGGTGAGGTTGGCTGATTATAAAACACCATGTAATCATCATTGATTAGCTTACCCGCTGCGTCTAAGGCAAAGCAGCTGATGTCCATCTCTATCGGGCTTTGACGAGTGAATTTAAGCGTGATGGGTGCAGTATCGTCAACAGCAAGGTTGCTTAGAGGCGCGCGTTGTCCGATGGTGAGATGGTTCATGGTGTTCCTTACTTTAGCGTGTTATTCCTTTAAAGATGATAGCGTAATTACTGACATTAAAAAACCGCTACAGTTAGGACTGAAACGGTTTTTTAATGTCAGTAAAAATTTTGGATCATGATATTTTTCAGGCTAATTTTCATACCTAAAAGTAGGAACTTCAATCAGAGGCAGATGAAAATTTAAATCAGAACGTGCGCATAATGCGGCTACATTCTCCCTGACATAAGGCAGTAGAATCAAGGGAGCATTATAGTTGGACCAATGCTCTAGCTTATCCCTTGGAAATTCACCTTCAAGTGTAAACACACCAAAAATATCGACTTCCAAACTAAAGCCTTCATTTTTTTTGACGTTACAAATAAAATTTACAAGAATAACATCATCATTAGGTTCAGGAACTTTAGAACCTACTTTAAACTGGACATCGACTTCTAACTCTTCTGCAGACGCTATAGCCTTATCAAAAACTTCTAGATAAAGCTTTTTAACTTGTATCGCTTTCAACTGTATAGGATGATGTTTCATAATTTCACGCAGCTATTAGGTAGTCTTTATCGAAATTATCAATTTCAGAAGAATATATCGATTTATAAGTTAAGTTAATATCTTTGGGCACAAAATAGCCAGATAGGGTTTCTGACGCACAACTTTCCCTAACTGAGTATTGCTCAATTTCATAATGTTCCGTTCTATCTAAATCTAAAAGATGATTTAAAGTAAGAACGAATTTGTTATCTTCTGACTTTAGCAGTCTTTCATTAACATCTATAGGATTCATAGACCTTATTTTTTTTACAGTTGCTTCGAGCGCTTGTTGGAGGTTCATTTTTTTCTCCTTAAATATAACTATTCAATATATTCTATAATCTTAATATCAACTTCATTCTTAACAATAATTGCTAGAAAGGAGTTAGAGAATGCAACATTCTGACCCAAATTAGGCACTGATAAAGATATTTTCAACAAATTGAATTGAAAGTTTAAATTTTTTTCTAATTCTTCTATAAAGAGATCGAGCTTTGCTCCATAGCTCCTCTCTTTGTACTCACCTATTGGAAAAGCAGTGTAAAAACTTTCACGCATCTGAGCATCAAAATCTAATACTTTTTCCTCATCAGATTCTATATGAACGTCAAACTTGACTATCTTACAGTCTTTTCCCTTATCGTAAAAACCTTTCGCTAACGCAAAACTAGACCAAGTTTCTGCACAATGTATTGCCGTTGTTCTATCTTGAGCATAGTACCAAAAATATATCCCTTTCCCTGCTTTACCTATCTTGCCTGTAGGAGAGAGAACAAACCCATTCACTGATATATTTGCTGCATGATACTTAGTCGTACCGTGGATGCCTTTTAGTGTAGATATATTCACAGTTAAAACGACCAGTAACATTTGAGTTTAGGGTATGTACTAACATTTAGCTACGCTAGCTTCGATATTTTTATCAGCACATTTTAGAAAAGTTATATTCTTTGAACACACTTATTATGGAGATATCATCAATAGAATTACATTAATATTTTCTGATATATGTCACAAATAAAATAAAATCTTATTTGTGTACAGAGATTATACATCTTTTGAATATTAACTTCATTATAAACAATGTTATCAGAATCAACTATTTCATCGAACGTATCTGTAAAAGGCCTCTCCTACAGCTAGCGACTATTACATTTAATATTCATAAACTATGTTTAAAATGGGCAATAAAAAACGCCATCACAATTGTGACAGCGTTCTTTATTACTATAGATATTTACGCTTTATTTATAACGCTTTTAACTGCTCCATCTGCGCCGTCATCGCGGTCAACTGCCCTTCTAGCTCAGCCAGTTTCGCTTTCTCAGCATCGACCACTTCCGCAGGCGCTTTACTGACAAAGCCTTCATTACCTAGCTTACGAGCGATACCGTCAGCTTGCTTCTGTAGTTTTTCATGCGCTTTACCCAAACGTGCCAGCTCAGCCGTTGGATCGATCAGACCTTTCATCGGTACGAGTACCCGTAGCTGACCGACCATACTTGATGATGACAGTGGAACCTCATCGCCTTCTTTGACGATCTCCAAGCTCTCGACTTTGGCAAGCGCTTTAAACTGGTTTTTGATACGTGATAAACGCGCATCTTCATCGCTAGAGACGTTTTGTAGTAGCACTGGCAGACGTACGGCATTACCCAGTTTCATCTCACCACGGATATTACGGACGCTCGCGATTAGCTCCTGTAGCCACGCCATATCCGCTTCAGTCTGCTCACTGATTTGGCTGGCATCGGTCTGTGGATAGTCAGCAACGACAATGCTGTCGGTGTTTTTGCGACCCAGTAGCGGCGCGATGGTCTGCCAGATTTGCTCAGTCAGATACGGCATGATTGGATGACTGAAGCGTAGCGCTGTCTCAAGGACGTGCAGCAGTACATAGCGGATTTGCGCTTTACGCTCGCTTGATACCGAGTCATCATTCAGACTGGCTTTGGCAAGCTCAACGTACCAATCACAGTACTCGTTCCAGATAAACTCATAGATATCTTGGCTGACCATATCGAGACGATACTGAGCGAAATGCTGATGAATATCGGCAACGGTAGAGTTCAGACGACTCATGATCCATTTTTCTGGTAATTCCCACACATCAGGATTAGCCGCTTGGTCGATAGGCTTGGCATTGCCTTCGCTATCGACACAGTTCATCAGTACAAAGCGGCTGGCGTTCCAGATTTTATTACAGAAGTTACGATAGCCCTCGACACGCTTTAGATCAAAGTTGATATCGCGACCGGTACTGGCAAGAGAGGTGAAGGTAAAGCGCAGTGCATCCGTACCAAAGGCTGGGATGCCTTCTGGGAACTCTTTACGCGTTTGCTTTTCGATTTTGGCCGCGTCTTTTGGATTCATCATGTTGCTGGTGCGTTTCTCTACCAACGCTTCTAGCTCAATACCGTCGATGAGATCGATCGGATCTAAGACGTTACCTTTTGATTTTGACATTTTTTGACCATTGCCATCACGTACCAGACCATGCACATAGACGGTCTTAAACGGTACTTGCGGCGTGCCATCTTCGTTTTTCACGAAGTGCATGGTCATCATGATCATGCGGGCCACCCAAAAGAAGATAATGTCAAAACCTGTCACCAATACGCTAGTTGGGTGGAAAGTGTCCATCACGCGTGGATCGGCGTTGGCGTCTGCCCAGTCAAGCGTACTGAATGTCCATAGACCCGAGCTGAACCATGTATCGAGTACATCATCGTCTTGGCGCAGTTTGACATCGTCGCTTAGGTTGTATTTAGTTCGTACTTCCGCCTCATCACGTGCGACATAAATCTCACCTGTCGCATCGTCATACCATGCAGGGATACGATGACCCCACCACAGCTGACGGCTGATACACCAGTCTTGCAGGTCGGTCATCCATGCCATATACATGTTTTTGTACTGGGCAGGGACGAACTCAATGCTGCCGTCTTCTACCGCGTCAATCGCAGGCTTGGCAAGCTCTTTAACTGCGACATACCACTGATCGGTCAACCACGGCTCAACGATCGTACCGCCACGCTCAGCACGCGGGGCTTTTAGTGCGTAGTCTTCGATATCTTCTAGCCAGCCCTGCTCGCCTGCTTGCTCTACAAGGAATTTACGCGCGGCAAAACGCTCAAGTCCTGCATAGTCGCTCGGTGTAGTCTCTAGCTCTGGCTCACGTGTTTGCAAATCAGGATAAACTTCCATCGCTGGCAAAATATTGGCGCGCTCATCAAGGATGTTAATCAATGGCAAGCTATGACGACGACCCAATTCATAATCGTTAAAATCATGCGCTGGAGTGATTTTGACACAACCCGTACCGAAGTCTTTTTCGACATAGTCATCGGCAACGATAGGCACGACACGACCCGTAATTGGCAAGGTAATGGTTTTGCCGACTAAATGCGCATAACGCTCATCGCTAGGATTAACGGCGACAGCGGTATCACCAAGGAGTGTCTCAGGACGCGTGGTAGCGACGACCAGATAGTTTTTACCATCTTGGGTGGTTAGGTCTGTATCGGTGAAATGATAGCGGAAATGCCACAAGCTGCCTTTTTCGTCATGGTTTTCTACTTCTAAATCAGATAATGCGGTTTGGAACTTTGGATCCCAGTTAACTAAGCGCTTACCACGATAAATTAAACCATCATCAAATAGACGAACGAACACTTCTTTTACCGCATTGGACAGACCATCATCCATGGTAAAGCGCTCACGCGACCAGTCAACCGAGCTGCCCAAACGGCGAATCTGGCTAGTGATATTGCCGCCTGACTCTTCTTTCCATTCCCAGACTTTATCGATGAAATCTGCACGCGTCATATCACGGCGCTTGATACCTTGCGCCTCCAGACGACGCTCAACGACCATCTGGGTTGCGATACCCGCATGATCCGTACCCGGCTGCCACAGCGTATTGTCACCATCCATACGGTGATAACGGGTGAGCGCATCCATGATCGCATTGTTAAAACCATGACCCATGTGTAGCGAGCCAGTGACGTTTGGCGGTGGCAAGGCAATAGAAAATGACTCGTCTTTATCAAAAGTCGGCTGAAAATAGCCGCTTTCTTCCCAGCCTTGGTACATACCTGCTTCAACTTCCGCAGGGTTATAGGCGCTCTCTAATTGGCTTAGCGCCGCTTGGATCGACTGGGTCAGATTGGTTTTCGCATTGCTATCAATGCTGGTATCGGTATTAGGATTGCTCATAATAGGGTGATCTTATTGTTGATAATGAATGTGGTCAAAATGAGATAGCGCGAAACGCTATAAAAACAGGAAAAGTAGTTGATAGTGTGATTTTAACGCAGATAGGCAGATTTTGTTAGATGGTAAGGCAATTTATAAAGCCTGAAGGCGATTTATTACTCAAATTGTTAATCAATTAACAACAGCAATCAAAAGAATGGGAAATATAATAGAGATTACTTATGCAGCAAAATCATTAGCCTATAACCAGCGAGCCAACCGTGTCCCAAGATACCGAGCATGACCATGATTCTCAGGCTAATCGACCAAACGATGAGCGTACAAATGCGAGTACCACTACTCCTGTGCCTGAAGGCGACGATACGCTAGAAGAAAACAGCGATTCTTCTAAAGACATTGAGGTAGATAAGGATGCAGACGACACGACAGACAGTCATGCAAACGAAACTTCAGATAGTGACGCAGACGAACCTATCAAAGCCACCGAAGATCTGGATAATGATGACCTACCAGAAGAAATCAGCGACGAAGACAAAGAAACCATCAAAAAGGTCGCCAGTGATGACAATCTAAGCCAAGCGAAAAGCTACGCCAGTATCTTAGTCGAGCAAGTTATCCACGCAAAAGAAACCTTTGAGCGTTCACTTGGTTCGCTATTTACCAGCGCCTTTACAGCTGGTCTAGAGATTGGTATCAGCTTTTTTATGATTTTATCGATGTTTGCCCTACTCAATGATGTGATACCCAGTCGCTATGCGATGGTGCTGTCGTCACTGCTGTATCCAATCGGCTTTATTATCGTGGTGATTGGTCAGTCGTTATTATTTACTGAGCAGACGTCCCTCTTGAGCTTGCCTGTCTTAAATAAAATTGAACCGCTACATAAGCTGTTACGGCTATGGGGTATCGTCATCGCTGGTAATATCGTTGGCGGCTGTATCTTTGCAGCATTAATGATTGGTCTGGGACTACATATGCATCTGTTTACAGACCATGCCATCGATGTCTATGCCGAGCATATCTTAGGTTTTGAGTGGTGGGTTATCTTTGGTAGCGCGGTGCTAGCAGGCTGGATGATGGGCGTGGCCGCATGGCTAGTGACCTCTGCACGAGATACACTTAGCCGTATCGTACTGGTGACGCTGATTACAGGTAGTATCGGATTTTTAGGCTTGCATCATAGTATCGTGGGCAATATCGAGATATTTTCAGCGCTGCTATATGGCAATACCGTCAGTCTTTGGCGCTATTTGGTATTTTTAGTCGTGGTATTGGTGGGTAATACGGTAGGCGGTGTGGTGTTTGTCGCGGTACTCAAAAACCGTACGTTCTTATTTGAAATTGAAAAAGTCAAAGAGCAAGCTGCCGAAGCAAGAGCGAAAATGGACAGACGAAGATTCTAGACTTGAGCTAAATTGGTTTGAGCTAAACTGGTTTGAGTTAGAACTAACACTAAACACAAAAGCCCATAACCAGCTTCATTATAAAAAGCGGATTATGGGCTTTTTTTATCGCATCATACACTGTTGATTTTTGCCAAGTACTGTCTCGACTGCGCAACAATGCGTTACTACGGTTATCTTAAACCTCTTACATTCTACGTGCTGCCAATACGCTGTTTTCTATCTCGGTTCTTTTGGCTTTGTTGTGCTGGGCAGTAAATACTCTGACCATGATACCCGCGGTCAAGAACATGATTAGCGTATAAATGGCTGGCGTCATCGACATCTTATAGTTAGCCAATAGCGTCAGTGCCATAAACATCGAAAGCGTACTGTTTTGTAGGCCGACTTCCATAGTAATCGAGCGTCTTTGTGCAGGATTTAGACCGAACCATTTACTGGTGTAATAACCAAGCGCCATCGTCGATACATTCAATATCAATGCCACAGGGCCAGTAGCGATTAACGCTTCAACGATAATATCTCGTTGCACATAGCTTAAGAAAAGTACCAAGAAGCTCAAAAATATCACGCCAAAACGAGACACCATCACCTGTCCCTTGTCTGCCGCGTTAGGGGCATAGCGTTTGATCAACATACCAATACTGACGGGTAAGATAGTCAGAGCAATTAGGCTAATCATGGTCTTGACCACTGGCAACTGAAACTCACTACCAGCACCCATGAAGTATACGAGCGAAAAACTGAGGACGATAGGAATGGTAAATACGGTAATGACACTAGCAATAGCGGTCATGGTGACCGAAAGAGCGACGTCACCTTTGGCTAAATAGGTAAATAGATTCGATGTCGTGCCACCAGGACACAGTACCAGTAACATAACCCCAACGGCATACTCTGGCTCGAGAGACATAGAGGTTGCCAAAGCAAAACCTACCAATGGTAAAAATATTAGCTGATTGGTCAAGCCTATGGCGACTGCTTTAGGGTATTTGACGACTCTCTTAAAATCATTGGTAACTAAGGACAATCCCATTCCCATCATAATCAAAAAGATACTAATGGGAATGACTTTTGCATTTATAAACGTGACTAACTCAACACCTTCCATAACTACATCCTTGTAGATAGAGCCCTTACACGGGCAGGTTTATGACAACCTCGTCATGCTCAATCAGCCAATCCTGCTGATATCTTGGGTAAAAGCCACCGACGTTGTCAGCTCTTTATATGACACTTTTCCATACAGTCGTGTTTTTTAAACCGACAATTTTTGATAAAACTGGTTACTACGAACCGAAATAATAACGGAACGGCAAAATTCAGTATATCGTTGTAAAAATGTATGGTTTTGATTTTTCTGACTACTCGTCAGTCAATTATAGGTTTTTACACTTGAAAATAAACTAGAAATGATTTAAGTGGAGGTTTTGTAATTTATAGCAGATGTAGAGTGAATATGGTCGATACTGATAACAGCTGTACCGTAGGCGATGGCTTCGACCATACTGCCTAATTGGTTAACATTGGTTACCTCAAGACGTAACCCGTAGATATGCGTGTAGCCTTTGGCTTTTGCCTCAGTCCGCATACGAACGATGGCTTCGCGGCGCGCACGATCTAGCAAAGTTTCATAGGTGGTTAAGTTTTTGCCAAAGACACTTAATACGCGAGCGATGATCATTTTGAAATAATCTTGAGCGATGACGACACTACCAAGCACTAGCTCGCCTTCACTGCCCGCTGCTAACTTGGGACGATATAGACGTTCGCTTGAGACAGTGATATCGCCCAATGCTTGCTCTGCTACTGTTAGCTGTGCCAAATGCTGACGCTCATGGCGTGACCCGAAGAACCAGCCAGCTGCGAATAAGAAGACAAACGGCCCGTAATTGATGAGCACTTGTGTGAGTGAATCATTCATAGCACGTTTCTCATCGTAAAAAGCATTGGTGCTTTTAGTATTATAGGATTAACCAAAAGGATTAAAACGCGGCAAATCATCGGGTGCGACTTGGGTCTGAGTACTCACATTTTGGCTGGAATGATTGTAACCATCGCTTGGCGGGTTTTGATACTGCTGCTGCGATATCGGCGCAACCTTGACCGCCGTACCATAGACAAACAGCTCTGAGGCACCTTGGGCAATACTAGAAGTAGAAAAACGTAGACCGACCACTGCATCAGCCCCTAGCGCCTCTGCTTTGACAATCATGCGATCGATTGCTTCTTGGCGTGACTCTTCTAATAGCTCGGTATAAGCCGTCAGCTCACCGCCAACGATGTTTTTTAACCCAGCAAACAGATCCTTACCCACGTGCTTTGAGCGCACGGTACTACCGTACACCACGTCTAGGCGTTCAGTGATTTGATAATTAGGTAAGTGTTCAAGGTTAGAGAGTTGCACAGTCATAGGATGACCTTATCGGTGACTTATAAAATACATGGTAAACCAAAGCGCTGTGATACAGCATAGACAAGACAAAAACAGCACTGCTAACAGCGCTGTTTCTTAGCATTACTAATCGTTGGTATGGAACAATAAGAACAATTCAGTCAAATTGCCTTCGATGCTATTGGCCATCTGTACCATTTTGTCTTCGTCTTTACGCATCTCAGACAGCTCTGGATCTTCATCATCAATACCGCTAAGTACGATCATTGGCAAGGTCAATACTGCGACGTCTTCTGCCGTTTCTTGATCTTCAAACCAATCGCTTGCTTCATCACCATACATGGCATCAACGAAACCAATTGACCAAGCAACGATGTCTGACTCGTCAGAAAAATCAACCGCCACTTCTTCGTTACCAGCATCTTCACCAAACGGTAATTCGATCGGCGTCTCGTTTTTTAACTCAGCCATGATCGAATCGCGCCAGCGTTTGATACCGTCGATGACGTTGTCTGGAATCTCACTTACGTGACCTTCGAACAGGGCATCCATCCAGTTAGGCAATGGACGACCGATAACCGTCGCTGTCAAAAAACCATGCGCTGCGACACTATCTAGCACGAACTGGCTTTCTTGATTGTCCAAATAGTCTAGTAATTCATCAAAACTTAGTTGGTTACTCATAATTTGGTTTTCCTTAGCAGATAGATGTCATCAATCGCAGTGGGCGATCGGTTAAATAAAAGAGGACGAGTACTTATTTTAAGACTAAAGGCTGCTTAGTTAATCAAACTCAAGCAACCTCTATCGGGTAAGTATTATCGAGATGAACTGGTTGCGAGCAACCTAGAAAATTAGAAAACAGCAGGCAACCAGTTTGATTGGTTAAATGATTTTAGTCATTAAAATAGCCACTGTCATTAAAGTAGTCACTAAAGCACTTTAGTCCGCTTAAAAGACTGACGACGATAAATTAAAAATCGTCATCATCCCAATCATCGCCATCTTCATCGAAGTTGTCTATATCGTCTAGATCGTCTTTTAACTCTTTAGCCAAACGCTTTTCTTCTAGCAAGTTATCGATTAGCCGACGTTTTTCAAGACTACTTAAACGTGTACGTACGCTCGTCTCAGCTTCTTCAACCATCTTTGCATCATCATCGTCGACAAAATCATCATCAAAATCGTCGTCAATATCAGCGTCACTCATGACAAACTCCTATCATTTTTAGGCAAGGGTATTAAGAATACATCAATATATATATGCCTTATAAAGTCTCTATTGAATGTTGTCAATCCTTTTTCGCAATATGGTACATTTCAACCTTACGATTAAGATAGTCCAGTAGGCTATATAACAGACAATTGTAATATAAATGACCAAATACAGTTGGCATTAAATGTGTAGCTCGTCCTCATCTTCAATCATCAGAACTGCGTTGCGCACATCGGCCAAACGCTGAATCAATGAGTCGTTAGCCCCATCAAATATTGCACACTCGCGCTCATAGACAGTGGTTGGACGCATGATGTTATGTACTTGTACGTGATTGCTGATTTGCTTGAGACCGGCATTTGGCAATAGTATTAATAGCTGCTCTTTTTTGCCGATACTCTGGAGCAGGTGAGTCATTGGCTCTGACTGCGCGTCATCACTGACACCCGCTTTTGCTGGTAAGGCAAAACGTGACAGCTCAATGTGCTTGTCGTGGATAATTTTGTTTAGCATTAAGTATAGCTTGGCAAGCATCACGCCTGCGAGTGCCACTTTTGCATGGCTATTATCAGCCTTTAGTACCACACTTGCGCCATTATCTTCAAAGTGCGCTTCATTCATCGCACTCACGCCCAGTAGCAATGGTTGTCTTAGTAGCTCAGTCACGGCTTGATTGAGTAGCTGGGTGCAGAGTGCTAGATACGGAAGACGCTGCGCAGGCGCAAGGCGTTCAAGCATATTGAACTCATCATGGAATACAATTTGAACTTTGACGCTATCAACAGACCGTGTGGCAGACAGTTTAGACGTATGACTGGTAACTTGAGAAGCAACACTATCTGTATCCGCTATTTCGCTTTCGCTACCTTCACTCGCACTCGCTAGATTGTCAGTATCACTACCTGTTTCTTGGTTTTGCTGCGTTCTAAGGTACTCGTTCACTTCATTATGCACATTAAACTTGCGGGCATTAGTCACTTCGTCATTTCTGACATTAGCCGTATTATCTGTCGCTACTTGACTGTCTGCCAAATGAGACGCTGATTGACCCGTTGACTGGCGCTCAAGTTCACGGTCGTAGCCGCGTTGATCGACTGGTCTATATTGGTCACGATACAGCTCTTGGATATCTCGACTTAACGCATTAATTTGCTCTTTGGTCGGACGAGCGAGGTAACCGTAAATCAGCCAAAGCAGTAAATGTAGCAGCATGGTGCCGATGACAAACGGCCATTGCATGGCGATAATCTCGCCTTTGCTAACGTCTTTCAAAGTCAATGCAACGCTACCGATAACTGCATCGCCATTGGTGGCGATTTGACGAATAGTGTCACCTTGCTGCATCGGCGCATTGCCTACTGGCACCAAGATATCGTCGTTGTTGTCCTTAATCAGTATCCGTGTGACGTCTTGCTCGCTGGTATAGCGATTGGCAATAACGCTTAAGCTCACGCGGTCTTTATTTTCTAAAGACAACCTTGCTTCATCAATCAGCTGGGCGACCATCTGCTCGCCTTTTAACGCACGACTATTGCTCAGCTGTTGGTCAGTACTAATGACCAATAACAGCGTCTGCAAACAAAAACTAACCAGAAGAATAATGGCAAACAACCCTTGCCGCGGCGCTAAATACGTCATGATATGTTAAACTTTTTTGGAGAGAAGAAATTAAAAAACGAGGCTACTGCTCATTTTTTGGCTAATTTTTAAACAATTGTGATGCGCGCCAATGGTAGTGCGCACATAGTTGTAAAGCAGTACTGATTATTAGCGATTATCGACACCATCAATATTGTTGCCAGCTTCGCTATCTTTTGCCTTATTATATTTTGCGAAGGCATCGTTAATAAGAAAGCACCGTTGATAAACAGCCAGCTTATCTCATCTACTATATCACCATAATAAGCCTTATAGCGTGAGCGCTTTATAAATTTATCATAATAACTTTCTTGCATTTTCTATGGCTTCTTACGCCATAAAATCTGTTCTTTAGCATCATTGTTACTTTGCGCGTCATCTATAGGCGCTGCTCAGTAAAACTGTTATTATTCCTAATCTTATATGAGCATACAAGGGACAATTGAGCCATGCCAAAAAATACATCTTATTCGTTACCAAAAGACAGCAAAGCATGGCAACAAGCCGTTGATTCTATTGCGGCATTATTACCCGAAGATACCAATTTGCAAGACTTTGATGCGCTACAGTCGCTACCTGTTTTTGCGCTCATCGTAGTACTGCCGACTCAGGTATCCGCATTGGATATTCATCAGTACGTTCAGTCGTGGGTCGATGAACAGCCAAGCTGGCATCTAGTGACCGTTGCCGAAGATACTGACGCTAGCTTCGTCAATATCACGGTATCTGATACAGAGCCTACAGCGGCAGACGCACAGCGCCTACCCTTTACCCATACTCAAGTCTACCGTTATCTGCTAGTACCAGTCACTGACACGCTGATGCACCCTGGCAAAAAAACCGCAGCCGCTCACATCATTGATGATCAACTGACCGCTCGCCTGCGTCGTGACCTAACTGAAGAATATAACAATACACGCAGTGCAGATAGCACAGGCAACATAAACGTCGTGGACTGTCATATCCTGTCTGTCGGTCATATGCTGCGGACACACAAGCTTGCCTGCTTTGACATGGATTCAACCTTGATCGAGCAAGAAGTCATCGTAGAGCTAGCAAAAACGGCTGGTATTGGCGAAGAAGTCGAAGCCATCACTGAAGCAGCAATGCGCGGTGAGATTGATTTTGATGAATCGTTTGCTCAGCGCGTGGCATTATTAAAAGGCACACCAATTGACGTACTGGATGATATCTGTAGCCGCCTGACCGTCTCGGTAGGTGCGCGCACCACCATCAGTGCGCTAAAGGCATTGGGATATCATACCGTGCTAGTATCCGGCGGCTTTACGTATTTTGCCCGTTATATCGCGGAGCAGCTGGGTATCGATGAAGTGCATGCCAATGCTCTAGATATCGAGGAAGGTGAAGTCACTGGTCATGTACAGTGGCCTATTGTTAACGGTGCCAAAAAAGCCGCTATCGTTGAGCA
The DNA here is from genome assembly GCF_050267985.1 of Psychrobacter sp. NPDC078929. Lineage (NCBI taxonomy): Bacteria > Pseudomonadati > Pseudomonadota > Gammaproteobacteria > Moraxellales > Moraxellaceae > Psychrobacter > Psychrobacter sp. NPDC078929. The sequence goes on along the minus strand of NZ_JBNNFX010000010.1, from coordinate 31,745 downwards.
TACTGCTGAGCGCTTAGGCATTGAGATGTCACAAGTGGTCTGTGTCGGTGACGGTGCTAATGATTTACCGATGATGGCGCTTGCCGATCTTGGTGTGGCCTATCATGCCAAACCAATCGTTCAAGCACGTGCTGATGCCGCTATCAACGTGACAGGGCTTGAAGGTACTCTGTACGCTCTTGGCTATCCTGCACTGGCGCCTACTGAGTAATTGCAGGACGCTTTATGCCATTTCATAAGCTAGGTTAATGTTTTGTCATTAATCTGGCTTTTATGCTTTAGGATGTGGCTTAAACAAGAAAAGTAGCGTAGATAGTATCAGTATATTAACCAGCTATTTGACAATGTCTGACAAGATTTAGCCATTTTCAGACCAGTTAGATGACTATTAAATGAATTAAAGACATGCCTTAGTACGTGATGATAATTAATAAAATCTGCTATGCAGACTGATGTTTAGCTAATGCCTGTTTTTAGTTATTACTCATTTTTAGATACTACTTATTTTTAGCTAATGCTTACTTTCAGATAACACTTATTTTTAAATGATAAAGGAATGCCCATGACGGCACCACAACCTCCACGGCCAACTCAGCCGTCAGCGCCAACGCCATTAGAGCAAGATACGGTACCTGTACGTACTGATAGCCCAAAGCAGCTGGTAGGTATCTATGTCAGAGGTATGGCCATGGGAGCAGCTGATATCGTACCTGGCGTCTCTGGCGGCACTATTGCGTTGATTGCAGGGATTTACGAGCGTTTGATTAACGCGCTTGGCAGTATCGGCCCCAATCTTTGGACGATATTTCGACAAGAAGGTGGTATTAAAGGGTTCGCTGCGATTTGGCGACAAGTAGACGCGACGTTTCTATTGTGTTTGCTACTGGGTATTGCCACTAGCTTTGCGACGTTGGCCGGTATCATTAAGCATTTATTGGACAACCAACCATTGCTTATTTGGTCATTCTTTTTTGGACTGGTCGTTGCAACGGTATTTATCTTACTCAGTGAGATGAAGCGCTGGAATATAGGACGTGTCGCACTGTTTGCGACTGGACTTATTGCCGCCGTAGTCATCAGTAGTATGCCGTTGCTTACGACCACGCCTAGCTTACCGTATCTGTTTTTTGCAGGGGCAATTGCTATTTGTGCCATGATCCTACCAGGGATATCAGGGTCTTTTATTTTACTATTGCTAGGCGCTTACGATGCGGTATTAGAAGCAGTCGATACGATGAATCTAAGTGCTATTTTCACAGTCATTGCGGGTATGGCGACTGGGCTATTGTTATTCACGCGCGCACTTAAGTGGCTACTCTCGCATTATTACCAAGCTACCTTGGCATTGCTGACAGGCTTTATTGCAGGCTCTCTAATAAAAGTATGGCCATGGAAAGTAGATGCGCTAGGCTCGTTAAATACTGAAGCCGTCCATAATGTCATGCCATGGCAATATCCTACTGGCGCACAGTGGTCAACGACAATAGGACTTATGCTACTCGGTGCTATTCTAGTTTCGCTATTATCGTGGTGGGGTAATCGTACCAATCGAGTCTAAATATTTAGCAAACTGTCAATCCTGTTTTCTATTTTACTTTGCTAGCTAACAAACACCCTCCCGAGCAAACAAAACCGTTTCCATATTCCTCAAAATAAGCGCCTGACCTTACGGCGCTTAGCCTAAAACCTAGCCATCAAATATCGCAAAACAAGCCAAAAAACCAAACGTCAACGGTTGTCGCAAAGTCGCCTGCACCCTCTTCAGCTTTACTCAATAACCTCTCATAATAGTCTCATTGGAATTCACCTTATGAATAGCGAGATGAATGATGTTAATGACTATATTTTCTTTTATCGGTGTAGAGGCATGGAGCGGCGCGGCATGGCTTGGTTATGGACTGCTAGCCAGTTTAGTAATGGTGCTAGCTTTGTCGTCATATCGTTGGCTACTGCTATATTTGTTTGGCGGTATGGCTTACTGGTTCACCGTTGAATTGATTCAAAATATACTAGCCGGTCGCCCTATGTTGATGGAGCTATCGTCATGGCATCGCTATATCATCGCTATGGGCATCAGTTGGTTACCGTTGGCAGCTTGGGTACTATATCGGGCATTACGCTATGATGACGTGAGTCAGACAGTTAGTCAGCAACGTGAGCTAGAAGCCGCACGTTATATCGAACACACTCCTGTCTACGATGATAACTATCAGCCACGTTTCCGTTAAAACCGTCCTATTTATACCTCTATTTGTCTATATCAATACCTTGCTTACGTCAGTGACATCGAATGTTACAAGATACTTAACGCTCTCTACTTAACTCCTAAAGAGTTGGCACCCTGTGATAGTTTATAATCCAGTTATATATTTGTCATAAAAACTGGTATAAAGTACGCTTTATTTTTATGCCTCATTTCTTTAGGAGTTCTGCTATGTTTACTGTTCCTGTATTAGATATCAAATCTGATCCATTAGATGCTTTATTGGCTGTTGTTGGCTATCGTTTGTCTATGTTAGCTGATAGCGATAACGAAGATGTCAAAGCATTATTCGCTGATCGTCAAGTTACGATTGAGTTTGCTAGTACTGAGTCTGATATCGCCCGCACTTTTAGCTTTGACAATGGACAATTCAGTCAACAAAGCGGCCATGCAAAAGAAGCCGATTTGACCATCACTTTCAAAGATTCTATGACTGGCGTTAGACTGCTAACCAAAGGTAGCTTGCCTGCCTTTATGACTGCTGTACAAGAAGGTAACTTGAGCATTGAAGGCGACTATAGCTTAATGATGTGGTTCAACAAACTTGCTAAGCATATCGTTCCAGCTATCCCAGAAGAGTGCAAACCATATATTCAAAAAGCCAAACCTTACGCTTATAAAGCACAGAAACTTGCTGAGCATTGGGTTGGTATCGCCAAGCACAAACTTGGCAAATAAAAAGAATGATGCACTGAGCGATAGGCATTGGTAGAATGGATGATATAGAACTAGATAGCCAAACGTATAGTTACTATTTATGTGCGCTACTGTGACAATTATACATACTGTCTAGCAGTGTTCTGATTTTCTAAAAAGGTTGCGGTATACTATACGGCAACCTTTTTTGTTACCTTATAAATGACAATAGATAAAAACATTGGTTTTATTTAATACCCTCTAATTCTTATAAAAGGACTTACCTTATGGCAGGATTGCTTAGCATCTCCGAACCTGACGCCACCCAGCCAACTGATGTAGCCACTCAGCCAGATACGACCAACAGTGATTTTTTGGCCAATCTAGCCACAGACGCGACTCAAACTGATAGTAAAGTTGCCACCACGTATAGCCGTGAAGAAATCGCGCAACTGTTTGACTTACCTCTAATGGACTTGCTGTTACAAGCGCAAACCATCCATAGAAAGCATTTTACTGCCAATGAAGTACAGATCAGCACGCTACTCTCTATCAAAACGGGCAATTGCCCTGAAGATTGCGGCTACTGCTCACAGTCAGGCCATCATCGCGACACTACCAAACTACAAGCAGAAAAACGCATAGAAGTTGATAAAGTCATCGCAGCGGCCAAGCGTGCCAAAAACAGTGGCTCATCACGCTTCTGCATGGGTGCCGCGTGGAAACATCCAAGTGCCAAGGACATGCCTTATGTGGTTGAGCTGATTAAAGAAGTGAAAGCACTAGGTCTTGAGACTTGCATGACACTGGGTATGCTTGATACCAATCAGGCAACACAGTTGGCCGATGCAGGATTGGATTATTATAACCATAACCTAGATACTTCGCGCAGCTACTATGAACAAGTCGTCAGCACGCGTAGCTATGATGAGCGTTTAGATACGATAGAAAACGTGCGTAACTCTGGCATTAACGTCTGTAGTGGTAATATCGTTGGTATGGGTGAGAGCCGTGATGACCGCATCGATTGGGTACTCGAGCTGCTAAAAATGCCAAAAGCGCCTGAATCAATTCCAGTCAACTTACTGGTGCCTATTGCAGGTACACCGATTGGTGACAAAGTATTGGCCGAAGGTCAGCTGTCTGTACTTGAGTGGATTCGCACTATTGCGGTCGCCCGTATTTGCTGCCCGACTAGCTACGTGCGTCTATCTGCTGGCCGCGAAAGTCTGTCAGATTCTGAGCAAGCCTTGGCATTTATGGCAGGTGCTAACTCATTCTTTTATGGTGACAAGCTTCTTACTACTGGCAACTCAAGCCAATCAGGCGACGACAGACTCATGCGTGAGCTTGGCCTTACCAAACAGTTTGCCGCACCAAGAGCGCCTAAAGTACTGCCTGTAATGGATGCGATGAATGGTCATCAAACACAAGTTGTATTGGCAGATTAAGCCCACGCTAAAAAATATAAGCTAAGCAAGAGAAACTATGATGGCAGATTATTTTAACTGGATTAAAGCGGCGCACATTATCTCTATGGTCTGCTGGTTTGCAGCGATATTTTATTTGCCGCGCTTGTTTGTCTATCATGCGATGAGCGATGATACTATCAGCCAAGAGCGCTTTATCATTATGGAGCGCAAGTTATATCGCGGCATCATGACACCCTCGATGATAGCGACATGGATCTTTGGTCTATGGATGTTGGGGCTGGGCTGGGATGTCTATAAAACCCAAGGCTGGCTACATGTTAAACTGCTCTTAGTCGTGCTGCTATCAGGCTATCATGGCGCTTGCGGCTTTTATCGTAAGAAGCTGATAGATAATCCACACTATAAAACACATAAATTCTGGCGCTGGTTTAACGAAGTGCCTGTTTTTGCCTTAGTGATTATCGTGATTCTAGTCGTGGTAAAACCATTTTAGCATCAGAAAAACCAATCAAATATACAAAACAAAAGCGTCCTTAACTTCAATGAGTTGCGGACGCTTTTTTATTCACTTATAAAACATGTTGTCAAACTGAAGATATAGAGCACTAAACACTAGGGCGCATAATTTGATAAACATTACTTAAATCATAAACGCGATAACGAGCTGGTTCACGGCGATTTTCGCCAGCATAGCTCAGTATTAATGCCTGCTTGGCACGCTCATCGACCCAACCGACAAACAGTCCACTATGCTCGACGCCATTGTAACCATGATTGATATAATAGAGCCAGTCGCCTGCTTCAATCTCACTGCTACTAGCATAGGGCCCTTGCGCATAAGTGCCTTTGTGTATGGTATTACGCGATACCCCTGCCCGATTGAATACAGCATTTAAATAGTCCCAGCAGCCACCCTGAATAATCGTGCGCTCGTTAAGTGCCATTTTGCGTGCGGTACTGACCACATCACGTGCTGCCATACTACTTTGCTTCTCTGCATTGCTCAGCAGCGGTAGGTACTCGCTATCAACATTGTCATAGTTCCCTGACAAAAATGCTGGTAAGACTGTAGGTGCTGAACGCTGTACCTCAGGATAACGATAGGACGTATTCATCGTTGGTTGAATGGATTTTTGGGCGATAAGCATACTCATACTATCTGCATGGGCTTGCCCTACCATGCCGCAGGTAAATAGTAAAAACCCGCACGACACGGCAACTGACGGTATAGACAAACGCAGCATGACTAACTCCTTGTCAACTAGATCCCAATGACAGTATCAATAATAAGAAGGATAAATTTTATAATCCTACTTATAAACCATTTGCGCACAAATCTGCAAGCACTATTCGCCTGCGATAGGTGATAGACGGTATAAACATACTGATGAATGACAATATTGGAGAGGCGCGTCGAGTGAGATTTAAAATGATATTTGAGTTTGAAGTTTGGATAGCACGAGGATAGTAGCTATGCTTTCATAGAGTATGAAACTGAAAAATGATACTAATTACTCTTCATTTTGATATTTACATGGCGTTTCGTTAGCGCTTGCCCTTCTAAGATAGCTTTCGCAGCTTTTGCTTCTTGAGCACTCTCGAAACCAGTAATATGATATTTGCGAACGTCACTGCTATCGACAATCTGTAATTGCTCGCCAATCAGCGTTATCTTATCACCATCCGTTAAATGAATATGCTCACGCTTACCTAGATTGTCATGGACCAACTCGCCAGCCCTTACCCATAATGTGCCACTGCTAATCATACCGCTCATGGCTTTTTTATGCTGTTGGCGCTTTTTATTAAAAATGAAGCTACCAATGATAAGCAGTGCAAGCGCACCGATGGCTAGACGCTCAGGCAATAGGCTCATCGCCATGGCGACTGCTACGGCCCCGACCAATAATGCAGAACCAAACCAAAACATGCCATTATCAGCAGCATTCGATTGCCCTTGTAAGGTGATTTTGGCGCCATCATCAGTCAGCTTTAGCATGTGTTGTTACCTATTACGTAATGTACGAATATTTTCTATTAAAAAACTGCCTATTAGCAGCTAACAGGCAGTTATTGACACTAAAAACAAAGACAGTGTGTTGTATTTAAACGCTAGTCTACCAACCAAGCGCCGTCTGTTGCATTTTAATCAATTCAGCAATGCCTTTTTCAGCTAACGACAGCATAGCATCTGCTTGTTCACGAGTGAACGGCTTTTCTTCAGCAGTACCTTGTAGCTCAATGTACTCGCCTTTTTGGGTCATCACAACGTTCAAATCGGTATCGCAGCTAGAGTCTTCTTCGTAGTTCAGATCAAGATACGCTTCGCCATCTTTCATACCAACAGAAACCGCAGCAACCAGTCCGATTAGCGGATCTGCTTTGAGTTTCTTGGCCTTTTGGATACTCTCTAGCGCATCGATAAGCGCAATCGCAGCACCAGTGATACTCGCCGTACGAGTACCGCCATCCGCTTGCAACACATCACAATCAAGATAGATGGTGTTTTCACCAAGTTTACTCAGATCAATCATGGCACGTAAGCTACGACCAATCAAACGCTGAATCTCTTGCGTACGACCTGACTGCTTACCGCGAGCTGCTTCACGCTGATTGCGCGTGTTGGTCGCACGTGGCAACATACCATACTCAGCTGTGATCCAACCTTTGCCTTTACCCTTGAGCCAGCGCGGCACACCAGATTCTACACTGGCAGTACATAGTACTTTGGTATCGCCAAAACTTACCAGTACTGACCCTTCAGCATGCTTCGTATAATGGCGCTCAAAGCTGATCGAGCGAAGTTGGTCAAGCTCACGATTGTCAATACGCATAAAAATTCCTAGTACAATGTTATAAAAGCAGTGTCATAAAAATACCTATCAGTCGTTAGTAAACACATTGATAGATATGTAGTCGACTAAAATCTTAAGATATCCTAACGTGACAACGGCGCAATAGCAAGATTCGCTCCTGCCATTACGCCACCGTTATCAACAGAATGTCAGATATAAACTATTCTAACCCTTCCATCTTACGCAATTCCTTACGTAGGATTTTGCCAACGTTCGACTTTGGTAATTCGTCGACGAACTGTATATGACGTGGGCGCTTATAGCCAGTCAGTTGTTTTTTGCCATATTCTAGTAGCTCTTTTTCAGTCACGTTGCCTTTTTTGACCACAAACAGCTTTGGCTCTTCGCCGCGATCATCGTTTGGAACACCAATAGCACCGCATTCTACGACTGCTGGATGTTCACTCATCGCCTCTTCAATTTCGTTTGGATAGACGTTGAAACCAGAGACTAAAATCATGTCTTTTTTGCGATCGACAATTTTGATAAAGCCTTTTTCATCCATGATGCCGATATCGCCAGTTTTGAAGTAACCACTAGCTGTAAATGATTCAGCGGTTTCTTTCGGACGATTCTGGTAACCAATCATGACCTGTGGGCCTTTTACGCAGATTTCACCGCGATCGCCCATGGCTACTATATTTTCGTCATCATCAATGAGTACGATATCGGTACTAGGCGCAGGAATACCGATTTTTCCGGTAAATTCTGCAATAGTCATCGGATTAAATGCTACGACAGGTGATGTCTCAGATAGACCATAACCTTCAACGATAGGCAGGCCAGTGATTTTGTGCCACTCTTTCGCTACGCTAGGCAATACTGACATACCGCCGCCGATAGATGCTTTTAGATTAGAAAAGTCCAAATCAGCAAAGTTATCTTTGTGTACTAAGCCGTTAAACAAAGTATTCACGGCAGGGATAAACGCCGGCTTGTATTTAGCCATCTCTTTGATAAGCCCATCAAGATCGCGCGGATTCGGAATGAGTAGCGAGGCATAACCTTGGTACATGCTACACATACCGCAGACCATAAATGAGAATACATGATATAGCGGCAGTGCGGTCAAAATCACATCTCTACCATCTATATCATCATCAAATGCACTGTTCATCAGCGCACTGACCTGTAGCATGTTGGCGACTAGATTACCATGAGACAGCATTGCGCCTTTCGCTACTCCTGTCGTACCACCGGTATATTGCAGCAAGGCCACATCGCTTAAGTTCAACTCAGGGCGCTGGTACTTACTGGCTGACTCAGCATTTAAGGCATGCTTGAAACTCACGCTATTCGGTATGCCATAAGCAGGAATCATCTTTTTGACATGACGAGCCACAAGGTTAACCACAGCTCCTTTAATCGTACCTAGCATATCACCAATGGTACACACGACTACATGCTCTACCTGACCTTTGTCTTCGGCCTCTTGATACGTTTTGGCAAAGTTTTCAACAATAAATAGCGCTTTCGCACCACTGTCATGCAACTGATGTGATAGCTCACGGCTGGTGTATAGAGGGTTTACATTGACCAACACCATCCCTGCACGAATGATACCCAAAGCGACCACTGGATACTGCAAGACATTGGGCATCATGACTCCAACTTTATCACCTGCGACCAGTCCTATTGACTGCAAATAGCTAGCAATCTGGCGACTATATAGATCTAATTGCTTAAAAGTAATCGATGAGCCCATGCAGATATAGGCAGGTTTTTGGCCATAACGGCTAAAATTACGCTCGAACACATCCAGTAAAGAGGTATTGTCTTCTGGCATCTCGATAGTAGCATCGATGCTATAGCGCTCATAAGCGCTCAGCCACGGACTATCACTGTCGATGGTCGGCATAGTAGGAAACGCATTGCTTTGATAAACGTCGTTAGTAGTATTGGCTTTATCGTCAGTTGCAGCGCTATTATCTGTCGTTTTTTTATTAATATTATCCGTCATAATTCTCCCTAAATGTTACTGTTAAAAACATTGAATATGCTAATGGAAACACCATTTTTTATGATTATCGCTGACAGCAGAAGCTTATGAATAAGAAATAGATAAGTATGATCGGGTTTGTCATTCATAAGCTTTGCGAATTAAAGTGTGTTACTGGGTCTATGATACTACCACTCAGCACGACCAAGTCGAGAACAATCTTTACTACCATGATTTTGCCTGTTATTTTGAGCAAAACCAGTACGATTTTTTGGACAAAAACAAAAATACGTCGATGGGCACTATAGCAGTTTTAATAGATATTCTCTATTAATAGTAGCTGTCATCCGCAAATGTTAAAAGCGATAAAGACAAAAAAATGATAAGACAGCATGGTTGCAGCCTTATCATTTTTGGTTACTACTTTAGTTACTACAGTATCTAATCGAGCGACCCTTTCACATGTGTCTTTGGTTAATACACGCATCTATCAAACAACTATCTAGGTGCGTGGATCAGCAAATTAACCGTGGTTTTTTTCTTCAAGTACGCGTAGGTCTTTACGCAAAATCTTACCAACGTTCGATTTTGGTAGCTCGTCAATAAACTCAACACGACGAGGACGCTTATAACCTGTTAAGTTCTCTTTACCGTACTCAAGAACTTCTTCGGTAGTCAGACTTGAATCGTTACGGACAACATAGATCTTAGGAATCTCACCACTTTTCTCATCTTCGATACCGATGACGCCACATTCTAAAATCTTAGGATGGCCAGCCATGACTTCTTCGACTTCGTTCGGATAGACGTTAAAACCAGACACCAAAATCATATCTTTTTTGCGATCAACGATGGTCACATATCCGTTGTCAGCCATGATACCGATATCACCAGTACGGAAGAATCCATCTGCTGTCATGACTTCGGCAGTAGCATCTTCACGGTTCCAGTAACCTTTCATGACCTGTGGACCACGAACACTAATCTCACCGCGCTCACCAAGTGCTACTTCATTACCTGCATCATCTAAGATCGCCACATCGGTTGCTGGCATAGGGACACCAATAGTGCCAGTGAATGTCTTGCTGTTGCTAGGGTTAGCGGTCGCGACTGGTGATGTTTCAGACAAGCCATAACCTTGAATAATAATATTACCTGTCACTTGGCGCCATTTTTCGGCTGTTGGGCTCAATACTGCCATGCCGCCGCCCATCGATTGACGCAGCTTGCTATGATCCATCGCGATAAATTCTTCGTTATTAGCAAGCGCGTTGAACAACGTGTTTACCGCTGGGAAGAACGCTGGTGGATTGGCTTTATATGCTTTTAACAAGCTATCAAGATCGCGTGGATTTGGTACTAATAATACAACACAACCGCGATACAGACCGAACATACCACATACGGTGAATGAGAAAATATGATACATCGGCAATGCCGTCATAATCACAGGTTGCTCACCTCTTTGATCGAAATCATCAAAAGCGGTGCCCAAAAAGGTATTAGACTGAATTAAGTTTGCCACCAAGTTTTTGTGCGTTAGCATCGCACCTTTTGCCACACCCGTTGTACCACCGGTATACTGTAGGACGGCGATGTCATCAAGTGTGATATTGGTTGGGCGCTTATATTTGCTAGCAGTGACTTGCTTTAGTGCTGTTTTGAAGCTGATGCTATTAGAAATACTATAGTCTGGCACCATTTTTTTGACATGGCGGACGACCGTATTGACCATAAAGCCTTTGAGCGTACCCATCAAATCGCCCATACCCGTAATCACGACTTTATCGACCACATTGCGACCGATGTCTTGATAGGTTTTAGCAAAGTTTTCGACCATGATCAGCACTTTGGCTTCTGAATCAGTCAATTGATGCTCGAGCTCTCTGGTAGTGTACAGAGGGTTGACGTTGACTAAGGTAAAGCCTGCACGTAGTACAGCGATGACAGAGATTGGTAACTGCAAAATGTTGGGCATCATGACCGCAACTTTATCGCCTTTAACCAATCCTAATGATTGTAGATAAGCGGCCATTTGACGGCTGTATAAATCTACTTCTTGGAAGCTTAACGATGAACCCATGCAGATATAGGCAGTTTTATCAGCATTTTCAGCGAAGCTTTTTTCGAAAATATCGATAAGTGACGTATTGTCGGCTGGCAATTCAATGTCATACTCCAAACCAAGTTCTTCATACGTTTTTAGCCAAACTTTATCGTCACGACGGGTTAAGTTTCCTTGATTTTCCATAATCTTTTCTCTCCTAGTAATAATACATTACCGTCAACCCACGCCAATCACAGTGTGATAAATATACAAAACGTCAGAGTCTTGCCTATCGTTATGATAAAAAGCAAGGCTGCGATATATTTGTATAGTGCTGAGCGAACAATATAGCGGTAAATAGCCCTTTGTTCATTAACATACACACTTTATACATAGTACTCAATACAAAAGATTGCTACACCAGTTCTCAAATAGGCTTGACGCTCAATATCCCTATAAATATCAACATATTAGATTAAAAATATCAGTCAAGCTATTAGAAAATATGACCCTTAACTTCTGCTTCATAATGACCATCCCGACACGATATCTGTTCACTATTGGCTATTTTTTAGCGCACTCGCCAGCTCAGTTAACGTCACAAAGTTGCGACGAGTACCATCAGTATCGCTACTTGGTCTATCTGCGATACTACTTTTGGCAAGCTTAGTGCTATCACTGTACTGCCAATCATTAATATAATCGCTTTGAGTCAAGCGTTGACCGAACCCTGCTACTGCCATCGCAAACTGAGTATCGATACTGGCTTTGTTTAAAGCGTGGCTAGCTTTATTAATCGGTTGGCTAATCAGTTTAGAGCTACCACCTGTCGGTGCTTTATAACGAATTTTTAGATAGCCAAGCTCATTAGAGTTCTGTTTGTTATTCGAACTAATACTGGCATTGCTATTAGCATAACGGCGATCGCTGTATAACCCTTTTTGACCTTTTGGTGTCACCTCAAACAAAGCGATAACCGCCTTACCTGCCCCAAGCTCACCTGCATCAACTTTGTCATTATTGAAGTCTTCTTCAGCCAGTACGCGATTTTCATAACCAATTAAGCGCCACTCACTCACCACATCAGGATTAAACTCAACTTGGACTTTTACATCCTTGGCAACGGTGTTGAATGTCGCGGCTAACTCATCGCCAAAGACTTTTTTCGCTTCAGTTAAGCTGTCAATATAACTATAATTACCATTGCCGTTGTCCGCCATCTGTTCCATCATGTGATCATTCAGATTACCACGACCGAAGCCAACGGTAGACAAAGAGATACCGCGATCGCGATTGGCTTTGACCAAATCCAGCATCTCATCGACATCACTAATACCGACATTAAAATCGCCATCCGTTAACATCATGATTCGATTGATACCGTTCTTTTTTAGTCCTTGCTCAGCTTGTCTGTAGGCCAATTTAAGAGCATCTTCCCCATTGGTTGAGCCTGAGGCATTTAATCCCTCGATCGCAGCCAATATTTTTGCTTTTTGGTCACCGCTGGTCGCAGGCAATACCACACTAGTACTACCTGAATAGGTCACGATACTGATGCTGTCTTGGGCGCGCATTTGCTCTGTCAATAGCTTAAGCGATGACTGTGCCAATGGCAGCTTATCGCGTGACGACATAGATCCTGACACGTCTACCAAAAATACGAGATTGGCAGGTGGCATAGATTGCTTATCCGTTTTTTGCGACCAGCTACTATCAACGGCTTTGATACCAACTTTGACGATTTTATTATCCTGATCTGCTCTATCCCAAGGTGAGTCCACTACCTCAGTTGATATAACAAACGGGGCACTACCTAAGCGTTTGCCATCATCAAATTGATAGTTAAAATAATTAATCAATTCCTCTACGCGTACGGCATTAACAGGTGGTAGTTGACCCTCGTTTAGATAGCGGCGCACATTGGCGTAGCTGCCCGTATCGGTATCGATAGACAAAGTTGATACCGCCATATCCGTAGTTCGATGTACAGGATTGGCGGCGTTTTTTTGATAGTTGTCTTTTGCCTCTGGCGTGACTATGATGCTCGGTGATGGGCGTACGATACCTGTCTGTGCCGCAGAACGTATCATCATCTGTTGACTGATGACTGATGGCCTCACACTGGGTGATGCCATGATAGACTCTGACATCACTGCTGCATCTTGATTGACTGTGCTGCTTGTCTCGGCTGGTAGCGTTTTGCTCATTTGTGAAGGGCTACAGGCTGTCAATCCCAGACTGGTTATAGCAGTAATCAATAGTACATTTCTAGTAGCGTTTTTCCCTAGGTGCTTACTTTCGTTTTTTAGCATTTTAGAGGCGGAAATTTTAGATAAAGTGTCAAATGACATAACAGAAATTCCTTATTGTAAGATAATTCAGTAGCGACTTGTCCGTGTCAATATATGGTTAACGCTATTTAAATAGGCAAATCAGCCGCCTTATTCAGTCTATTAACTGTCATACTTTCAGTTATTAGTTTTGCATTAGAACTATTTTGAACCTACTGTTTTTGGATTGATGATAGACAAAATATCTTAAATAAAAAGGATTCAACCTTAAGACATTTATTAACCATATAAAAAACAAATATTAGATTTACTATACTTAACTTAATCTATAAAAGCTATGAATCACCACACTATAAAAGACCGTTGTAAGCGCTTGTTTTAAGCACGTCACGAGATGTCGTATATTCTGACATACGTCTTTTTAATTGGTGCAATATCCTTTACGATAGCACTATCCTATTTGTATGCTTGAACCAATTATCTATACCTATTAAAACTGATAAGTGAATCCTATTTTATGTCTGATGTTATTGATCATACGATCGCCCCAATTATTCCCAATGAACCGATGGACACTCGTTCAGTCGCAGAGTTCACTGAGCAGGCCTACCTCAACTATGCCATGTACGTCATCATGGATCGGGCGCTGCCAAATATTGCTGACGGTCTAAAACCTGTCCAGCGTCGCATCGTATATGCCATGAGCGAGCTTGGGCTAAAGTCCTCTGCCAAGGCCAAGAAATCCGCGCGTACAGTCGGTGACGTATTGGGTAAATACCATCCGCATGGTGACAGCGCTTGTTACGAGGCAATGGTACTGATGGCTCAGCCGTTTAGTTATCGCTATCCGCTTATCACTGGTCAAGGTAATTGGGGTAGCCCAGATGATCCGAAATCCTTTGCGGCGATGCGTTATACCGAAGCTAAAATGTCGGCTTATGCCAATACGTTGCTCGCAGAATTGGGTCAAGGTACAGTCGATTGGCAAGATAACTTCGATGGTACGATGCAAGAACCAACTACCTTACCTGCCCGCCTGCCTAATATTTTATTAAACGGTACAACAGGTATCGCAGTCGGTATGGCAACCGATATTCCGCCGCATAACCTTAATGAAGTGGTACGCGCAGCCATTCGTTTGCTCAAAAACCCAGAGCTGTCGGTTAAGCAGCTTACCCAATCGATACCCGCACCTGACCTGCCGACACCAGCGGAAATCATCACTAGCAAAAAAGATTTGCAAGCGATGTACGAAACTGGACGTGGCAGTTATAAGATGCGTGCCACCTTTCATGTTGACCCTAAAGAAAAAAACCTCGTCATCATTGATGCGCTTCCTTACCAAGTGTCAGGCAACAAAATCCAAGAGCAAATAGCTAAGCTTATGACCGATAAAAAGCTGCCTTGGGTGACGGATATTCATGATGAATCAGATCACGAAAATGCCTGCCGTATCGTCCTTGAGTTGCGCTCAACGCGAGTCGATGTCGATCGTGTCATGAGTCACCTGTTTGCCAGTACTGACCTAGAAAGCAATTACCGCGTCAATATGAATATGATTGGCTTAAATGGTAAGCCGCAGGTGAAAAACTTAAAGGAAGTCTTGGAAGAATGGTTAATCTGTCGCCGCTCGGTGGTCACGCGACGCTTGCAATATCGCCTAGATAAAATCGATAAACGCTTACATATCTTGGCGGGCTTACTGATTGCTTATCTGAATATTGATGAAGTGATTCGCATCATTCGTGAAGAGGATGATCCAAAAGCGACCTTGATGCAGGATTATGACCTGACTGACATTCAAGCCAATGCTATCTTGGATATTCGTTTGCGTCAGTTGGCAAAATTAGAAGAGATTGAGCTGCGCCGCGAGCAAGATGAACTTGCTGCCGAACGTGCCATCATTCAAGAATACTTAGACAATCCAGACAGTTTGACCAACTTGATGATCGATGAGCTTACTGCCGATATGAAAGAACATGGCAATGAGCGTGTATCACCATTGGCAGAACGCGAAGAAGCACAAGCACTGAAAGAGTCAGATCTCGTACCGAGTGAGCCGGTCACTGCCATCTTATCAAAAGCAGGTTGGATTCGTGCCGCCAAGGGCCATGATGTCGATGCCGCTGGTATGAGTTACCGCTCAGGTGACAGCTATCAAGCGCACGTGCGCGGCAAATCAAACGAAAGGATTTACGTGCTCGACAGTACGGGACGCAGCTATAGTATCGATGCGCATAATTTAGCATCTGCACGTGGTCAAGGTGATCCATTGACCAGTGTATTAAAGCCGCCAGCAGGCGCTAGCTTTGAGCAGCTACTAACGGGTGATAACGATCAACGTATTATCCTTGCCAGCTCAGCAGGTTATGGTTTTATTAATACCATTGGTAATCTCGATAGCAATCAAAAAGCTGGTAAAAACGTTATTAACCTAGCAACTGATAGTCGCTTGCTCCCTGTTGCACGTATCGACGCACCAGTAGAGACGGCCGCCAATGCCGAAGGTGAAAGTAGCAATATACGTGTGACACCTGATCATGTTGCTGTCGCGACCAATGCAGGATATCTACTGATATTTGCCCTTGATGATTTGCCTGAACAAGCTCGCGGTAAAGGGAACAAACTTATTAAACTGAAAGATGGCGAAGAGGTACTTGCTATCACACCACTTAGTCAGCAAGACAGCCTTGTCATTACTGCTGGCAAACGCCATGTGACACTCAAGCCAAATGATTTGGCTAACTATACGGGTGTTCGCGGTAATCGTGGTGGGCAGTTGCCAAGAGGCTTTCAGAATGTGACGAGTGTTGAGATTGGGTAGTTTGACTAGTTAAATTTTGGAAACCCTAGTTCAAAATCTAGCTAATAAAATTAAACAGCTCCTATTAAAAAGCCGCCCATACACAATGTATAGGCGGCTTTTTTACGTTAATCAAAATATAGAATTTATTTAAGCTTTATTGAATTCGGTATCCTTAAAGATCGTTCTCAGGAAGCTTGTAATCTGAGTGCTTTTCATTAGATACGGATTAAAGTCAGCACCTGCTGAAACGCTTTTTAGGGCATATGCTTCGTCTTCTGCACTTGATGTTAAATATTTTATTAAAAACCCATCCCACCTACGTTCCTCTATTTCCTCAATGTCACTGAGATGGGGTACTAGGTAAGAGTACTCACTGATTAATTTTACTAGTATTTCATTGATAAGAGGTCTTGGACCTTCAATATTTTGAATAAAGTAATTGTCATTCACGACAAGCGCTGAGGTTACACCACTTTTTTCATTATTCCTTCGCCATTGCTCAAGCAGACGAGCCAATCCTATTCCATTATTACTGTCACTATTTCTGCCAATATACGTTAGGCTGAGAGTAATATGCTCACCATGTCTTTTTCTATCTTCTAAAGGTTGGCTGGTAGTGATACGCATAAGAAACCTTATTTATAAAAAATTATCTAAATCAAAAGATACTTTATAGGCGGCTTTTTTATGCCAATTAAAATAGATGACTCTTATGATATGTAAATGTTACTCACTTAAAACCTATCGGATTCAGCACCTTCAAATATCGCTGTTAGAAAATTTTCAATCTGAGTACTTTTCATTAGGTAAGGATTGAAATCAAACCCTGCTGAGAAACTTTTTAAGGCATACTCCTCATCTTCGGCACTTTCCGTCAGGTGCTTGGTTACCAACCCATCCCACCGAAGCGCTTCTATTTCTTCCACCTTGACAACATTAGGAACAATCTTGAAATGCTCATCAATTATCTTCGCTAGAGCAGCGTTGACCGCCGGTCTTGAGCCTTGAATATTTTGAACAAAGTAACCGTCATTGATCACAAGCGCTGCAACTAACCCACTTTCCTCAAAGTATCTTCGCCACTGTTCAAGAGCACGAGTCAACTCTATACCTGTTTTCATTTCAATATTTTTACCGATATACGTTAGGCTAATCAGCAGATGCTCGCCATGTCTTTTCCTATTTTCTGAAGATTGACTTGTCGTTATTTGCATAAGAAAATCCATTTATATAGTAGGTATATAAATTAATATACACTCTATCATAAAGTATAATCAATAAAACTCTTGCGAATTGACCAGCTTCTTATCATCCATACTTTAAAATAACATGACAAAAACAGGTATCACTAGGTCATTTTTAGTAGTTAAATCCTGCAAGAGTCAGGTATGAATAGTCACCTATGAACATCCGCCAATATTTTATCCAGTTGCTAAGAAAACATCCTGTACCGATACTGCTAACTTACTTTCAACAAAAAGCCACCTATACAAACGTATGGACGGCTTTTTTCTGAAAGCTAGGACAAGTGACTACTAACAACTCTAAGAGGCAAATATTTAAGAAATAAATGCTATTCATTTAAAATTAATTAGATTCAGCATTTTCAAAAACCGCCTTCAAGAAGCTTTCAATCTGAGAGCTTTTCATTAAATAAGGATTGTAGTCAGAGCCTGCTGAAAAGTTCTTTAGGGCATGCTCTTCATCTTCAACGCTTGAGGTTAGATGTTTAACTAAAAACCCTTTCCATTGACGCGTTTCGATTTCCTCTATATTCACAATATTAGGGACAATAGTTGAATGCTCGTCAAGTATCTTTTCCAAGGCAGTATTGATAGCAGGCCTTGTCCCTTGAAAACTTTGAACGAAATAACCTTCACTAATGACTAAAGCTGAAACGATATCGTTTTCTTCAAAATATCTGCGCCAGTACTCAAGTGCGCGAGTCAGCTCAATCCCAGAATCTAGATCGACATTTTTGGCGATATATGTCATGTGGATAAGAATATGCTCGCCATGCCTTTTTCTATCTTCTGAGGATTGGCTTGTCGTTATGTTCATAAGAAACCTTATTTATAAAAAATTCATTCAAATCAAGATACACTTTAAGATAAAGTATAATTAATAACGTTTTTTATCATTTGCTATGATTTTTTTAGATTTATAACATAGAAGTTTCAATGATATAGCATACCAATATTCATAGTAGTAAAATTATACTACAAAGTTGTCACGTTCAGTATCTTGGCATTATTCCAATAATTAACAAGCCTAATCTATATTCTCCTATAGCCCTGCCTCAACGCACTTATATGACTAAGTCATGTTTACTTATAGACTAAATTCTACAAGCATTTATCAGGGTCTTTAATGTCTATTAAGCTAGCCCGTTTATAGGTATATGAAACATAACCTACCCTCAATAAAAAGCCGTCTATGCTATGTATAAACAGTTTTGTATAGACGGCTTTGTTGCATACTAACTGTTGCATATTGATTGAGTAGCTAACGTATCAATACCGTCCCATCTCAACTGTTGTTTCAGCAAGTACCGAGTCGCCTTGCCATGCTTGTACATCTACCGTATACAGATGGTTCTTGCCGCCAGAGCAAGGCGGCTTATATGCACCGCCCGCCTCACCTTTACGGTTACGGTATTCTGCGACCATCTCAATATCTACTGGTACTTCGTAAGTATGACCAAACACTCTTGGCACTTCTGCGCTCGTAGCACCCTCTGGTAGTGCGAACTCCACAATGCCATGGCCACCATGCTGCATACGTTTGTTGCTTACATCGTTATAGACGAATACCAAGCTTTCCGCGCCTGCCGGAATGTTTGAGACAGTCATGCTAGGCGTGGCTGGACTTTTGCCACCATAGTTTAGACATTGCTGCCCCTCAGGTATTTTTTTGCCATCCCAAACAGCATCATTAAATTTAACATCCATTGCAAAAGCATTGGTAGATAAAGCTAATGTTGCAAAAACTGTAATCGATTTTAAGGTAAAGAATTTCATACTTATTCCTTTAGGTAGCTGATGCATTAATAACGAGAGTCCATCTTATTTGGTAGATTGTTTTTGATAATTGAATATAACTTTATAATACATAGACACGGTTAAGTTAATCATATCGTTTAGCATTTTTGTTAATCCTCTGGACAAGCAATGAGCGGTTCTACAGGCTACATCCAAATACTGTTTCAATAAGCATGCTTGCAGCATCATAGGTTACTCGATAGGTATTTATCTGATTGGGTATGTTGTAGTAGTATCTGAATCATTGTATCTACACGACTAAAAATAATAGGATTATCATGTTTATCGAAGATAAGATTGCCAAAGAAAGTATGACTACTAAGATTTCGACCCCAAAAATCATCTTTTTTGACATCGATGATACCTTGAGCCGTAACGGCATTATCGCTGAACACAATAAAGCGACGCTTGAGCAGCTTGCAGATACCGATATTAAACTAGTGATTTCGACTGGCCGCTCTAAAGCCATATTGCCTGAAGACATTTTAGCGTTGCTTGATGCAGATATATTGGACGCCATTATTTGTATGAATGGACAATATAGTTTTGATAAAAGCGGCCGAATCAGCCACTACCCATTAACTGCTGAACAGACAGATAAAATCGTACGCCTATGCCAGCAGAGTGATTTGATTCATAAGTTTGACTCTGCCACTCATATCGCTTGGTCAGGTGAAAATGAACGTTTACGCGAGTTCAATGCGGTCACGCCCAACTCGATCTTTGATCCTGAGTACTACAAAACAAATACCGTCTATCAGTGCTCGGTATTTTTTAATAATCAGCAAGAAAAGATGCAAGACATCGACTTTGCCCAGTATGATTTAAAGCTGGTACATTGGCATCAGATTGGTGCCGATATATTGCCAGCAGAGGCATCAAAAGCTCGCGGCATCAAAGATGTATGCGAGTACTATGCGGTAGATGCAAGCGAGTGTATGGCATTTGGTGATGGTATGAATGACTTAGAAATGTTCGACTTGGTTGGATTTGCTGTAGCCATGGGAGATGCGCAGCCAGCTTTAATAGAACGCGCTGACTTTGTCACTGGGACGATTGAAGAGTATGGTATTCAAACCGTGCTTAATCAGTTAGCAATGAAGTCGTAAGACTGTTCAGGCACATAAAGCCATTAATGTTTATTTAATTAACGTTCAATTAAAAAAGCCCTTACTAACCGACTAGTAAGGGCTTTTTGTTATGGACTAATTTTATATAAACGTTTCAACTGGAAACTGTAGCGGTGATAATTCCAATACCTTGTCGAGTATTCATTTCATTCTTTCTACAAATCTAATAGAACGTAAGGCGTCAGTTAAGGCCTCAATTAAGGCATGGTTAAGCCACCATCGACAGCGATAGATTGTCCAGTAATAGCCATGCTCAAATCAGATGCCATGAGCAATACTGAATTGGCAAAGTCAGCTACCGAAGTCGCTTGGCGCAGCGGCGTCGTAGTCGCGATATAGTCAAATACCTCTTCAGTGGTTAAGCTGCTTGCGTCGGTGGTTTTTAATAAGCCACCTGCTAGCAAATTAACCCGAATACCATACTGTCCAAGCTCGCTCGCTAGGTTGCGGGTCAGTCCAATCAATGCTGATTTAGCCGTGGTGTAATCATAATAGGTAACCACTGGGTTGTAGACAAGATTGGTTGAGATGTTAATAATTTTACCTACTTGCTGCGCTTTCATTTGCGGCAACACTGCTTGCACTGTATTGACTGCGCCCTTGACGATACCGTCCATTTGTTGCGAAAAGTGCGACCACCTTACTGTTTCAATACTAGTGTACGCAGCGCTTGGATTGAACTGATAACTTGGCAAGGCATTATTGACCAATATATCGATACGACCATGACGAGTGATGACTTCAGCTGCCATGGCTTGTACTTGCTCAAGATCGGTCACATCCGCCTGATAAGCAAATGCTTGTCCACCTGTCGCGATGATATCAGCCACTACTGCCTCAGCAGCCTCTTTACTATTGAGGTAGTTGACGCAAACGATAGCGCCTGCTGCTGCCATTTGCTGTGCAATCTGTGCACCAAGCCCACGACTGGCACCAGTGACTATGGCAACTTTATCCGTAAGCAATGCCGGTATAACTGAGTGGCTTTTATTCAAGGCGTTTTGAGTTGAGGTACTTTCGGTCATTGTGCTGTATCCTTTATTATTATGGTATGGTTGGTGTCTTAGAGCCGAAGGCTTATACTTACTTAGATGATGTTCGTCATACTTCGGCCTGCGCCAATCATAGCATGGTTATATGCTATCTTTTTTCGATTCGACTTTAGCAGATCGCTAGCAACTC
Organism: Psychrobacter sp. NPDC078929; assembly: GCF_050267985.1. Classification (NCBI taxonomy): domain Bacteria; kingdom Pseudomonadati; phylum Pseudomonadota; class Gammaproteobacteria; order Moraxellales; family Moraxellaceae; genus Psychrobacter; species Psychrobacter sp. NPDC078929. Next base: position 10,122 of record NZ_JBNNFX010000010.1, on the reverse strand, counting down.
TACTCAAAATTAGCTGTCACTAAGTTAGTTTACTACCCATCTCATTAGCCCAACTGACTATTTTTATTAGTATTGTTAAGCATTACCTTAATAACAACCCTTTAAATTGTATAAACTAATGACCATAATAGTTTTATTGGCCATGTCAGGCTTGTATGTTTTTGGCTTTTTTATTGAATTTTTCTGATTTGCATTATCTTTATTTAGGAGAGATATTTTGACCCATTTATCGTCGTTCCATCCCACTACTCACACCTCGGCTAGTGTCGGTCGTATAGTGCCAAAAGCATTATTAGCAATGGCTGTCGGCTTGGTGCTTGCCAGCTGTAGCAACTCTGATAATGCAGCGGATGGCAGTGCTGCGGCGAGCAATGAGACGCTGAACCTTTACAACTGGTCAGAATATATGCCGCAAGAGATTTTAGATGGTTTTGAAGAAGAAACTGGCATCTCAGTTAATTACACCACATTTGACTCTAACGAAGCGATGTATGCCAAGCTCAAACTACTCGATGATTCTAGTCAGTATGACTTAGCGATTCCATCGACTTATTACGTCGAAAAAATGGCGAAAGAAGGACTGCTACAAGAGCTAGACAAGTCTAAATTGAGCAATTTTAAAAACCTTGATACCTCATTTACCAATACCAAAGTTGATCCTGATAACAAATACTCTATCCCTTATATGTGGGGCAGCACTGGTCTAGCCATTAACGGTGACAGTGTCGATCCGAAAACTGTCAATAGCTGGAATGACCTTTGGGACCCTAAGTATAAGGGTCAGGTGATGCTGACCAATGACGTGCGTGAAGTATTCGGTATGGCACTGCTGACTCTTGGCTACTCAGGTAATAGTAGCAATCCTGACGAAATCGAAGCCGCTTACGATAAGCTCACCACGTTGATGCCAAACGTCAAAACTTTTAACTCTGATGCGACACGTATGCCGTATATTGAAGGTGAGACTTCGCTTGGTATGACATGGAATGGTGAAGCAGTCATGGCCAATGACGAAGGTTTGACTAGCTTGGTTTATAAGTATCCAACCGAAGGCGCTATCTTATGGATGGACAATTTTGTCATTCCAAAAAATGCTAAGCAAGTTGATGCAGCACATAAGTTTATTGATTATTTATTACGTCCTGAAAATGCAAAAGTTGTCAGCGAAGAGATCGGCTACGCATCACCAAACATAGCAGCGCGTGAGCTAATGGATGAGAGCGTTCGAAACAACCCAACGATTTACCCTTCTAAAGAAGTACTGGCAAAAGCTGAGTTCCAAGAAGATGTGGGCGATGAGGCGTTGCAAGTGTATCAGCAGTATTGGGACAAACTAAAGACGGGTCGTTAATAGTTTTGATGTAGCACTTGAAAATAACGTAGTCTTTTAAAATAAAAACGCTGATCCTAAATGGTCAGCGTTTTTTTGTATGTCATAAATGTAAATCCGTCTCGCCGCCCTGCTCTTTCATCCGGCGCTGCTCGCGGCGCTGATAGCCCAGACCAGATGCAGCAAACCAATGCGGTTTCGATGTTTGCAGTAAATCACTCAGCTGCTGCAATTGAGTCTGCAAGGTTTGGGTCAACCAAAAATAGCCCTGCCACTCAAACGCCAGGTGCTGTACGCTTGGATACTCTGAGACGGCGATTCGAGTAATGGGCCGGAATACTTCGTCACTTGGACTACGTAATACCGCTGCCATGTGCTGCATCGCTTGGGTTAGCTCATGCTGATAATGTACCAATAAAATATGGTTTTCTTCATCAATGTCGATATTTGCCAAGCGCGGTGCCGCACTTAGTAGTAAATCAATCGTCCCAATGATATTACGATGAGTACGCTGAATCGTTTCTAATGTTTCTTTTTCGATTCCTGACTCACTGGCTGTCGCCGCGATATGGGGGCGCACGGCTAGCAAGCGTTTATTGATCTGCTGTAACGCTGTGACCAACGCTCTATCAACGGGTACTTCCTTGACAGGAAAAGCCACTGGGTTTAGCTTTTGAACAGAGTCGTCCACCACTCCATCCGTCGCCTCAATATGATGACCTACGCCAGCGTAGAGGCTACTACAAGCATCAAGATTACTACTCAATAAGAATCGCCACATCAACGTTGATTTAAGCGGCAAAATCAGCGTCACTGCTACCGAAACGCCTGTCCCCAGTAAGATATTTAGCGCGCGGTAGATGCCATCTTGACCGATGCTGTTGTGACCCAAGTCAGAGACAATCATCAACATAGTGATACCCGTTAGCAGCCCTGTATATCCGAGCTTTCTGACGGCTAAATAGCCAATGATGCCGCTTAATATACCGATAAGTGCATAATCGATCCATGGCCATGCACCTGCATTTTGAATGAACCACAGCACCCCAAGGGCCGTACCTATGCCTAATAGAGTACCCAAGACACGCTCTTTGGCTTTGGTATAGATAGCGCCTTGATACTGCAATAATCCCAAGATAATAAAAACCGTAATGGTGGTCCACTCACCATGCGGCAGGTTGGTGAGTTTATTGGCCAGTAGCGCCAGTATGACAGCCGTTCCTAAGCGAATGGCGTGCAAGACGTCGGCATGTTGATAGCGAACATAAGGCTCAGTAAATGGAGCAGTAATAAGCTGGTAAAGGGTTGATTTCACGCAAGGCTACTCTTTTTAGTGAATAAACGAGTTTTAGTGGATAAATGAGGTAAACGATAAAGCATATAGGGTACGCAAAAACATGCTAGCAGTCGAGCCTCGATTTACCAAGCATCACTCAAAAAAAACGTCTTTTGTCTGATAAAAGACAAAAGACGTTTACATCACAAACCACTAATAAATCGTGGAATCTAAATCGAGGTAATTATACTTCTAAAAAGTCTAGTATACCTTCTGCTGCTTCGCGGCCTTCCCAAATAGCCGTCACGACCAAATCAGAGCCACGTACCATATCACCACCTGCAAAAATTTTGGGATTCTGCGTTTGGAATTTAAAGGTTTGTTTTTCTGCAGCCAACACTCGACCAGAGCTGTCCATTGCCACTTGCTGCGACTCGAACCAATCAGCAGGACTTGGTCTAAAGCCAAATGCCATAATGACTGCATCACATGGGATAATCTCTTCAGAATTAGGAATCGGCTCAGGACGCTGACGTCCGCGGTTATCTGGCGCACCCAAGTGCGTCGTGACTACTTTTACCCCATTGACTTTGCCGTTTAAGCCAATGATTTCAGTAGGCTGGCGGTTGAATAAAAACTCAACCCCTTCCTCACGAGCATTGACTACTTCGCGGCGTGAGCCAGGCATATTTTCTTCATCACGGCGATAAGCACAGACGACTTTTTCAGCACCTTGACGAATACTGGTACGGTTACAGTCCATCGCTGTGTCACCACCTCCTAGTACGACAACTCTTTTGCCTTTAAGGTCGATGTACTCTTCGGCATCTTTTTCCCAGTCATTACAACGGTTGACGTTGGCAATCAGGTAATCTAGCGCATCGTAGACGCCTGTCAACTCTTCACCAGCGAAGCCGCCACGCATATAGGTGTATGTACCCATACCCATAAAGACCGCGTCATACTCAGCCAATAGCTCATCAATGGTGACGTCTGTACCGATCTCTGTCTCTAAGCGAAATTCCATACCCATGTCTTCAAAGATGACACGGCGGTTACGCATGACGTCTTTTTCCATTTTGAACTCAGGAATACCAAAAGTTAATAAGCCACCAATTTCAGGACGTTTGTCAAAGACGACAGGCTTGACACCATTTCTGACCAAGATATCTGCGCAGCCAAGACCTGCTGGTCCTGCGCCAATGATAGCAACTTTTTTGTCTGTCCAAACGACTTCAGACATATCTGGGCGCCAGCCAAGTGCAAACGCGGTATCGTTGATATATTTCTCGACGTTACCGATAGTGACTGCGCCAAAACCGTCATTCAAGGTACAAGCGCCTTCACATAGGCGATCTTGTGGGCAAACTCGTCCGCATACTTCAGGCAAGGTATTGGTGCGATGGCATAATTCAGCCGCTTGGAATATCTGTCCTTCTGTCGCCAACTTTAGCCAGTTAGGAATATAATTGTGTACTGGGCATTTCCACTCGCAGTACGGGTTACCACACTCAAGACAACGATGCGCTTGCTGGGCAACAGCTTCGTTTTCGAAAGGTTTATAAATTTCAACAAACTCTGTTGAACGCGTTGCAATGTCTTTTTTGGTTGGATCAAATCTTGGTACATCTAAAAACTGGAAGTTATTTTCTAAGCGTTTTGCCATGGTGCTATCTCTTTTATATAAGGCTCTTTTGCAGTGGGTGGTGACAGTCAGCGATGTTTGGTTTGTCTAAAATTTAAGACATATATCACTGCTGTCACGTACCTGCTGAAAACCTGTGAGTTAAAACGTCTCTAAAAACGGAACGCTGGCTAACCTGATTAAAGCGACTGCCGATCCATCAATACAATCCATCAATGCATTCCATTGATACGATAGGCAGTTACGTATCGGCTATTGTGGGTCGGCCATGGTAGTTTTAAGAAGGCTTGCAATGTTCGCCGCTTTTGGCTTAACCAAATAGAACTTACGAACATAGTGCTCAAAGTCGTTCAGAATTGTCTGACCCCATGCACTGCCTGTTTTATCTACATGAGCTTCAATAACTTGTTGCAAATGAATGCGATGCTCTTCTGTTTGCTCGCTTGAAATACGGTTTAGATCGATTAGCTCATGGTTGCAACGGTCAAAGAAGTCGCCTTCCATATCGAGTACATAAGCAAAACCACCCGTCATACCAGCACCGAAGTTGAGTCCAGTACGGCCAAGAATCGTGACGATGCCACCAGTCATATATTCACAGCAATGGTCTCCTGTACCCTCGATGACTGCATGCGCGCCAGAGTTACGAACGCCAAAACGCTCACCTGCGGTCCCAGCAGCATATAACTTACCGCCCGTTGCACCATATAGGCAGGTATTACCGATGATGGCCGTTTCTTGTGCTACAAAGTTTGAGTCTTTCGGTGGATAAATGACAATCTCACCACCCGCCATACCTTTACCCACATAGTCATTGGCATCGCCTTCAAGCTCGATATTTAAGCCGCCAGCATTCCACACGCCTAAACTTTGCCCTGCAGTACCTGTCAGACGAAGCTTGATCGGCATATCGCTCATGCCAAGGTTGCCCCATACTTGCGCAATCTCACCAGAGATACGAGCACCAATAGAGCGGTCACAGTTGCCAACGAAATAGCTATAATCGCCGCCTGAGCCTTGGCGAATATTGACGAGCATATCGCGAATCATCTGCTCAGCGAGCAAGCCTTTATCAAACGGCTCGTTACGCTCCACCTGACACGTTTGGGCTTTGCCCACACTGGCTGGGTGACTAAATAGCAATGGCGTTAAATCAAGATGACGCTGCTTGTCCGTATTACCTTCTAAGATATCTAGCAAGTCAGTACGACCGACCAGCTCTTCCATACTACGAACACCTAGCGCTGCTAACCATTCACGTGTTTCAGTCGCCACAAATTTAAAGAAATTAATCAGCATTTCTGCTTCGCCAATGAAATGCTCATCGCGTAGCTTGGCTTTTTGGGTAGCAACCCCTGTTGGACAATTATTTAAATGACAGATACGAAGGTACTTACAACCAACCGCAATCATCGGCGTAGTACCAAAGCCAAAGCTCTCTGCACCAAGAATGGCAGCCTTGACGACATCCAATCCTGTTTTTAAACCACCATCGGTCTGAACACGTACCTTATCACGTAATCCATTCACTCGTAGAGACTGATGGGTTTCAGCCAGACCTAGCTCCCATGGCGAGCCTGCATGATGGATAGACGATAGCGGAGATGCTGCTGTACCACCATCATAACCTGAGATCGTAATCAAATCGGCATAGGCTTTTGCAACGCCTGTCGCGATCGTACCAACACCTGGACGTGAAACCAATTTAACGGATACCAATGCGTCTGGATTGACTTGCTTCAAATCAAAAATCAGCTGCGCCAAATCTTCGATAGAGTAAATATCATGATGCGGCGGCGGTGAAATCAAGGTCACGCCTGGCACCGAATAACGCAAGCGCGCAATCAGCGCATTCACTTTACCACCAGGTAGCTGACCACCCTCGCCCGGTTTTGCGCCTTGAGCGACCTTAATCTGCATCACTTCTGCTGAGCGCAGATATGCAGGTGTCACGCCGAAACGACCAGAGGCCACTTGCTTGATCTTTGAGTTACGCAACGTGCCATAACGCGCAGGATCTTCACCGCCCTCACCAGAGTTTGAACGTCCACCGATAGTATTCATCGCCATCGCAATCGATTCATGCGCCTCAGGAGACAGCGCGCCTAACGACATGCCTGCTGAGTCAAAACGCGTCAAAATCTCAGAGATATCTTCAACATCATCGACATCGATACTGTTGTCAGTCTTTAGTTGCAACAAGTCACGTAAGGTCGCCACTGGGCGGCTATTGACTAGATTGGCATAATTCTGATAATTCTCATAATTGCCCGTACGTACTGCCGTATGCAGGCTGTTGATCACGTCAGGGTTAAAGGCATGGTACTCTTTATTGAAGACAAATTTGAGCAAACCGCCCTGATCTAGTGGCGCACGACGCTTAAATGCGTTGGCAGCCAGTTGCGCTTGGTCAGCGGCAAGATCTGCAAAGGTAGCGCCTTTGATACGGCTTTGTACACCTTTAAAACATAGGCTCACGACTTCTTCAGACAGACCAACTGCTTCAAACAGCTGTGCACCGCGATACGACACAATGGTAGAGATACCCATTTTTGATAAGATTTTTAGCAAACCTTTATCCAAGCCTTTGCGGAAATTAACGCGGGCTTGAATTGGGTCACCAAGCAACTCACCAGTAGCCACCAAATCATCGATCACATCATATGCCAGATACGGATACACACAAGTTGCACCAAACCCGATCAATACAGCCACTTGATGCGAATCGCGCGCAAGACCTGTCTCAATCACCAAGTTAGCATCGGTACGGATACCTTCTGCAATCAGGTAATGGTGCACGGCTCCTGTGACCATGATGGCATTGGCAGGTACTTTTTCTGCATCGATCTCTTTATCAGACAGTACGATCAAGGTATTGCCCGAACGGATTTTATCTGCCACTTCTTCGCAAATAGCAACGATAGCATCAGATAACTCTAAAGTACGGTCATAGTTCAGATCGATACGAGCCATCTTGAATGCTGGATCATCCAAGGTTTCAAGCTGCTGCATCTTGCTGGCTGACAAGACTGGTGATGACAAAATAATACGGTGAGCATCTCTTGCTGATGGCGCAAACACATTAGTCTCAGCACCTAGACAAGTCTGCAACGACATCACGATTGATTCACGTAATGGATCGATTGGCGGATTAGTCACCTGTGCAAACTGCTGACGGAAAAAGTCACCGACATGGCGAATTTGCTGCGAGAGTACAGCCATTGGTGTATCGTCACCCATTGAGCCGACTGGTTCTTGACCATTTTCAGCATTAGGGCGAATGATTTCTGTGCGCTCTTCATTGGTGATGTGATACATTTTTTGTAGCGCTTTGAGCTTATCACCGCGGCACGCTTGCGTTGCCAATGTCTCTTCTAGACGCTCATCATCACGAACACGCGTCGCTTCTTCACGCAACCATTTGCGATATGGATGCGCCGTTTTTAGTAAAGTTGCAATAGCCGTCGTATCTAAAATTTGACCTGTTAACGTATCAATGACCAGCATTTGACCAGGTCCAACACGACCTTTTGCCAATACGTCTTGTGGCTCATAATCCCAAACGCCCACTTCTGATGCAACAGTGATATAGCCGTTCTTAGTGGTTACCCAACGTGACGGTCGCAGGCCGTTTCTATCGAGCATACAGACCGCATAGCGTCCATCTTGAATGACTAGCCCTGCTGGACCGTCCCACGCTTCCATATGCTGTGAGTAAAACTCATAAAACGCACGTAGATCCATATCCATGCTATCAACATTCTGCCACGCTGGCGGTACCAAAATAGACATTGCATGGAATAGGTTCATACCACCAGACATAAGCACTTCAAGCATGTTGTCTAAGCTTGATGAATCTGAACCGGTACTATTTACAAGTGGTGTCAGCTCATTCAAGTTAGGCAGCTTGTCTGATTTTAGCTTTGGCGTACGGGCTTTAGACCAGTTGCGGTTACCTGTAATGGTATTTAACTCACCATTGTGCGCAAGATAACGGAATGGCTGTGCCAGTGGCCAGCGCGGTAACGTATTGGTTGAAAAACGCTGATGGAATACTACGATATGTGATGCCAAACGCTCATCTTGCAAATCCAAGAAAAACGCTGGCAAATCTGAAGGCATTACCAAGCCTTTATAAATAATGGTCTGACAACTCAATGAACAGACATAGAATAGCTCATCATCCGTCAAACGCTGCTCTGCTTTTTTGCGTGCAACAAACAGCTTACGGTTGAAGTCATCAGCAGCTAGATCATCTGGCGCATTAACGAACACTTGCTTAAAGTCTGGTAATGTCTCACGACCAATCTCACCAACAATACTCAAGTCGAGTGGTACATCACGCCAGCCAGCCACTTCTAGCCCTTGGGCTGTAATCTCATCGCTTAATACTTGTTGGCTATGCTTGGCTTTATCGCTATCTAAATTCACGAACACCATACCGACAGCAAAGTTGTCCGTAATGGCAAATTGCTGCTCGTCAGCAATCTGTTTAAAGAAATCAGTAGGCGTGGCTAATAGTAAGCCACAACCATCACCAGTTCTACCGTCAGCAGCAACACCGCCGCGATGTGTCATACAACTTAAACTATGAATGGCAGTTTTTACCAAATCATGGCTCGCTTCACCCTCAATATGGGCAATTAGGCCAAAACCGCAATTATCAGAAAAATCATCTGGCGTGGCCAGGTGTGTTTGTGAGGAAATCATTGACATAGCTTGTCCTTTTAAGTAGACGGGCAACTTACATTTCCAATGCGGAGTATAAGTTGGTACCCGTAAGCAGAACGGGCTGATAGTGGATATTCGTGTGTTCGAATTGGCAAATAGCGCAATGCTCGATAGACATCATACTTTAAGAGAAAGTAAAACCCTTGACCCTCCTGGTCATTAGCTGATGTCTTGACATGTGGTCCGTGTATCAAAAGATAGTAAGTAGCAGCCCTTGGCAACGGGAGAATCTACGCCCTTAAATGCCAGTTACTCAATCAGTGATATCTAATGCCATTCATTTAAGCATCATTTGTTATGTTGTCATGTCTAGCATTTAAAGCTAAGCATACAATAACTTAATAACAGTGCACTTGTTTATCTTGAATATCTGACGCTCTGTATTCAAGCACTTTGTTTACCCTAAAAAGAGTGACAATAAGAGAGGTTGCGTCACTTACGATAACCTAATTATGGATAGTAAGTAACCGCGCTTGAGACAATAATATTTAGTAAAGAACTCTAAAAACTAAGAAAAAACCACTAAATAGTTGTTAAATAGACATTTTTTACGATAACTATACAGAACGTCGCCCACAGTTATATTAGTTAATGATTGTCGAAAAATCTAGTCTTTTCTATCGATTCATTAGCCATAAATTGTAAGAGGACTTATTACTATTGGTTATAGGACAAATAAAAATGCTGTTAAAATTTTAATGCGAACAATATAAATGACAGTTAGCAAAAGGCTTTGATAATATAGTTAAATCTTTATAAAATCGATACAGCCCATATCATGAAACAGTTTAGGTAGATTATTCTCCATCCATCCTTGGCGTAGAAACTTAGCCTGTGCCCATTTTTTCTCGATAGGGTTTAGATCAGGGCTGTACGGCGGCAGCCATAAAATACGATGACCATGTCTATTAAGTAGCTTTTGAATACGCTTACTCTTATGAAATCGAGCATTATCCATGACAATCACGCATTTAGTTTTAAGACTTGGGATTAGCGTGTATTTGCACCAGTCGTAGAATATGGTGCTATTGATATTCTGCTCAACGTAATCAAGCGCAAATAGCATTTTTTCATAGAGAGCTCCGATGACATTCGTACGTCTCGAAGCTTGCCAGTTGTAGCTATCGATACAGGGTTTAC
>NZ_JBNNFX010000009.1:96014-120424 GCF_050267985.1 Psychrobacter sp. NPDC078929 | reverse complement strand
CCAAACATGGGCAATGGCGGTTTTACACCGATACAGAAACTCAATCAGGCAGCTTAATTCTATTTATTAGGTGTCTTAAGTTTGGGAGGGTTACCTGTCCAGTAAAGCTGTATAAATTGCTCTGCTAACTGCTCATAAGAAATACTGTGTTCACTGTCATTATTAATTCCAGACTCTATAGACAGATTAACCATTGCCATTAATAAGGCAAATTTATAGGTTGATGTGTAGGAGCTAGATTCAAGTAGCCATTGAATGCGTCTTAAAAAGTTGAGCTGGAATTCTGCCATAGGCACTATAATAATCCTTTAAAAATACAGTAGCTCATCATAATAAAATTAGTACTTATGCTATCAAAAATTTCTATATCAAGTTGGTAGAGCCTCATCAAATACGAGTTCTTGGGACTGTCTATCCTAGATTATTCTTCTTATGTACAACAGCACTTACAGTAATACTTAATTAGCTCAGTTGTTATAGACTCTGCCCTACACGCAGAATGTCGGCAGTTCTAAGTCATCATTTACCATTCTTTTAGCATAATGGGAAAAGATGCTAAAAACGACCTAAGCAGATTTATGAAGGAAATCAGTATGAACTACAATTTCAAACTTGAGATAAAGACGGGAACCTTTCTATCCATTTACCCGTGATTACTTTATCAGTTTCAATACAAAATGGTATGGCCCATATTCTCAACTCTTCTGCTAAATAAAAGCATTCCAAAGGTGTTTCGAACTGATGATACTTAGGATAAATAAGCATCATGTCCCCATACCCGTTCAAATATTTATGACCATAAGCAAATAACTGATAAATATCCGACTGACTGATATTGAAATTGTTATCACTGTCATTGAAGCTTATTAACTTCCATTTGGTATCGAGTACATGGTAATTTTTCCTTTCTTTACTGATTACTAGATCAGGCCTTAATTGAAATCGCGATTTTAAATTTTCTTGGTCATTCACCATATGCTTATCAGAAGCTTGTGTTGTTAGTTGCCAAGGTGCTTCGATATCTCTTCGTAGACAGCTTGCTACATACTTTTCGAACAAAATTTCCATTGGGAATAACAGTGCAATACCTCGGTGCTCTCCCTTTTGAAAGTTTGGATTAAGCTTTTCAAGTATTAGTTGGCACCATGGCTTTATAGAACGGTAAGATTGTAATATTTTAATATCTGACCACTTGTGCATTGAGTTTAGAGGCTCTCTAAGACTCGTTATAGGTTCTAAGATGTGTGATAGCTCATTAGCCAGTCGCCAGTTCTCAGAACTCCTACAGTGCTGCTTTACGTAATCCAATGCCGTTTTAATTAATTGGTTCTCAAGCCGATTGGGATGATAGACATCGTGACGAATATGAAAAAGATGAGCTCTACCAACCGTTTGTCTTTGTTGAACTGCAATATCAAGCTGGCCACGAATAAACCTACTTTCTTCTTCGATTCTTTGATAGTCAAATCTGAGCCCAGAAGCTACCAACTCCTTTAACAGATATAAAAATTGGTAGTATATCCACTCATGAATAGGTAGATTCATTCGATTGAGGCTAGCAGATTGAGCCTCTTTATAGGATAGATTTAAGACGGAGCTTAGCATTTTACATAAAACCGATCTGCTCTTGTCTGGCTCTTGAGCACCTAATCCTGTCTTTGGCAGTATCTCAATACCTTCACCACAAGGACTTTCTAAATAACCTACGTAAGAATGTAACTGTAAGTATTGTGGGCGCTTATAAGTAATAAACCGCCCATAATTCTCTTTTTCACTTAATTCCACTAACCAATCAAATGTTTCTTGCTTGATAATAGCTAAATCTAAGCTAGGACATGCTGTTTTATCTGTAGTCAGTTGAGCATACTCTCTAACTTGAATCATGCTTCGCCATCCGAAGATTTAGGCTGAGTTTGATTTAGAATTTTCCTATAGGATTCAGGGTTGTTAAAAGCAGTCTCATTGATAAGATAACGACGATCGTTTAGACCTTTAATACTACTATGGAATAACTCGCTAACGGTCGGAGTTATCGCCCCAGTTTGAACAAACTGTTCTGATGTATATTTACTAGGATCATTCAACACCCAGCCAATACGCTCCCAATCTGAAAAGAAATACTCCTGCAGTAACGGGACAATCCGTCTCTTGAAAATGTTACCTAATTCAATTTCTTTTTCGTCATCTGAACCCAAGTCTTTCAAAGACCAAAAATATGAGTGTCCTATGGTGTGTTCACGATCTAGCAGGACTTCAATACGCTGATTCATTACTGTCAATATTTCAGATATAGCGATGCCATGAACTTCTATATCATCTAAAAGTTCAGGCTTAGGTAGTAGCTCAATAAAATCAAAACGGCGACGTAATGCCAAATCTAGCTGTGCAAGAGATTTATCAGCGGTGTTCATAGTACCTAGTACGTAAAGATTTGAGGGCACTGAGAACGGTAATTTCGAATAAGGCAGTATAACTTCGCGTACATCGGAGCCACCTTTACGCTTATCAGGCTCAAGTAATGTAATAAGCTCACCGAAGATACGAGATATATTGCCACGGTTGATCTCATCAATGATAATCAAATGCGGTAACTCTCTAGAATTAGTAGTAGGCTCTGGAGTAAGCAATTGCTTTAACTTTTCTCGATTAATGGTTGTATTACGTAACTGATAAATAGTCATTTGAGACAATGATTTATCAAATAAACGCTCTTTTGGTAGACTCGGGCTATAAATACGCAGCCACTTAACCTTTCTTAATTGCTGAAAACCAGAGCGTTCTTTTGTATCTAAAAATTCATAGTCGTCTGTAACCTCGGCAATAGCACGGAACTTATGGTTACCATCAGATATGATTACTAGATCACCAATACTAACTGCATTTTTGAAAGTATTAACAGCTGTAGCTTTATAATTATTAGGATCATCAGCTAAAGAAATGTTATGCGATTGCTCTATCTTTGCAACTATTTCTTTACGACTACTACAGTTCGAAAAGTCGATGTCATCACCCCAACCTAGAAGCACATAATTGTTATCAATGCATTCATTAAATATCTCATTTTCATCGGAAATATTAGTATTTCCTAAGGAAAGCTTCCATATGTTTTTACCTTCAATATTGACTGCTTGTGTATAGCCTGTCTGCTCTGTTGTTCTAGCATTAGTACATAATTGCTTGAAAATACCATCAACCACTTCGTAGCTAATATTTGAACTCCCATCTATTCCTTCTACAACTATAGGTCTAATACCTTCAACGAAATCTTCATAAGAAAAGCTTTGATGAAAGGTAGTAAATGCAATACGACCTTTATCCGTTAATTCGTCATACTTAGCTTTTAAACGCTCTCTTCTCTCTGATTCATCTAGATGATCATTATTAAAATCACAATACCAATCGGGAGCAGCGCACTGTACAGCGAGTTCTGTAGTACAGTAGGTCTTACCTGTTCCAGGTGGACCGTAGACGATACGATTAAGCGCTTCATTATCAAACATGCTTATCGTTAGTTCGTCTAATTCTTCGTTGGTATCGTTGTAGATAGATATTCTGCTTGGCTTAATACCTAATTTTTCACTGTAAAGCACAGACATAAACTCATGGGGAGTGATGTCTAAATCATGTTCCCTGTTAATAGTTTGGTATATATCGGTAAGCATCAATAAGCGTCGGATGACTTGATTATAAGGTGGTATTCTTGGCTCTGGAACATCAAATGCTTTCAGGAAGTGCTCGATATGGTCAGTAGAAGAAATTGGCAAGATAGTATCTGGATTGTATATAGATATTAAACGCGCACGACGTCCTGCTCCCATAACACATCTAGGCTTTACACCTGCGCGATCATATACCTCGTTATCTTGGTCAATCCAAGTGATATCAGCGTTAACGTCAGCATCGATTATCACTTGATGTACCTTAAGCACATAATTTAAAGCATCATCGTCATTTAGGTCACTCAAGCTTTGATGCTTATATAGTGTTCCGTCTTTCTTCAAATAAAGTAGATGCCCTTTCGCCGTGCCCGGTATATAACGACCAAATATAGGCTGTAGCCCACGCTCTATCCATCGACAGTAATTATCTGTGATAGATCCATGACCTAAGCAGTATTGCTCCCGAGTTAATTCAGTTATTTTATTTTTTGGAAACTTACTTAAAAACTCTTTATAAAGCTCTTCAACGCCTTCTGGCCTACTTGTAATCGCATCGTCTTGGCTTAACTCAATAATCTTCGATACTAAATCACTATCTATTTTTGTTGTATCCATACTGTTGTTTCCTCTAAAAAACTCAAAAAATATAACTAAAAAACAGCTTATAAAGCATTTAATCGAAAATAAAAATTTTCTCGGCACTAACCCAGTGGAGATTGAAGCTACTATTTGTCAATATTATTAAGCCACTAATGGCATACACATAATAGGAGCGACACGATGAGTAATTCTAATAAAGCAAAGCCAACTTCGAACCAAGGCAACGGCGGAAACTGGCCAACTAAAAATGGTTCAAGCAATTCGTCAGGATCAAATCGCGGAAATGCTAAACCCAAATAAAATTAATCATATCAATATGAGGAAGGTAGGTGTAGGTTTTCCTACATCTACTTGGAATAATATGAGATATTCAAGTAATAAGGATTTTAACAAACGAGTTCGAAATTTAATTAAGCAAGGATGGGAGTTTCAGCGCCGTCGTAAACATTGTCAATTGGTAGCGCCTAATAAAAAAAGCATGACTTTTTCGCACTCTCCAAGTGATTATCGAGCTTATCAGAATTTCTTAAATGACATTAAAAATATACAAAGAGGATATTTCGAATGACTAATGAATATTACCCTTCGACTCCTTACTTTCTACCTGCAGAGATAGTAAGAGCGATTGCTAGAGCGATTGACAGTAAAAATGATAACGCCTCATTAGACAGTAAATGTAAAGATTTATATTTAAGTAGAAGTGAGCTTGATGCACTTATCGAGGAACATATTTATAAACCAATTGCGAAACTCAAACTTAAAAAGTCAATTGAAAATGAAATAAAAGCTTTAGTAGCTCAAGTGTTCGATAACTACTTGCAAGTTGTTGCAAACTATAGCTTAGGAGAATGGACTAGAGATGATACAGGAGCTTGGATTATTGAGGTATTCTTCTGCCCGTATATGATGAAAGCCATTCATTTGTTGGGTAAGAGAACAAAGCCGTTTCAAAAATCAGATTATCTGGAGCTAATAGTAGCTGAGTCGTCATGTATAGACATTGCTTTAAATATTATAGAGAAAAGAGTCGAAGGCTGGCAGGAATTCTATAGAAAACTGGCTAAAACTGAAAAAGATAAAATAACCTCGTGGCGTCGTGGTGAAAGCCTACCTAGTTTCTATAGTCTTTATAACCTTTGTAATTCTTATAATAAAGATACTTCCAAAAACATACTTTTATTCCTAATAGCGGCCAGAGCGATTGACTACTTTAAGATAACGTATGGATCTAACGCATTAATGCAATATGTCGATGAACCTGAGTTATTAGAAGATTTCATTGACTACTTCAAATATAAAGTTTGCGACCTGCTGGATAGAAATTTGCAATATGCCGCTTATGCAAATCAAACTGAAAAACCAGTAACTCAAATGTCTAGTATAATCTCAATGTATCTAGTAAAAATCTTGAGAGAGTTTGCAGATGGTAATTTAAAGCAATCTAAAGAAACTTTCGTTAAAGCATTTGATTTAAGCTTATACCGGTCTGGTCCTATGTGTGAAAAGGTTATCGAGGTTGGTCTCGTTATCGCTAGCTGGCAAGAGACACCTGATATGAACTTAATATCAAAGCTAAAAAGTATTCAAAACTTGTATGGCTATACTTTACCTACGATAGTGACTGAGGATACCAAACGCAAGAAGGAAAACCTAGTCGAGGACTGGGAGATCAATATGTGGCGGAGCAATGCGCAAAGGGTATTCAGTCACTTTAAAGTTGAACTACCCGAAAAATATACTGTGTACTCATCGGTTCTACCTGTATATTTAGATGCAAAAGAACTAAAGCTTGATCTTAAAAAACCTAATAAGAAAGTAAAGCTAAATGACAGTAGCAAGGTCCATAGAGATAAGAATAAGAAGAAGCAAGTAACGACACAGCTCATCTGGAATACGTTGCTTGAAGACCTAGGTGCTGTTAATAAACTCTTGCAAGCTGGTGCTGACATCAATATCCTCTCTGATAACAATGAATCAGCTTTATTGATTGCTTTGCAGTATATGAATTTAACTGAGCTTCATGAACCAGACGATAGCTTTTATCGAGCGCTTAAAGATTTGAGCTACACACCAAAAACGATTAATGCAATGACCTCCAAAAAGCATCTTTTACCATTATTAAGTGCAGTGCAGACAGGACGACTTGAGATCGTTGAACATATTGTAAACTTAGGGGCAGATGTCAATCAAAAAGGTGGTGGCAGCCATCTAGACGCCCTAACCATGTGTATATCTCTAATCGGAACAATTAAGAACTCAAAACTACAACTTAATCAGTTTGACATGATGGCTAAGATGGCTAAAGACCCAAAAGTCTTAATAGAAAAAATGAGCGACTTTGAGTTTTCTACCTTCATCAGAGATACACAAGGTAGTTTTGGTATTAATAGACAGCAAGTGAAACGCTATCTTGCCCAAAGTAGGGGAAGTTCGGATGCAATGGCTATTCTTAAAGATGTATCTAAATTTTTCCAAGAGAAAATTCAGGCAAACTACGAGTTATTCGATTTGAGCGAAATGCGAAAAATAGCAAAGCTACTAATTGATCGAGGTGCAAATCCTAGCGCTAGATATGACTGGCATGGCATCGACGGGTACACTCCATTCTTATTAGCTTGTGAGATTAATGAAGCTGAACTGGTCTCTTATATGTTGGATAACGCTAATGAGTACTCAAAATATGACATTATTAATACGGCATATAGAGATCGTAGAGATGGTCAAGCAGTTGGCTATGAGAGAGTTTGTAAGTATTTTAAAGCTGACGATGTATTGGAGGTTATAGATAGAC
This sequence comes from Psychrobacter sp. NPDC078929, assembly GCF_050267985.1. Taxonomy (NCBI): domain Bacteria; kingdom Pseudomonadati; phylum Pseudomonadota; class Gammaproteobacteria; order Moraxellales; family Moraxellaceae; genus Psychrobacter; species Psychrobacter sp. NPDC078929. Next base: position 113,374 of record NZ_JBNNFX010000009.1, on the reverse strand, counting down.
ATTTTACTTTAGAGAGTAGTGATAAAGTGAATTAACTTCATTAGTGTAACCTTTTAATATAACCTGATAGCTATAGGAAAGTATTCTCGCTTTCAGGTTATATTAGCTCAAATCTACGTATATGAATCTATGGTACACATTCAATGACTGTAGTCTTTCCGTCATTGTATATTCTAAGTTTAGGCTCCATCATCCCGGTTCCATAGTCGTAGACTATAAACTCAGGCTGAAATCTATCTACAGCTTGGCCAATATATACACAGGCCGCATTTGAGGCACAAACTAATAGATGTACTTTTTTGATACCATGCATTTGATTCAAGTTAGTAAAAATCTCCTTAAGTCTATTAGCTAGTTTCTCACCCTCAAGTGGATGCGCTATTGCGCCATTACCGTATCCGTAACTCTGAGGAGGATATATATTTATTACTGGAAGCTTGTTTTGGGCTTGCTGATAAAGATGGTCAATTGTTGCATCAATCATTTCAGCATCTGCAGTTAGTTTGACGCTAACAATAACCTCTGATTGCTCTGGGTCAATCTTCGGCTCATCTATAATGAATGCATCTTCTCTAGGCTGCACACCTGGCCACATCCAACTACTAGCATCTCTATAGCGCAACATAGGCATTAATTTGGATTTATTACCAAACTTCGCGCCAAAACCTATTAAAGCAAAAGTTGGTCCCAAAGCAAATACAGCTGCGCTACTACCATTAGCCCATGACTTTATTTGGCTAACGGAGTTTCCTATATGCTCTGAGCATCTTCTATGGAACTCTTGGATGCTATTTCTTGAATCAGGAACACCAAAATCTAGTGTTGTTAAATCTTGTTTAGCTCTATGACGCACTACACTTAATGAATTAGCAATGGAAATATCGTTTGGCTTTTCTATATCCTGACCATTTACACCCCAAGGAATAAAATATATTGGAACGGGTGCATAACTTAAAGATTCAAGTAGTTTGTTAGATAAAATAATGTGATTTTCACGCATTTTTTCTAAGATTTGAGCTGGATAATCTAAATTGGCGACTCGATCTACGAGACGATGATGTACATCACATAGTAAAAGAACATTGCTTGGATCGTCTGATAAATTAGCTGACAAATAAAACACTCCTCTAGGGCCACTCTCAGAAGCTGCAATATTATGAGCCATGTAACCGAAGTTACCTCTATGCCCAGTCAGAGAATCAAAATCTAATCTTGTACCACAACCAGAAAACATACAGCGACCATGACTATCTTCCATTACTAGACGCTTAGTATTCTGAGTAAACTTATTTCCTCTTCCTGTAACTTTTTCCCGACCTAAATTCCAACGCTCAAATAACTTAGTAATTTCATTAAATTTCATTTTTTTTGAGCTAATAGTTTCATCTTTCCATAGCAAGCTCATACGTTCCAAAGATTGAATTTCCTCCAAATTAAAATCTTCTTTTATAGAAGCTTTGAATATAATCTTAAGTGTATAGCTCTCACTTAAATAACTAATCAGTTGCTCGTTTCGATTTCCTTGAAATGAAAATCTAAATACATTGATTAAGGCATTATCATTGAAGAGTAGAGCCAAAAGGTTATGACCCATTGCATCTGAAAATAAACCAATATAATCCCACTGCAATCCTTCACTTTTAATATGAACCAGATATTGTTTGGCTGAGTCAAGATCAGTAAATATAGTCTTGTTTACGGCTTGATCATGTGGGATCTGAGTTCCTGCAGATGGATTATTTGTAGTCATTATTTAATTGTCCAATTCAGTAGAAAAAGGTAAATAGCCTAGAAATATTTTAGAGTTTTGAGAGTAGGCAATCCAAAAGCCAATATGACTAGTACCAACGATGACATACAAAATGCGTTCTGATAGGTATTTAGAGCTAGTGAATTGACTAGCTAAATCATTTAAGTCGGTATTAGATGGATTAGGTTTTGGCTCAGGGTGTGTATGCCATAACCCTACCAGACCGCCATAACCTTTGGTGTCTTTCCAATATTTTTTGAGAGCTTTATTGTGAGATTTGGAACGAAAGAAAGTGGTGCGAGTACGCTTGTCTCTGAACATGGGCATCGTTAAGTTGTCTACCAGTATCGTATGACTATCTGGATAATAGCTACCTAATAATATACCGCCTGCTTCCTTGGATTTGGCTCGTGATTGTCTAAAATCAAACCATGTGGCTATGACAGACTCTGCTATTGCGCCATCGTATGCTTTATCATTTTCCTTCCATACGATGCGGTTATTTAGGTACTGCAACATGAGCAACCTGCCACTTTAATAGTATTTAAAGGCTGTGAGTAGTAGCCACCATTTTGTAGAGCCAATGTATGATGTTTAGTGGCCTTCAAGTTATAGTTGGTCGGTAACTTATTGGTAGCGCACCACGACTGTAATCCTACTTTATTCTCGATTACATATTCAGCCATTATTACTGCTGTTTTCATAGCATGGACTGAACCATATGCTGTGAACGCTCCAGCGCATCCAGTAATATTTTTTGATAAAACTATGCCAGAAGGATTACTAAACAAACTGGTCTTTATATAATTTGAAGGATTGCCATCGTCATCATAGTAGAGGCATTTTAAACAGCCATCCTCATTGCTTTTGAATCCTAGAATATGACCACCCAACCCGTAAGCCTCTAGCCAACCAGATACAACTTGGACATTCGCCTCGTAAGTATATAAGCGCCGGCATACCTCTAGTTCTGTTGGAGGATGACCAGTAGCTAACACTATGGAATGTATTTCAGATAGCTGTTCATTATTTTGACGAATGAGCCAGTTTAAAATATTAGCCTTGTATGCTACTACTTCTAGCTCAGGGATGTTTTGCTGAAGACGATTTTTGAGGGCACTAACCTTAGACTGGTTGACATCTTGTACTCCAAGGTAATGCCGCATAATGTTGTCGGTTTTCATATCATCATAATCAACCAGTATTAATTTATCGACGTCTGACTCAGCCAGTATCTCTGCAACTCTTGACCCAACTGAACCGCATCCGGCTATCACAACAGTTTTCTTACTTGAAAATTGAGACTCCATGCCAGTACGATTAAGTAAATACTCGCGCCAACCGCGCTGTAAGGTTTGAATCTTAAAATTGCGATATTTATTCGAAGCCATATCCTGATAATAGGAGATGACCAAGTAAGTATGCATTTTAGGCGTAGGTATCTCTAAGAGAACGATTTTAAACTTACTTTTCTTATTTAAGCTGTCTAACTGTTGGGTACTGAAGTTTAAGGTTTGTTGTTCCCACCAGTGTTCATCAAAGGATGTGAAAAGATTAGGAATAACAAAATCCTCGATACGAGGCAGGATTATTTTAGTTACTTTTATAGCAGTGTAAGGGTTGGATCTAGGTGGATGTTGACTAGCTCCGTCAACTAAGTATTTGATATGATGACACTGAGGTGTATTACGTTGTTTCGTAAGATTAATACACCATGCATATAAGCTGTCAGACTGATTTGGATTATGCGTCGCAATAACAATAGGGTCATCCAATACGACTGTTTGATTGTAACCATCGATCTCTTCGTATAAAGCCTCTCTGTTTCCAGCACTGTACGATTCAAGGGCATTCGTCAGAATGCTTATAGCCGTATCTACAGCATATTTGAAGAGGCCAAATAAGTCAGCGCTATCAAACATCTCACCTTGATGATCTGTGACACATATCAAGCCGTTATTACTCACATGATCTAACGCTGGCAAGTTGCACTGAGCAACTGATACTGTCGGCAAAGATAACCAACGCTTTTGATCAACATATTTGACTGATAAAGGAACTGACTGACCATGAATATTTAAATCAAAGCCGATGGCTATAAAACCATCCTTTTTATCATAGCTCTCAATGCTTTTACCACCAAGAGATTGAATATAATTTTTGAAGCTTTGCTGTATGCCATCGCTGATTTTCATAACATTACCTATGCTGATGAGCCAGTACTCACATACGGTGCTTCACTACTTCTTTTGGCTTTATCAGTTTTGGCTACTACTGGAAAGTCATCACCAAAAAATTTTCTTAATGTCTTACTGGCCTCATGCGCATCTGGCTCATCGACAGCTGACTGTAAATTATCCCTTAGTGTCTCAAAACGTTCCTTGATAGTAGCCATGTCTTCATCACTGACAGACTTCAGTAAATCGCCACCAGGTGTTATAGGCAGATTAATGCTGAGACGACCAAAGTAATCAAAATTATTCAAGATAGTTTTGACCAAGCTTAATAGAACTTCTCCATCATTTTTAACTTCTACTTCGGGCTCTAACCAATGATATGCTGCCATGGTCAGCCCAATGCTATGAATCCCAACAGATTTATGATGACGCCATCTCTTTAAGTAGCGTACGCATCTACGAAACTGTTTACGTTGATCAGAACCGTTATTTTCATAGGTATCATTACCTTTGTATAAGCCATTAATTATTGAATTGATACCTTCAGGATCCGCTGCCTGCCAAACTCGCTTATCTTCAGCTAACCCTTTTCTACCTTTAGCTAGATAGTATGTATCATCGTATGCGTTGCTAGACTTAGCATAGATTGGCAAATCAACATGATAATCTGGTTTGCCATTTTTCATGTATGTCACTGTCACACATGAACGACTCACTTCTACAGTCCGGTTATTGTGTTTTATACAGTCTGCGACTAACTCTTTTAATTCGACCGGTTTATAGTCTTCTTTATGGCAGTCAAGAAGCACGCCAACATCAATATCATAATCACCGTCTCTTATAGGTTGGATACCTGTATTTAAAGCATAGCTTCCTTGATTAAAGCTTCTTTCATACTGAGGATAACCATCGTCTTTTCTTTCCGCCAGTTTACTCTTAAGCTTATCGATGATTAGGTCGCGTTTTTCACGTAAAAAGCCGTTCTCTTCGTAAGTGCCTAATTTAATAGCATCATGAAACTCTAAGAACTGCTTCTGCAAATTTGCCATATTACACCTCTCAACAATTATTAAGTTTTAATAGTTATAGAATATATCAAGTCTCTATAGCCATTGATAGATATAAACCATAACAAACGACATTGTGTGTCGTAAGGAGTAGGACTAATTGCAATGCCAACCTAAGCACTCATAACGAGCTACTAATATTATCTAAAAAATTACAAGTATTTTTATCTAATACTCTTGAACCGCTTTCATGATAGATAGTTATAGTTCTGAATAGTTTATTTCTCATACCTACTTAAAACGCATCTAACCTCCTTAGGTTACATGCGACAGCTAACCCGTCTCCAATCAAATCAAGCCTGAAAAATATCCAATAACTCCTTCTCAAAAGTCCTATTTGGAGGCGCGGCTAATGTGCAGACTCTCTAATTAAGCACTGACAGTAACTATATCCTCATAACTAAAAAATATGATGCTAACCCTACATAGTACTCGGCATTAACACTATATTTAGGGCTTTGGTTTTTACTTAGATGCTGTTATTAATGTTAGGGCTTATTAAGAAGGTGGCAGTACTTGCAAGTACTCGCCCATTGTAACTCTGGCTAAGATAAAGAAAATTATATACTATAGTTCGTTTATTTACCTACTACTTAGAAGCTAAAAGCATGTCAGACCTACCCGATTTTATCCAGCCTACTTCTTTTTCACCTTCCAGAATATCCGGGCAGATAGGCCCTCAAAACAACCATAACGATATACCTGATCCCATTAATAGCGCACTTCCACCTACATCAGATATCCAAAAATCAAGACCGAGTAGCTTACCGGAGTTTCTACGTCTCAATGCAACGAAGTATATAGATGAGTTAACAGCGGTTCAGAGTGCTTTTGAACTACTCTCAAAGTTGAACCCACAACAAACTCTATGGCTTGATTTGGAAATCAACCCCGAAAACGAGACATTGATAGATGGTGCTTTCTTAATCAACGACTACTATTGGCACTTTAGTGCTCAGCAATTTCGACAGCAGTCGGATGTCGTTTATGAGCTATTGAATAAAGCTGATTTTTTAGGTGGCCACCATTTAATTGAGTTTGATCTACCTCACCTATATTCGCTATTAAACGATACATTATCAACCACTAGCTATAAACACACGCTATTAACAAGCCAGCTTGACGGTTCTGACAAACTGCGTCGATGGCAAGCGAAAGCTTGGGATACACTGATACTGAGCTGCCTATTTATTCCGCACCAGCCTAGCCACGCCTTAGCTAAGCTCTACAAAGCCAATGTCGATTATAATAACCCAGTCCTTGACTGCTTAGAAAGTCGCTGTGTATTTGGGCTTTGCACACAGGCGTGGCAAATCCTACCTACCAATATGCAAATATTACTGCACAAGCTATTACCACAGCTTTTGCATTTACATACGCTCAGCCGTCAAAGCTACTTTGCTATAGATGAAGATAATATCTTTGATATAGAAACTATCTTTGATGACTTACCAGCAGGAAATCGAACTGATCTTATCAACCTATTAGAAAGTTGTATGGGCAATACTCATATAAGCAATGATGATAAAGAGCACTCAACATTATGGCAACATCTTGGTTTAGCCACCTTTATTAACTGGCTAAGATATTTTGATAAGCCACAAGCACGCCGTCCAGTTTGGCTTACCAAGCACCCTTTCCACAGACATAGTTTTAGCCAAGCTGAAAATACTTTTTGGCATTTGCATGAGCCGAGTGAAGATTGGATTAATCAACAGTCTCATCACTTTTTTGGATTTGAGCATTTGCGCGAAGGACAGATGTCTATTGTCAAAGCAGTGCTGGTGAATAAAGACATTCCTCTTGGCATATTACCAACAGGTGGCGGTAAAAGCTTGACCTTCCAGCTACCTGCACTGATATTAAGTAGGTACCAACGTCAGCTGACCGTAGTGATATCGCCTTTAAAGGCATTAATCGAAGACCAAGTTGTCAACTTGCATACTGATTTGCCAGACTACGCCAATCGTATTGCTTATCTGACTTCAGGGCAGTCCATAGAAACCCAAAAAGACATCTTAGACGGTATTTGGCAAGGCGATATCGATATTATTTATATGAGTCCAGAACGACTACGTACACATAGTATTCGTCAACTACTCAAAAATCGCCCACCAGCATTTTGGGTGTTAGATGAGGCCCATACTCTTAGCCAATGGGGCACTGATTTTCGGCCAGACTTTTTGCGTATCGCCGATCACATGATGGCGTGTTATAGCGACGAGCTTCGAGAACACTTTACAAAGCAGCTTGAGCGCCAAAGCGATATTAAAGAGGGTAAGCTTCAGCTTGATATGTTAGAAGTGATATCTGATCAGGACGATACTAACGCATCTAGAACAAATATTAGCAGTAACACGTCGGAATTCTTACCACCTACCATAAGCTTAGTGACTGCTACAGCCTCTACACGTGTCAAAGATGATTTAGAAAGTGAGCTGGTAGATAAGCTTACTGCCTTAACTGACAATAAAACTTTGGTGCAATATGGCACCCCTATCGAAAGCCTTAAGATTTGGCGTGACGATATTACTGCGCATTTTATAGAAGCAGCCAAGGACGAGCGTGAAGCTCATATCTATAAAATTATAAATGAGCGCAAAGTTTGGTACGAAAACCAATATCCAGAACATCCTGAAAAAGGCGTGTCAATAGTTTATCTGCGTAACCGTAAAGGCTGTGATCAATATGCTGACGATTTCGCCAAAAAAGGCTTAGTGTCCGCCGCCTATCATTCTAAATTAAATGAGGGGCAAAAAAAGAATGTACTTGAAAAATTCAAAAATGATGAACTAGACGTGGTGGTCTGTACCAATGCTTTTGGCATGGGCATCGATAAAGAAGGCATCCATACCGTTATTCATAGTGGGCCGCCGAATAATCTTGAGTCGTATATTCAAGAGATTGGCCGTGCAGCACGTAAGTCCTACGAGGTCGGCGCAGCATATATGCTATGGGGTCAAAGAGATATTGAAGCTTTGTTTTTCCAAGAGCGTGAGTCACGCATACCAAATACAAATACCTTAAGAGACTGTTGGACAGCCATACGTCCAGCTCTCAGTAAACCCACGCAAGATCAATGGTTCCCTAGCAGTGTACTAGCGCCCATACTTGCACCAGATGACGAGACTGAACAACTTAATACCCAAGTAAGAGTGGCTTTATTGGCGCTCGAGCGTTACGGATTGCTGACTGAAAAAGACCAGCAACCGGCTTGGATCAGTATCAAACTCTCAAGCCAACCGCCTGCCAGCCAACATACTAATATGTCTAAGCTCTATGCTCAATTACAGCAGCTTGCGGATGATACCTTAAACACGGCGACAACAAACATAGTTAGTGCTAGTGCTCAGAATAGCAGTGACGAAGGCTCTAACAACGATAACAATACTGGTCTGACTCGCTATCATTTGCCTGAATTGGCACTGGCACTTGGCTATTCTGTTAAGTCACTATTAAAAGGGCTACGTGAGTTGGTCAATCAAGGTCATGCTCAGTGGCAAGTTGTAGTGCGTGTACGACTAAAATATACACACCGTTATTTAAAAGGTGAACTTAATCGCTTAAGCCGTATTATTACTGCTTTAGAGGAATGTCTAAATAGCAGTTATGGCGCGCTAAATGGCACTGAAGCGATAGAAATGCAAGGCACCACCCAGCTCAATACCAAGGCACTCGACAACTGGCTGATTCAGCAGCGCCATAATTTATCTAGTAAACGTCATATTTTACCTATGTTTCGAGCACTAGGTATCTTAAAAACGCGCAATCATGGTACGACCCAAGTGTTTGTCTCCTCCACAAATAGGACTAAGTTATGGCAAATTGATGAGGATCTGCTAGACAATTGGGAGAGCTGGGTTCGCTATGCAAAATTGCTCGTAGCAAATTTGACACCTTTATATGAAGAGCATCTGCTACCTGCCCTACCTGATAAAAAAGATGGTGATGGTAAAGAATTTAATCTAGATACTTTAGCCCAGAAGCTACAGCGTGATCCTGATACTATCTTGACCCAACTTGAGCAGTTACAGCGCTTAGAGCTGATTGAGCTTAGCCGCTTAGACGATACGCAAGATGCTATTTTCTTTATTGGTAAACACCGAAAATCCACTTCAAAGTATCATGAAAACGCCTATCAGTATTTACAAAGCCATTATCAGGACCGCTGCGCTCGTATTCATATGCTGAGCTTTTGGCTACAGGCAGATACTGATGTCCAAAAAGCGTTGATTGAGGACTACTTTACTAAGCCGCTATCTGAGGTCATTGAAACCTATATTAACGACGCTATTGATGTGCATAAACCTTATATCAAAGATTATGAAAAAGAGATTTTGCCTAAATATTTTAGTGACACTCAAGTACAAATTATCAAAGAAACAAGCCGTGCGGCCATGGTACTGGCTGGTCCAGGATCTGGAAAAACCACCGTGGTGGTACATAGAGTCGCTTATCTATTAATGATAGAAGAAATCAAACCTGAGAAAATTTTGATATTGGCTTATAACCGTTTGGCAGTAGCCGAACTAAGATCGCGCTTACTGGCTTTGATTGGTTATCATGCGATCAATGTTACCATTCAGACATTCCATGGGCTGGCACGGCAAATCACAGGACTGAGTGAAAAAGACGCACCCGATGCCGCGCTTGATGAGATTGCCACGCGCATTGAGCATTTAAACCAAGAGAAAAACTTACAAAAGCGCCGTGATAATGCTCGCTATCAGTGGATGATTGAGCAGGCCATCAGTCAACTACAAGAGCGGCCACAACACTTTCAGTACATCATGGTCGATGAGTTTCAAGATATCGATGAATATCAATATCAAATGATTGGGCTATTAGCAGATCTACAAACACAAGATGACAATAATAGCGACACCAATGATAGCTATATTGCTATAGATGCTGATAGTGATGCTACTGATGATAACTTTGAGCAGCGCGGCTATTTGATGGTGGTTGGTGACGACGACCAAAACCTATACGCCTTTCGTGGCGCTAGCATTCAATATATCCAGCAGTTTGCAGACAACTACCATGTTAATACTGAGCAAAAATACTATCTGCTCAATAACTATCGTAGTGCTAATAATATAGTCGAGCTTGCCAATGAATTTATAGCTACTACATTGCCAAGTAGTGAGCGTCTAAAGCAGGCTGAGCATAGCATCAAGGCAACTAAACCCTATCCTAGTAGTCCTATTCGCTATAGCTACTACCAGCAGACCAAAGGCGTTGACATGGCAGCATGGATCGCGTCTGATATTGAGCAGCGCTTAGCAAGTAATGAACAAAAAAATGCAGCGCCAGAAACCATAGCCGTACTAGCCCCTAAATGGTCATATTTTGATGCCATACAGCATTACTTGGAAGCTCTAAATATTAGTAGTCAGCGCTATAATGAAAATGAGCAAGTTACTCCCATAAATAGCTTTATAGGACAAGCGCTATTTAAAGATTTGAGCGCGAAACGTTTAGACTTTATTGAGGGTAATGTTGCTAAATTTTTGGAATGCTGGCGGGTCAAGCAAGGCTTAAACCATTTAGATAAAGCTTGGGAGGCAATTATTAGTTGCACTCAAGATATGGAAAACGTGACTTATGAGCAGGTATTACAAACGATAGAGTCTATTCTATACGATGATAAAACACAGGTTATATTAATCACTTATCATAGTGCGAAAGGGATGGAGTTTGATCATGTTTATGTCATTGATGATCAACTCTTAAACTCATCTTCAAACGTTCAGGCAGATCATAGTCATGATAGACCGTTATATGTAGCACTGACGCGGGCAAAGCAAACTTTGAGCTTACTACTCCATCATAAAACGCATCACCCAACTTTAGCTAAAACATTACTTACTCATGCTGAGCAAATTGATTTGCCTGCTGTTAGTCCACCTTCAATGCTAACTTTTCATCGATTTATGCGTTTGGATGAGCTGGTCTTGACGTCGCGCGCACTAGTTAATGATGCAGGCCGCAAGTTTGTAGAACAGACTTTTTGCCGTGATAGTTGGACGAAAGCGAGAGATGATATTTTAGGATTGTTTGATGTCGCTTGCTATAGACAAGATAGGAAAAGCGATGGCTTTTACTCAGCTAAAGGCCAACAAATTGCTCAGTTCTCAACAGCTTTTTCTAAAGAATATTCTTCTCAAGGGCAAGGTAATCAACATCTATTGATGGCTGGCTTTACGACTACCCTATTTTATCAGCAGGATATCTCTTGGTATGAAAGAGCTGGTTATTATGGCAATGAGAGTAGTCATTATCTGATTGTGCCTTATGTTCAATTTAATGTGCAGTGTAGGTAATGAGCTATTCTGAAGAAACCGTACAAGTAAACTTGGTAAACTAAGCGTATTAATCGGAGTTTATCATAACCGAGAAAGTAAGAAGCTACAGTGACGAATTTAAAGCCGAGGCCGTCAAGAAGATAGCGGATAATAACGGCAATATCTCAGCGACTGCAGAGCAGCTTGGCATCGCCATGCAAACCTTATCGAACTGGAACAACAAAGCCAATCAAGGCAAGCTTGTCGGCACAGAACAATATGATCCTGATCTTATGACGGCTCTTCAGGAAATAAAGCAGCTCAAACGACAGCTTAAAGTAGCCGAAGAGAAACGAGAGATATTAAAAAAGGCGACGGCGTACTTTGCAAAGCACAGTTAGTCAGGTACGCCTTTATCAAAGATAACCAGTACTTCTTTAGCATCACCACTATGTGCCGCATGCTAAGTGTTAAACCATCAAGTTATTACGACTGGCTGAGTCGTGATATCAGTGACCAACAGATACATCGTAATCATTCTGAGCTACTGGTTAGGGCCGCTCACAGTGAAACTCGTGAGTGCTATGGTGTTGAGCGACTGCATGCAAAGCTCATAGAGCAAGGCCATGACATTAGCTTGTACATGGTCAGACGTATCAAAGAAGAACATGGCATCAAATGCCCTCGCCACAAACGCTTTAAAATCACTACGGACTCAAACCATAATAAAATGGTTCCAAACGTGTTGGATCAGCAGTTCGATGCTAAGCGTCCTAATGAGTCTTGGTCAGTGACATCACCTATATCTGGACAAGCGAGGGTTAGCTATACTTAGTAGAAGTAAAAGATTTATACACCAAAGAGCTAGTCGGGTATGCCATCAACAAACGCATGACGGCAGATCTAGTTTGCAATGCATTAAACATGGCGATCAAAAACAAACGACCAGGCCAAGGGCTGATTGTACATTCTGATAGAGGCAGCCAGTACTGCAGCCATGCCTACCATAAGATTATCAAACAGCATCATTTTAAAAGTTCAATGAGTGGTAAGGGCAATTGCTATGATAATGCGCCAATAGAAAGCCGCTGGGGCATGTTGAGGAACGAATTAGTGTATCAGCAAGACTATAAGACCAGATTTGCTGCTATTACCGATATCATCAAATATATCGAGCTGTACTACAATCAGACTAGAATCCAAAAGGGTTTGCGCTATAAACCGCCAAGACAAATGTAGTTTGATTATTATCGTCAGGCTGCGTAATTAAAATTTCCCAAGTTTAGTTCTACGGGATTGACAACAGGGTTCAGGTCTCTTACATTATAGTCGAAGGGCGTTACGCATATAAACAATATTAGGTACTAAAACTTGAATTTTTTACCACATTGAGAGATTGTCCCTTGATGCTTCAATTAAAATTTGAACGAACTCAACTTCTAGTTATCATCTAAAAAAGCTCCTTGTCATGCATGTTATTACGTTAAATAAGCTCTTAACTTAACCGGATAGGTATTATGAAACCATCAGAAGCTATTAACTATATCTTATCAAACTTTGAAAATGAATTTTTTAAAGAATATCGTAAAGTTGAGGCCGTATTTATGGATTTGTGTATAGATGCTAAATACACTCAAGAGGTTAACACATTATTAGTAGCAGCAAAGATGAGAGTTCCTAGTAGAATGCTAGAAATCGGTAGAGTTGATAGTTTTTTTGAGCAAAACTCAATAGCAAAAATGATTGAAGACTATGGTGTTAGGAGAGATCTAGCATTTCAGGCAATTTACACGTGGTCAAATATTATACATAGTACTAAATCACATGAAAAGAAGCGTAGTACCTTAAAAGAACTGGAGAATGCTGCAGCTAAAGGAAATAAAGAAAGACAATTTGAGTTAGGAAAAGCTTATTTAAAAGGTTTTATAGTACAAGAAGATTCTAAAGAGGTTATAGAAAAAGACTTAAGAAAAGCCTTTGATTATTTTATGATGTCTGCAAAATCCAATCATGCGGAGGCAAAAAACTACGTCGGGCTTTGTTATGATCAAGGGATAGGAGTTAGCAGAAATTATAAGGAAGCAAAGAATTTCTATGAGCAGTCTTCAAAACAAGGTAATCTAAATGCATTATACAACCTGGCTAATTGTTATGAATATGGACTTGGTATAGAACAAAATGAATCAAAGGCTTTTGAAAACTATAAAAAACTATACAAACAGGATTTTGTTGAAGCAATATACAAAATGGCCTGGTTTTACGAAAATGGTATTTCCGTAAGTGTAGATAAAAGACGTGCTTTAGCACTATATAAGGAAGCAGCAGAGAAAGGTTCAAGCCAAGCACAATACTATTTAGCTCAAAGCTACCAATATCCTACCAATGGCAATCCTAATATAGATGAAGCTAAAAAGTGGTATTATTTAGCAGCTAAAAACAAACATCCTGAAGCAAACTTTCATTTATCTCAACTGTAAGATTGTGAAAATAATGATACATTAATCATCTATATTAACAAATCGAATTTCAACTCTTCGATTTTTATGTGACTCAGGATTTTCAGGATCAATTAGTCTGTCAGAACCATAGCCTACTACTGACACTCTACTCATCCAATCAGCTTTGGTACCTTCAACGTCAGAGAATAAAGCATTCCTTGCTTCTCGTGCACGACCAGCAGAGAGAGTATAATTATCATCAAATGGAGCACAAGTACGCGCATTACTTGTTCTAGATGTGCTAACGGGCACAATATCTGTATGACCTTCAATTTGAACGCCAAGCTGACTATCCTTAGACAGTTCATCGATGATAATTTCTGACATTTGCTGTCGTAGGAAATCTTTACCGCTTTGGTTAATACATGCACTGCCCTGAGAAAAACTGCTATCTGCTAATCTAATAAGGCCATTGTTTGAAAAAAATTCTATTCCTTGATACGTATCTTTATCTTTACTTTGTTCGCTAAGCTTTTGTACAACTTCTCGTGCGCCTCTTTTCTTTTCTTCTTGAGCAGCTACTTGTGCTCCCACAATAGTTAAGATAGTTATGACAAAAAATAAAACCAAAACCCCTACTACACCGGACATTAAATCACTTATAGATACCCAATAATCATTTTGCTTCATTATTACGACACCTATTAATTATCTAGTTTAATTTGCCGATCTATAGTAGATCTTAATAAGTTTCTATTAACCTTTTCCATTAGTATTGAACTCTTATTGAGCGAGAATAATATTTCTTCATTAGTTTTCAAATTAGCATTCAAACCTTCTGTAGCTACTAGATTAATATCTAGAAATTCATTAATTTTATTCATACTTTCAAAAATAGGTATTAATTCTGACGAAAATATCGATCGTATTTCTGATATAGATACCGTTAGAAAGTGCAGATTTTCATTAGTAATATTTAAATCACTTATTAAGGAAGTGAAATTATCTGCATGAAGAAAACTTTCAAGATTCTTTATGAGTTCTATCGCTTGATTATTAGTTTCAGTTAAATTTTTCATACTGTCTGTAACAATGGATTTTGTTAAAGAGTTTAAATCTGTAAAACTTTCATTAGCCTTTATATCTATAGATTTAACAGATTTATCAATATCAAGAAGTAGTTTATCTAACCCTACTTTCAAATCATTAACTATATTGACAAAATTATGAGCTGACTCAATAGAGTTTTTATTATAGTCTTCAATAGACTTTGTAAAAGCCATTAAACTAGAATCAATATTAGCAGGGATATTAGCTACCCTATTCAATTGTTCTAATATATCAAGATTAATATCTTTATTTTCTCTAAAAAACTTTACGGTTTCTTTATAAAAGTTATCTTTTTGTTGCTTTCTATCAAAATTTATTTTTTTCAATTGATCGGCAGTAAATTTCTGGCGTATTGTCTCAATGCCAAAAAAAGGGACTATCAAACGAATTAATATATGAGATCCAATTCCCCATGCACTAATTTTAAATTTAGTACCAATATCAGAAAGAACAGGAGCTAGTTTTCCAACAGTGTCCATAGCATTAGATGTAGCAGCACCATTAGAAAAGCTATTTAAACTAACTATAACCTTACTCGCGTCTTGAATAGCAAGCCCTATACCTAAAAATGTACCTAGTAAACCAAGTATTAGAACAAAACCCGCACCATTTTCAAAAACCTTATCCCACTTATCATTTGCAAGGTAATTACTTATATTAGCTTCATCTGTAAAAGACTCGGAAGCACTAGAAGTATCTAGTGCCTTATCAATTGACCTTCGTACTATGAAAGTGGAGATGATTGTAATGACAAAGCAAAATGCTATAGCTAAGAAAAATATCCAATCTAGTTCAGTTTTTGGTAGTAAAAAATTAATTAGTTCCACTATAACCCTTGTGTAATAATATATTAGTTTTAATAACTATTAATAGAAAATTTAATTAATTACGAAAGAATAAAGTTAAATAATTTCTGCTTCAACTTTACCAAAATCAATTGTAGTACCTAGTTTGATAACTATACTTTTCTGGGGATCAATAGCACGCATATCATTAGCTGTAGAATGCGCTTTCCATGGGTGTTCCCCTAGGTTCTTTAATCCTAATATACTAGGGTCGTTCGGATGAGTTGCAATAGATGCTTGCGGTTCACCAAGATCGTAAGGTGTGCTATGGCTTAGGTGATGGCCATATAATTTAGTGTTTGGGTTAATACTTACAAAGCTACGCTTAAACTGTAACCTAGTGTCTTGGATAATTTTACTGCAGTTCCAGCAGCTCAAAGGTTTCTGCTCCTTATTTGCAAAATTCTCAGCTCCGCAGTTACAATTGAAGATACTATCCTTTAATTGAATTAAAGCGTTCATCCATTCAGTTTCTGTTACTCTCTTGTTTGCTTCAAGACCTTCAGTAAAAGCTTTAACAAAAATATCTTTTAGAAAGTCTGGGTAAATTCCCCAGTATAAAATTGCATTGTCGTGATAACCATGCACTGGCCGATTAGTAGTATTAATAGGATCGAAAATGAATATTGGCTTTACTCCGTATATTTGATCCATAGCAGGTTGGTCAAAACACCTAATGTTAGCCTCATTTTCTCCTTCTAAAGGATGGCTAGTAAACAACATATAAAAAAGAAGAGTCGCAAGAGAAAAACGGTCTGAATTTGCATTAGGAGAAGCTTCCGCTCTCACTATTTCAGGCGCCATGAATCGAGGTGTACCTACAACTCCTGATGTCTTTGATTCATCTTCTCTGTTATCTACACTAACATTATCATTGTCACATATGAGAATTTCACCAGTTTCAGGATGAAAAAATATATTGCCATGAGAGATATCACGATAGCATAGGCCCTTACTATGTAGTTGTCTGAAGCTATCTGCTAAATTATAAGTGGCTTTGGCTAGCGTATGGAAAGTAGGGCTTATTCGATTTTTCATTAAATCAAACAAACTTTTGAACTCCGGTTGACGTAACTCCATAATATAGCCAAAGCTTTTAGAACTCTCAGACGTTGCTATGTTAATAGGCCATAAAAAACTATCGTTAGGTTTCCCAATTTTAATAAGGGCGCGGATACCTTCTTCCTGATATTTGGTTGCCTGATCATTAAAATACCATTTTAGAGCGTAGCTTTCATTGTCTACTATTACTTCGTAAACTTCTCCTTGTCCACCACTTCCTATGAACTGATTCACTACACATTTGCTACCACTTTCTAGTGTTAGCTGCTGATTTATTTTTAATAAAAAACTCATAATACACCTATGAAGTATAAGAAAAGTAGACTTATATAAATTGTGTCAAAACAAAAAATTATTAGTTAAGTTATTAGAAGTCCAGTTATTAATCGTTTTTAATGAAAATATTTCTGAAATTCTTCAGGAAAGGTGTCCTCACCTTTCTTGAAGAATTATCAGCACTTTCTAACGTTTCTGAACTGATCTCTTGTGCTGTTTCTTGGCTTATCTCTTGTGCTACTTCTTGGCTTGTCTCTTGTGCTACTTCTTGGCTTGTCTCTTGTGCTACTTCTTGGCTTGTCTCTTGTGCTACTTCTTGGCTTGTCTCTTGTGCTACTTCTTGGCTTC
>NZ_JBNNFX010000009.1:0-95919 GCF_050267985.1 Psychrobacter sp. NPDC078929 | reverse complement strand
CTTATCTCTTGTGCTACTTCTTGGCTTGTCTCTTGTGCTACTTCTTGGCTTATCTCTTGTGCTACTTCTTGGCTTGTCTCTTGTGCTACTTCTTGGCTTATCTCTTGTGCTACTTCTTGGCTTGTCTCTTGTGCTACTTCTTGGCTTGTCTCTTGTGCTACTTCTTGGCTTATCTCTTGTGCTACTTCGAGAGTATTATTATTTTTAAGTCTATTTCTATAGTAGAAAGCAATAGTAATATCGTCTCCTGAACCTTGCTCTGTATACTCTTGTAGCCAGCGCGGGATTTCTTCACAAACAGTTTCTAATCCATACTCACAAATTGTCTTATATATGCCTTCAACAGCCGAAGAAAACTCATCATCTGTAGCAAAACTATTGGGAAGACCATCAGTCGTTAAAAAAACAAAATTAGGCAGATCATCATGAGGTACTATTTTTATCTGAATGTATTTTCTAACATCTTTTTCACAAAGAGAGTGTGTATCGTTACCTATGATTGTTGAATCAGGTTGAAAAGGAATGTTAGATTTACCTGATGCTTCAATAGCATAGATATTACCGTCACCAATTTGTAAATATAATACATAATTTGGTGTAATAACTGCGAGAAGCAAAGTAGCGCCATAAGCTCTTTCAATATTCTCAGTCACCTGCTCTTCAGTATGATTTTGTTCGTCAAACAGAGTGGCTTCTGACTCTGTCAAAGTATTCTTATAAAAGTGTTGCTTTACTTCCTGCTTCCAGTAATGGATTATTCTTCCGATAATGAAGTCGCTTTGTGTTTTTAGCTCACTGACTGAAAGGTTCTTAAAAAATATTTCTTTTAATACCTTTATCGTAGATTCAACTGCAATTCTAGAGCCTTGATCACTCCTGAAGCTACGCTCACTGCCATGTCCATCAGATACAGATAGAATATGTAATATCTCATCACCAAATATTAGAAAATCACACTTACCATGATCTTGATTAGGTTTGTTTTGACGTACATGAGATGCGCCTATTTGAGACAAGGTATGAATAGGGATTTTGAGTTCGGAAGTGGACAAAGCTTGCTCCTTACTAGAAAACATCTAATGGTGAGTCAATATCGGTAACGGGTGGCGGTGGTAGTGGAACGTTTGTTTTTGAGGCTTTTTGACCTGGCGTTCTACTATCAGGAGATGAAGCAGCTTTTAATACGACAGTAGAAGCCCATCTGATGAAATCTACCAATTGTGCTGCATTTTTAGCAATTAAAGGTTTCATTTCATCATGCCCGATAAACTGTTGCAAAACGTCTGTATCGGCATCAGCACCTATAGCAATAGATAACTTAACTGCTTTTTTACCCCAAGGTAGAGCCATTATTGCATTAAGACCACTATTAAAGTCGTCAGTAGGTGATCCGTCAGATAATAAAACTAGAACTGGCGGAAGAGCTCTATCACCCATTTTCTCTGTTGCTAATTCTTCAGCTACCAACTTTAACGCTGCGCCCATTGAAGTTAGTCCCCCAACTGGTAAGTCTATCCAATCAAACTTATCAATAGATGTCGGCTGTTTAATATGCCATTTAGCGTTAGTATCAAAGCTTATAGCTCTACACAAGATTTCAGCGTTTGGATTTTCATCTGCTACGGATCGCATAGCAGGCAATGCTTCTCGAATAGCAAAATTTAATGAGCTTATTTTCTCTCCATGCATCGAACCTGAGCAGTCTGCTATCCATATAAAATGTAATGGACGAGTAGCTAGAGCTCCTCCTGGTCTTTTAATGATATCAATCATATTTTTTCCAAATCTTAATTAAATGAATTTCAAGATGATAATATTGAGAAGGCAAGGATATTTCATCGCTTTACAATATATTACAAACAGTTATTTTAGCAACATACTATGTTGCAACAAATCAACACATATAACAAGAAAAATTTGATTAATGTTCAGTTTTCAAAGTAATCTATGCTGAAGGAACTTTATAAGTAAACTTGGTAAACTAACTATTTGATGAGGAATTTGCCATGACTAAGAAAAAGCAACAATACAGTGCGAAATTTAAAGCAGAAGCTGTAAATCCTGTAGAAACTTACTTAAAAATATTTAATCAAGTAACCTGACTCCTGCTGTCAAATCCATACAACTAAACTTAAGAGCTATCAATCAGTCAAACCATCTACGATGAGCAAAAAATGCAAAACATAACTCATCAAAGCAGAAGATAATTTTGCCTTACCCTTTTTCTGTAGCGGACTAATAAGTGTTAATGAATAGCCGTTGTAAGTGTCTAAATAAATTAGGTCACCTTCGAATTCAGGCATGTCCTTTTCAAACTCTTCTATTTTTTTGAGCTTAGCTGATTTATCAACAACAGAGCGATATACATTTTTATTCTTCTCATTGAGATAAGGCTCTGACTTAAGGCAGCTGATATTAACGCGCCAATGCTTACTTGGTAGTATCTGACACATAGTACTTAAGTACTTATAGAAATTCTTTTTTTGCTTAAAAGTAAAACGAATCTCACTTTTAGAGCTATTAACCTTTTCATTAAAGACTTGAAGCATCTCTTTCACCTTACGCCGGCCTTCCTTAGCCTCATATAACTTTTCAAGATTATTAAAGCATAAGCTCACTAAGGCTTGCTCTTCATGGTAATGCAGCGGTGTTGGCGCTAGTAAAATATGGTCAGAGCGTTGTTTACGTTTTTTAGAGACCAGTTTATGGTTTAGATTGCCCTCAGTATCTTTAACTAAGTTCAATGCTCGCTCATAAATCATCAACGCATCATCGTACCTAAAGTTTAAACTACTGGCCTCACCTAGCGTTTGACCATCCTCAATGTCCCATAAAAGCTTTTCTATCATTTCACGACTATATCTACCAAACACTGCTGAATACTGCTTTTTATCAGTATCAATAGAACTATTACTTAATAGTGGTACTTTCACCTTATTAGCAAGCACTAACTTTTCACAATTAACCTTACGATTCACGTATTGTCTGATTCGATTAAGATCAACAGCGTTGTCCCTGCTCTCCAAAGCATTTTTGTTATGCTGCTTTAAGTCCATACGACTGGTGCCAATCAACTTATTAACAACGTCCAAAGGCAGGGACAATTTAGCCTGCTGCAATTGATGACTTGCGATGATATCAGCAGTATGAATATATGAGCTAAAAGTCGTGATGAGATCGGCATGACCGGCAAACTCCATTAGTGCATCCCAGTAATTTGTCGAGACGCTGCGTACCCTACCTAAAAAATGAGTTTTAATATCATAGATTTTTATCTCATCATAATCTGTGAACTGCATGACTAGCATTGGGTTACATCTAAGTATAAGCGCCATATTTGATATCGCATTATGACGAAAGCTGTGCAGAGTAATGTCGTGATAAGCAGTATTTTCTAGTATGCGTTTTAGTGGCTGCTCAATACTATAACGAGACATAACAGAGGACTGATACGCTAAAGTAAATAAGTAACGAGAAGACTGTCGCTTTTTTAAGTGAAAGAATCTTTTAAAATCTTCTAGCTCTTCTGACAAAAGTAATATTGATAAATATATTCGCCGTGTGCCGTCATCTGATTTCAAGTCTCTATGCGCGTTAGGGCGAACAATAACGTTGTATTCAGTAAAGCTTTGATTGTCATATTCGATATCTGTAACTTGTAGTCCCAAAATCTCACTGATACGCATGCCAGTACGGTATAACAGTATTGTCACAATACTAAGCGCTTGTTTATAGTACTCACTCAGCACTTGTTGCTCAGCGATACAATCAAGAATAGTATGATAAACTTTCTGAGGAATCAGGTAGCTCGACACTATTTGCGCATCACCGCCTCCTCTAATGTCGATTTCAGGCGCTTTGTTATGCTTCTTTAAAGAATCATGCAGCGAGCAAATAACTGTTTTTGTATACCCTAATTTATTTGGGTTCTTTTCTGCAATAATTTCGTTATATATATAGTGATAGTCATGTTTTGACCATTGCAAAAAGTCAGCAGTGCGTGTCCCCGCAATAAATCCATTCCCGATCTCGGACAAATACCGCTTTAAAGTATTAATTTTCCTTCCATTAATACACAGATCCAACATCCATCTAACCAATCGTTGTTGATTGGGATATAGGTTTTGGGTTAGTAGACTTACTAGCTGTGGTTGAACCTGTTTTTTATCGTTATTAAGTATCGTGCGTATCTCTTTAACTGCATCAGACCTAAACCGTTCGACTTTGACAGCATCAAGTGCGTTATCACTATTGTTACTAGTACTAGGCCCGATCATTAATTTACTAACATGCTCATCAGACAGAACCACCTTGGATGTTTTAATGCTCTGAAAATACCTAAGTAGTTGCGATGTTGATATTGATGTTTGCTTTTGCTGACCTGTTAGCACTTGGACCAGTTGAATATCCAAATACACGTCTGGCAGAGATTGCAATGTGCTGTAAATAGTTAGATTTATGGATTGATTTAACTGTGAAGTTCTCTCCAACAAACTCACCTAGCCTTTTAATAATTTGACGGTATTTAGGAAAGTCGCTTTGCGCTTGACGCTGGCGTTGTAGCTTGAGCAGCCACAAACGGCTAATATCATCTATAATTATCAGGCGTGTGTGATACACCTCATCTAAATCATTTTCTGTAGTAACAAGCTCATTGCCATAGTCGGATGATAGTAGTCTGATCGGCATGACCAGCATGTCATCAGACATCTGATAAATAGGCTTTTTTTGTTCTAGATAGTCATAAACCTCTTGGAGTATCTGCTCATCGTTATATCCTGCAAAACTAATGAGTGAGAATAAAAACCAGCTGACGCTCTCAAGTAATGAAAAGGTATTTCTCTGCTGCCACTTATCAAATGCTTGTGCAACAACATTCTGGGCTTTAGTCAGATATAAAAACTCATCAAAATCATTGATGTTTTTTGGGCGCTGTGGACGTACAGCAATGATGGGCTTTGGTAATAATGGCAGGTGTCTTTTTTTACGCGATTCATTAATGTTATCGAAAAAACGCTTGCGCTCAAATAGTGCAAATGGGATAAGATGTGATGAAACGGTCTTTTTAATGTCGTTATGAAGCGTTTCATATAAATCATAAATCTGCTCGTCTATTATCACCTCTGACGACTGATGCTTTTTAATAAAATCATTCCAAGCATGTTGGCATATCTCTTTTGTATACTGTAATACCTGCTTACGCTTATCCTGCGCTTTTTCTGAGCGCCTCAAATGACCATGTAAAGTCTTTAACTGTGTCATAAAATTACCTGCTGTAACTCCAGTTCTACTGCCAGCTGCTGATAAGGTTTTTTAGCGGCTACTATATACCCTATAGCCAGTGCTGAATTTTTTCTCCACGCTTCTTGGCCCATCATTTCATGACCAAAAATCGCCAAAATGACTGCTTCAGCTACTCCCTGCTCATGTAAAAACTTTTGTCCCACATGGCGTGTCCAATCTGGCTTAAAGCGAAAACGACTATCTAGTTCTTTAATAATAATAGCCGGCCTGAGCGCATGAAACTCGCCTTTTTTATCTATAAAATTTAGTAGCGGCCGCTGGTAATCAAAGATTTTATTCACTTCAGTGCTAATATTAGAATCTAAGCGTCCATAGCGCTTAGCAAAGCTTTCTAGATAACGTAAGAAATTTTGCATAGCTTCTGTCAAAAATGAACAAATAGGCACTAAGCGCTGACTGTTAGCGGTCGCTCGCTCCTCCTTATCAGAAATCCAAGCGATGCCTGCTTGCAAGTTTATTTGGTTTAGATAACCCGGTGCGCCTTCTACCGCTCTTATTGAAGTTAGTAAAAGAGAAATATGCCAAAGCCATAAATTGTAAAAATTGAATTTCTCTTTATAATTTGTGGTGGTTACTACCTTTTGATACAGATAGTTAATGAATAAACTGACGATCGGATAGTCAGGGCTGTTTTGACTGCCAATAGCATCATCGCTGAGTGCTACTTTGGATAAATATTCAACGACGCTGGATTTCTCTTTGTGACAGCGATCTGTAAGAATTTTAATCGCATTGTGATAGACCTCTTTCACTTTCTTAATATCGTGCGAGCTATACCAAGTATCAGCTCTTTTTCTACTGTTACGTGAGGTAATGATAGTGGCTAGTTGAGTACTACCAACTTCATAAATGATAATGGTGTACAGCGACTTTTCAATTCTACCCAAACTAATAACTGGCAGCTGTAAAGTTGCTCGTAGATCAGCAATGACCTCATTAATCAATACTGAATCCGGATAACCTTTATAGGTTAAAAAGACGCCCAATGCCTCAGGTATTGGTAGCTTGAACTGTGTCAATCGGTTAGCAATAACTGACTCTATTCCTGTCGTTCTAATGCGTAGTGGCGTGATATCTAGATTAATGATAAATTCGTACTTTGCTTTACGAGCACTAATATCAATTATTTCTTTATAATTATTATTAATATCATTAGCCAATCTAGCGACTGAATGACCCGTGTATAGAGAAAGCAGCAAATAAGCTATAGCTCGTTTTTTGTCCCTATCAGCTTCACTGTCATTATAGTCAACGAACCACTGCCACAATTTAAATGCTATATTTTGAATAGCCGTTAATGGTAACTGACGGATATTGCTACTTACAAACCTTTCATTTTTATTTGCATGCGCAAATTTCGCCCGCGTCCTTCGATAAATCTGATTTGTTGAGAATTTCTCAGTTTCTTTTAGCGTTTTTTGCTCGATATAATTGAAATCAGGCCTTGGGTTATCTAATCGTTCACGATTAATATCATTACCACTCTCTGTTTTCTCAAAACTTGTGACTGATACTAGCTCATCAGTATCATCGTCCACATCCATTTGCGTCACATACTCAGTTTTTGGCTCATCAACTTTGCTCTGTTTAGTCTGTTTTCTGCCTAAGGAAGTGCGCGTTATGCTATCCCTATTGTTGAATGCAAAATCGATGGTTCTATAAATTTTGATAAATGACTTGAGAGTAAGAGCATTATTGCTTTCTAGTTTGACTCGATAACCTTCAAACCTTTCATAAGTAGTCTTTAACGTATCAGCTTGTAATGTTGTATAGCAATGCTGCCAAATACCGTGATTGCTACTTGCTTGATTCATCCATTTTCTAGCTTCAACCGTGGTCTCACCAATACGTCTAGGTAAGTCATTTTGAGCAAAATAGATTAGTAAATGGCTCAATTTAGCGACCCACAACCATTCTTTACTGGGGTTACTAGCATTAAGTTCTGGTAAGTGATAAGTACTAGCAATAAAAGCTCGAGTCAAATTTTCGGGCTTAGTTAGCTTGCCTTTGTAGGAGTTATATATTTTTTTTAAACATACTGAAGTCAAAAACTCTAATTGTTCAACCTCAATGGTGATGTCCATAAAGTCCTTTGAGACTAAGCTGGCGACAGTTAAAAAGAAGTTACTAATTTCATCGGTATAAACATCATCAGTGGGTGGTATTAACTTTTCCACATTACTTACTATCAGCATAGCGCACCTCATCAATTAACTCAGAGAACGAGGGTATTTCACTAGTACACTGATTACGCATATGTCTCACTTGATAATCATAATGATGACGCTTTAAGTTTTTTTCATTTAACACGTACTGAATAGTCAGTGCCCTCCCTAGTAAAGTACGTTGTATTGAGATGGGCATATTGTTTTTTATAGCTTCGAAAATTCTAGGATTGATAGGGTTCAAATTTCTCAACTCTTCTATCAAGTAAGACCAAGCACGTCTTTCTATTTCAGCATTAAATAGATTAACTCGTTTAATAGAAACCTTATTAGAATAAGTCAGCATACTAACTTCTCTAAACCCATCAAAAAACCAATACTGGTCATTGATATCAACAACTTCAAGAAACAATGTTTTGTTTGCAGAAAACTCACTAAACTCAGTCTCGATTAATTCGCAAAATATTTGATAAGGTTTAATAGCGCATTCATGCACTACTAACTTATCAGTTACTTTATTATTTTTAGCCATAATCGTTAATCCATATGTCAAACGCATATACAGTACAAAACCAATTATAGTCGATAGGGCAGGCACGCTATAGTATTTTGGTTGGTGTCATATTACCATACTATAGCAGTGTCCATAAATATATCTATATCATTATTATTCATAAAATTCATAAATATTTATATACATAAAAAAACCTGAAACCCTTTAAAGTAATAGACTTCAGGTTTATTAACATCAATGTTACTTTGGTCGGCGTCCTTGCCAAGGTTGGGGTCGAGAGTTCGAATCTCTTTTCCCGCTCCAGATACTTAAAAAGCCTCACTTAACAGTGAGGCTTTTTTTTGTCTAATTTTCAAGGTCTGTAGCGTTTTTCAACATGAGCTATTCAGTCTAATTGCTAAGTCTAGCTAATATATTAAAAGCTCAACAATCAGCACCGTGACCAAAACGTGACCATTTCGAACTAACCATCTAAAGCGGAAATATCATTTCAATTGTCAAAGTTATAGTACTATTAGAATGGACTATCACCACAGTCCACTCCAATTAACGACAGATTGAGCCATTCATGAACTTCATAGACGTTGAGCCCACGCTAGAAAATTACTGGCGAGCTATTATTCTGTTTGGTAGAAACACTGCTTCTTATAAATTCGCGCTTGCCAAAACTTTAATCGATGTCAGCTTAGAGAGAGATTCTGACTTGATTTCGCTCGAAGATTTAGCGCTGCCCTACGCCTTACATCTATGTGAACATCTAAAACATAGCCCTAAACAGAGCACTTTTAGTAGTAGTAAGTTTATCAATGCTTGCATTCAATTCAACCATCAACAGATTAGCGAAGATGAACTCATTCATGTCACGAATAAAGAAGGATTTAAATACGTTTTGGACGCATTTCATGTGGTCAATACTAAAGCAGTGCAAGAACGTTTTTATGATGTAATTAATGAAGAGTTTTTTGTTGACGAGCGTAAACAAAATAAAGGAATACGTCTAACAGATAACTTATTCAAATTATTTCATGTGTTTGATAATTCGGCTAAAAATCTAAATTTAGAGACAGAGTCACGTTGGAACTTGGTAGAAAAAGCGTGGGAGCTCAATATTAGTAAAGGTTTAATTTCAGTTGAATTTGACCAAGATACCAAACAATTATTTACTAAAGATAATAAACATTGCCGCATTGATATTACCAGTTCAAGAGGTGCATTAAACGGATATCAAAAGAGCAGATGCTTTTACTGCTTTACAGAAATCAGTATTGCTTCTAATGACGTGATGCTAGCAGACGTTGACCACTTCTTTCCGCATACTTTAAAAGCCCAAGTAGCAACCGCTGGTTGCTGTCGGCCAGTTAATGTCGATGGGGTTTGGAATTTAGTGCTTGCTTGCTCTAATTGCAACCGTGGTATAGATGGTAAAGCTGCTAAATTACCTAATATTGAGTTGTTGAAAAGACTACATACACGCAACGAATATTTGATTGGCAGTCACCACCCACTACGCGAAACCTTAATCAATCAAACGGGTATAAATGAGAAGACACGTCAACAGTTTTTGCAGAAGTCCTTCAACTTTTCAAAAGAACATTTGATTCATGTCTGGCAACCTAGACAACAAGGAAGTAGTCTCTTCTAATAATGAACAGCGATATATAGCCCATGATAAATCAATCAAATACCCTAGATTTTTATAATAGCAACGCAAATTCATTCTTTGAGCAAACCATTAGTGTGGATATGCATCGACTATACCAACCCTTTATAGACAACTTGCCTGTTAGACCAGTACACCAGCAAAACATACTAGATTTAGGCTGCGGCTCAGGTCGTGACAGTATTCACTTTGCTAACTTAGGCTTCAATGTTACCGCGACTGATGGCAGTCAAGAGCTTATTGAACGGGCAAAAACTCATAACAATGATATTATTGATTGGCAATGCTTAACTTTCGAGCAAGTTCCATTTCAGAAGTGGCATAAACGATTTACAAGTATTTGGGCATGTGCTTCGCTGCTTCATGTACCTTATGAAGAGCTTCCTGAATTAGTAGATAACTTACTCACCATGCTGACAGATGAAAGTAATTTTTACGCATCTTTTAAATATGGCAATAGAGACCGTATTGAGGATGGACGTTTTTTCTGCGATATGAATGAAGAACGCTGGGAAACCTTAAAGCAAAAAATCAATCATAAGTTCAAAGAAGAAACTTGGCTTACGATTGATCAAAGAGCGAATAGAGATGAAGCATGGTTTAATATTATGATTAAAAAGGTTTAAACAAATGAGCCGAAGCTATGATGAGTTTCGATGTGCACGTTTTTAATATAGAACGACATAGGTTGCGCAATATTTATGTCGTTAGTATCATGTTGGTTTAGAAGTAGCTCAACTACAATTAGGAAAATATTATGGCAAAATTAGAATCAAACATTGAGCTAGAAGCAGCGGCATTTCGTCGCTTACTAGCTCATTTAGACGAACGTAAAGATGTACAAAATGTTGAGCTAATGAACCTTGCCGACTTTTGTCGTAACTGTTTATCTAAATGGTATAAATCGGCTGGTGAAGAGCGTGGTATTGAAATCGAATACGAGGATGCGCGCGAGCTTGTTTATGGTATGCCTTATGCCGAGTGGAAAGAGAAGTATCAACAAAAAGCAACGCCAGAGCAGTTAGCGCGTTTTAACGAGATTGAAGCTGCTAAGAATAAAGCAGATTAAAACTGACGGTGATAGCTCAAATAAAATAAGCCATCACTAGAGAGTGATATCAGAAAATCCAACATTGCCGCTAGATTAGCGGCTTTCGATAGATTTGAGTATGCCACTAAACCCTATGGTTCCTTGTTTCTGCATTTGACGGTCAAATAGGCGACCGACTAATGGCAATGGTACCGTCAATCGACCCTCAGATACCCAAGTCACGTGTGTGGTGCCATCGCCCAAGTCTTTTAAATCAATGATGCCTTTATCATGTCGCATTTTGATGGGCTTAGATTTTTCGATTTGGTATTGCATATGAGTAGGACGCTCAAACGCTGTAATCCGCTCCCAGAACTTAATGGGTCCCGTTTGAATGCTACGTAAAGCCCCAACGCCATTGCGCTCTTCATTACCTTCAGCTATTAACTTAGCCACTCCCACCGCTTTAAATGAGCCGTAACTGGCATGGTCACTCAGTGCTTCAAATACTTCATCAATCGGTTTTTTGACAACGCGCTCTACTTTTATTTTAAACATAATATTATCTCATTAATACTAAAGTTATTTAGCTTACTGCTATTTCAGAAATAAATATAGCCGTCACATTGTGAAAAATTATTACCGTGAAGAGCCTCGTCCTTTTGAAGGACGCCTGCCATTGGTAGTAGGTTTACCATTGCCTCCAGATTTACCATTATTGCCTAACGGCTTACCACGACCAGTAGGACGTCCATCCCTACTTTTAGAACCTGCTGGTTTTCTAGCATCATCCTTGGCGTATTTGTTACGCCCCTTTGCTGCACCTGCTGATTTTGTAGATGGTTTTGACTTTGACGAAGCATCAGCACGAGGTTTCTTTCGTGGCGCATTGCGAGATTTCTTGTTTGAGTGATTATCTTGCGAAGAGGAATCTTCTACAGATTTAAGTAACACAGACAGCTCTTTTGGGGTTAAGTCTCGCCAGTCACCAACAGGAAGACCCTTGAGACTTACATTCATAATCCGCGTACGTTCAAGCTTGACGACTTCGTAGCCAAAGTGCTCACACATACGGCGAACTTGACGGTTCAAACCTTGTACGAGAGTGATGTTAAATACATTAGGAGCTACTTTAGTCACTGGGCATTTTTTGGTCATCTTGCCAAGCATCGGCACACCGCCCGCCAAACCTTCGATAACACTATCTGTTAACGGCTTATTTACTGTAACTAGATATTCTTTCTCGTGATTATTGCCAGCACGTAGTACCTTATTGACCAAATCACCGTTATTAGTCAAAAAGATCAAACCTTGAGAATCTTTGTCCAAACGACCAATCGGAAAAATACGTAAACTATGTCGTACAAAATCGACAATATTATTTTTCTCAGAGCTTTCCGTGGTGCTCACAATGCCCACTGGCTTATTCAACGCAATAAAAATAAAATCATCAGGCTCTCGTGGCTCAATAAGCTGCCCGTTGACTTTTACTGCATCACCAGCGTCTACCTGATCACCTACCGACGCACGTTTGCCATTGATGTATACATTACCTTGTTCAATAAAGCGGTCAGCGTCTCGCCTAGAGCAAATACCACTTTCGCTGATGTATTTATTTAAACGAGTCGAGGAAGCGTTGAACATAAAGCACCGTTTTACCTGATAAGAAGCGTTTTTTGCTAAGAAAAAAGCCTAAATTGAATGGATCAACAATAACGAAATAGCTCACATTATATAGGAAATCGACTGACCCTTTGAGGGGAGATGGATAAAAACCTAGAAATGTATAGCGTCATGTAATTTTGAATGATGACGAAAGAACTTATTTATGAGGTTGTGAGTTTAAAAAGCCTCACCATTCATCATACGAGCAGTGAGGCTTTTTTCTAGTTTTTCAGCTATATAATTTTTCAAATCTGTTCTTTTGCTGATCACTCTACTAACTTATCTTACTCACTATTCAGCATCATCCAACAGTTTATTAAGCTCGTCCACCATTAGATCGTCAATGATACTGCCTTCTACATAGCTGATTATCTCATCCACAGTCGTCAGATCCATTTCACTAATACCTAAACTGGCCAGTTGCGCATTAATAGACTCTAAGCTGTCATTATCTTCAGCGTCATCTAATAAATCCTCTTCAAATCTACCTCTGACAAACCAATACATTTTTTCTAGTACGGTTTCTTTTTTGGTCAAAGTAGAATAACCATCGCCATAAATAAATAGATTGAAATGATAAGGTATTTCTACATCGTTGATGAAAAATGTACGTTGACATTCTAATGTATAGGCTTGAATTTCTTCGTTTTCAGTGCTTTCATCACTTTTATTCTCTTCATCATATTCAATCACTTCTTCTATCAACTCACCTAATATTTGATAGTCGCCGACTTTGATTTTATGATTATAAATGATAGCAGAGTCTGCGATTGCATCAAAAATAATGGCACTGACATCTAAGGTATGGTTGTCGATATCATAGAATGCTTTTAACGCTGGCAAAAACTCGGTCAGCTCTTCTTCTGGCACTTGAATGAGAAACTGCTGCTCGTATATTTTAATCATATCTTCAGGAGCATAAGTATTAGCAGTATTGGTCTCGTTTCTACCTGTTGGCTGCAAAGGTAAAAAATTATACGGGTTATGTTTGGTCATTCAGAACTGCCTTTTTGCTTAAGTTAAATTTATTAAATGTCTGTGTTGATCAATCTCTAAGAGCCTTTGAACGTGCTACTATTTTTTTAGTACCGTAAGACTTTAGGATTTATAGGCGTATTGTCTCTTATTCAGGCAATTTTAGATAGACAGTTATAAATATACAAGTTCAATCACTCTGGTTTAGACAGGCAGTCAGAATAATACAGGCTAAAAAGACGATGCTAGCCAGCAGCGGATTGGTATCGTCTTCAAGGGCTAATCTAACTTTCACTTGTCTCTAGAACTATTGACATACCAATTATTAATTCACTTGCTGCCACCCTGACGTCGCATGATGTTCATCTTGATGCGCAAACAAAGGGTGAGCCTTGGCTTCATGCAAACTCAACACAGGAGTCACACAGATGTCTGTTGCTGCAAATACACATTGCCAATGCTCAAGCGTTTGACCGGCGAACTTTTCCGCGATTGTGTTGGACGCAGCTTCACTCTCAGGTCTATTGGGCATGATACCAAGTTGCCAGTGTATTTTTTTAAGCGACGGCAGCTTCAATACCTCACATAGACCTTGCCAAAATTTCAACTCCAAGGAACCAACCGCCATATGCCGCTTATCAGCGGTTTGGTACAATCGATAGCATGGCAATGCACCGCCCAAAAAGTCATGCTGCGGCAGTAGAGTGTCGTTTAAGCCATTTCCTGAAAGGCTCTGAATTAGTTTGCCTGTGACCTTTGGCATGACCATATGATTGTACAAACTGTGCGTCATGCTAATAGCAGTGTGTCGTCCCCTGCCCGTACGCTGCGCGGCAAATACGGCAGCCAACAGTGCTATCACTGCTGTATCACTACCACCTGCCAAATCCGCAAACTGGATATTAGGCATGGCCTGCTCACCCTGCGCTGTTTTTAGCTGGTCAAGCACACCACTCATAGCCATAAAGTTAATATCGTGACCTGCCTTATTGGCCCAGTCATGATTCACTTGAGAGCCATCTTCTGAGTCAGCATCTTCTGTTGAATGACAATCTGCTACGCCATAGCCAGTGATTGACACTATTACTAGTTTTGGGTTGATGACATGCAAGGTCTTAGCATCTAGTCCCATTTCTGCCAAGACACCTGGGCGAAAGCTATCTAGCATCACATCAGCCTTTTTCAGATGTGCTTTTATCGCCTCAATCGCTTTGGGATCATGAAAGTCATGCTTTTCGGTCATCTTACCGTGGTTTAGAGCTGCGAAGAGCTCACCAAATACTCGAGCAGGGTCACCCTGTTTGGGTTCGATTTTAAGGACGTCTGCGCCCAAGTCCGCAAGCAAACGCGTAGCAAAAGGCCCAGGTAGATTACGAGTCAGATCGATCACTCGTAACCCTTGTAGACAGTCTGCCATTTGATCATGATTTGATAAATGCATGTCAGTCATCGGAGAACGCCTCGCCTTTGGCTGCCATATCTAGCAAGATTTGAGCAGGCTCAAAACGCTCACCATATTTCGCAGCCAGCTCACGGCTACGCTCAACAAACGCACTCACGCCCATTGCATTGATAAACTGTAGCGTGCCCCCGTGCTGCGGAGCAAATCCCCAACCAAAGATAGAACCTATATTGGTATCGGCAACTGAGCGCACGACATTTTCCTCATAGCATTTGGCAGATTCATTGGCTTGAATAAACATTAGCCGATCAACCAAATCTTGCTGCGACGGTTGCTCTGATTTTGGCGGATATAGATTTATCAGCTCAGGCCATAGATGCTTATCACCCTCTGTTGGATAGTCATAGAAGCCTTTGCCGTTTTTCTTACCTTCGCGCCCATGGTCATTGACCAGCGTCTTTAGTATCTCGTAAGAAGGGCGCACAGCAACGGACTTGCCTTCGGCTGCCATATCTACCTGCTGCTGCTCGCTGACGTGTAATGCTAAGCTCAATGACACCTCATCTTGCAATGCTAAGGGCGGCATCGGCATACCTGTTTTCATACCGGCAACTTCGATGCTACGCGGATGCACACCCTCTCCTAGCATCGCAATGCCCTCTGATACATAAGTGCCAAATACTCTGGAGGTATAAAAGCCATGACTATCATTGACGACGATAGGCGTTTTGCCTATTTGCACAACATAGTCAAAAGCTTTGGCCAACGTTGCATCGTCGGTTTGCTTGCCCATGATAATCTCAACGAGCGGCATCTTATCTACGGGAGAGAAAAAATGCAGACCGATAAATTGGTTTGGGCGCGTGCTGGCTTTTGCCAGCCCAGTAATCGGTAGTGTTGAGGTATTAGACGCATAGACGGCCTTGTTTGAAATCACTGCTTCACTCTGCTGGGTACATTTGGCTTTGATTTCTCGATTTTCGAACACCGCTTCGATGATGAGATCACAATTAGCTAAATCATCGTAAGAGACGGTTGGCGTGATGCGTTCTAGGAGAGCTTGTTTTTTCTCTCCGGTAGCGCGCTGTCGGCTGATGGCTTTATCCAAAATATTAGCAGAGTACGCTTTGCCTTTTTCAGCATTGGTAATCTCTGTGTCCAATAGCACGACGTCTATCCCTGCCTTGGCAGTGACATAAGCGATGCCTGCGCCCATCATACCAGCCCCTAAGATACCGACTTTTTTGGTTTGGGTCTGCTCAAATCCTTGAGGCCGAGACTGACCTTTTTTGATGCTATTCAGCTGCGTCCATAAGGTGTTGATCATGTTTTTAGATTCATTGGACAGTACGCAAGCTGCAAAATAACGCGACTCGATCTCAAGCCCTGTATCGATGTCTACTAAGCACCCTTCAAACACACAAGACATGATATGAGTAATCGCTGGGTAGTTGCCGTGTGACTTCTGATTAGCCATGGCTGGGGCGATAGAGAATATAGGAACCACCTTCGGATGCTTGCTATCGCCGCTAGGAATTTTAAAACCTTTTTTATCCCATGGCTGCTGCGCACTTGGATTATTTTGGATCCAGTCTTTTGCTTGCTTCAGCATGTCTGCTCGATCAGTGGCTATTGCATTAATAAGTCCAATGTCTTTTGCCGTAGATGGTCGTAATTCTTTGCCCTGAGTCATCAGCTCCAGTGCTGCTTGAATACCGACCAATCGAGGTAAGCGCTGAGTACCACCGCCGCCAGGTAGCAAGCCCAGTTTCACCTCAGGCAAACCCAGCTTGGTCTTAGGCGTGTCAATGGCAATACGATAATGACATGCTAGCGCAAGCTCTAGACCACCGCCTAATGCGCTTCCTGTCATAGCAGCGACGACAGGTTTGCCTGAGGTCTCAAGCTTACGCAAACTACCTTTTAATTCTTCAGTCAGTGCAAATGCTTGCTCGGCTGTCTTTATCTGGTTCAATTGATCAATATCTGCGCCAACCACAAAGGTTGCTTTGGCCGATGTGAGAATCAAGCCTGTGGCTGCATCATCATTGATGAAACTATCGACTATTGTGGCGAACGACTCCGTAAAGCCATCACCGATGACATTCATTTTGCGTTTGCTTTGGTCAATCGTGACGGTGACGATACCGTCGTCATCACGCTGGGCAGAGAAGTTTTCTAATTCATTAATGGCCATTACGCTATCTACTGTCTGGTTATTTGTCATCATTTTTATCCCTTAAATGATTCTTTGTATATTGCGTTTTAGTCTAATTGGTTTTCAGTCTATTTTAGAAAAAAGTTAAGCACGCTCGATAATGGTGGCAATTCCCATACCACCGCCCACACATAGCGTAATCATAGCGGTCTGTAGATCGCGTCGTTCTAGCTCATCAAGGACGGTCGTCATTAGCATCGCGCCAGTTGCTCCAAGCGGATGACCCATGGAGATTGCACCACCATTGACATTGACGATATCAAGCGAGATGCCAAAATCATCAGCGGTATTCATCGGCACAGCAGCGAAGGCTTCGTTAATTTCCCAAAGGTCTATATCAGAAGCTTGCATGCCCGCTTTATCGAGAGCTTTTTGGCAAGCTGGCGTCGGACCTGTCAGCATAATGGCAGGCTCTGAGCCAATGACTGACGCCATCGTGATTTTGGCGCGTGGTTTTAACCCTGCTTTTTGACCAGCTGCCGCGCTACCGACCAAACAGATGGCCGCACCATCGACGATGCCCGAAGAGTTGCCTGCATGATGCACGTGATTGACGGTTTCTATCGTGGTGTATCGGTCTAATATCACACTATCAAAGCCCATTTTTCCCGGCATGATAAAGGAAGGCTTTAGCCCAGCTAAGGTCTCGACATTGGTATTAGGACGGATGGTTTCGTCTTTATCCAATAGCATCATGCCATTGATATCGGTGACAGGGACGACCGATTTGTCGTAATAGCCACTCTCCCAAGCCTGTGCCGCTCGGCGATGCGACTCGGTGGCAAAGGCATCGACATCACTACGACTAAAGCCTTTGAGCGTTGCGATGGTATCCGCACCTATTCCTTGCGGTACGAAATGCGTCGCTTCATTGACTCGCGGATCCATGTACCAAGCCCCGCCATCAGAGCCCATCGGCACGCGGCTCATAGACTCCACACCGCCTGCCACTACCATGTCTTCCATACCTGACATGACTTTGGCCGCAGCTAAATTGATAGATTCTAAACCAGAGGCACAAAAACGAGATAAGGTAAGACCTGCCACACTTTGCGCCCAGCCAGCATCAATAGCAGCAATGCGGGCAATATCAGAACCTTGCTCGCCCACTGGCGTCACACAGCCAAGCACCACATCGTCGACCAAACTGGTATCCAAGTTGTGACGCTGTTGCATCTCTTTTAATAAGATGCGTGTCAGCCAAATCGGTGATGCCTGATACAAGGAGCCGTCCTTTTTTCCTTTGCCACGTGGCGTGCGGATCGCATCATAAATATATGCAGTCTCAGTCATAAAAAATCCTTTTTTTATTTTGTAAATAAACAATAATTATCGTAGTCTTATAATATAAGCGTCTACATAAATCGTGAAGCTAGCTCTTTCATAATCTCATTGGTACCGCCATAGATTTTTTGTACGCGCGCATCGGCATATAGACGAGCGATAGGGTACTCTGTCATGTAGCCATAACCACCAAATAGTTGCACGCATTCGTCGATGACTTCGCACTGTTTTTCGGTGACCCAGTATTTGATCAATGAGGCATGCGGTACAGACAGTTTGCCATCTAACATCGCATCTACTGCCGCATCACACATGGTGCTGGCAGCAAGATAATCGGCATAGCATTCAGCCATTTTAAAACGCGTGTTTTGAAACTTCCAAATAGGTTTACCAAAGGCTTCACGGCCTTTTACATAATCTAGTGTTAGATTGATAGCAAGCTTCATCGAGCCAACCCCAGATAACGCAATAATTAAACGCTCACGCGGCAACTCCTGCATCATCTGGATAAAGCCCATGCCTTCCACCGTACCCAGTAGATTTTTTTGTGGCACACGTACATTGCTAAAGAATAGCTCTGAGGTGTCTTGAGAGGTCAGACCAATTTTATCGAGATTGCGTCCACGCTCAAACCCTTCTACTTTATCGGTTTCAACAATGATAAGTGACACGCCTTGCGCGCCTTTTTCACGGTCTGTTTTGCAGGCTAGTAAAATCAGATTGGCATGCTGTCCATTGGTGATAAAAGTCTTTGAACCATTAATGATATAGTCATCACCGTCTTTTACTGCATAGGTTTTGATGTTTTGTAGGTCAGATCCTGTACCAGGTTCGGTCATGGCGATGGCGCCAATGTATTCGCCTGTTGCCATCTTGGGTAGCCACGCTTGTTTTTGTTCTTCAGTACCGTGGTCTAAAATATACGGCGCGACGATACCTGAGTGCACCATCCCGCCAAATCCTGACTGATTGGCCTCAGTCTGTGCGTAGATAAGCGCCGCCTCATGACCAAAATCACCGCCGCCGCCGCCATACTCACTTGGTATCGCCGCACACAAAAACCCCATCTCGCCCGCCTCTTCCCACGCATCGCGATCTATCATGCCGTTTTTGCGCCACTGCTCATCTTTGGGATCCCAAGATTGAAACATCTTAAGGGCGCTGTCGTGCACCATCTGATGCTCTTCGGTCATCCAATTTGGAGTGAATTTTTCGATACTCATAATGTCTATCCTTGACAAGGTTAAGTGAACAACGACGGTATCTAAATTATTTTAGTAGAAAACCAACTTATGGTAATTTATATTACCGTTATCTAAATGCTATAAATTCATTGTATTTACTGACAACTGAGTCTTATACTAGGTCATGAAAAACCACTTCGCAATCAATTAAATGAAAATGGTAATTTACATTACTTATTAATGTAATCACGTTAGATTAGCGAGTAAATCATTTAACTGGTAGGACATATCAAATAGCTAATACTTCAAGAAGTGATAAATATGAACACCTTTAGTCAGTCAGATAGCTTTACGCAAACTCGATCTCTAGCGCGCCTGTCCGATATGCGGCCTGCAACTTTGGAGAAAATTGAGCAAGCTGTTCGTAAGGTCTTTGCAGGATTTGACGCAAATGAGGTGACGATGGCACAGATTGCAAAATCTGCAAATGTCTCACTGCAAACGCTTTATAAGTACTTCGGCGACAAACAAACGCTGTTTTATACCATTATGGATATTGTGCTAGGCAGATTGGCTGCTCGTATCATGGATCATTTACAGGGTATTGATAGCGTCCAAGATCGTCTGCGAAAGACGCTGTGGGTATGTTTTGATTTTGTTGACTCGCACCCAGATGCAGTGATGGTGCTCTCATCTGTGTCGGCATCACGGATACGTAATATCGCAATCTACGAAAATAAAGAGCTGATTGGAGCGTTTTTGGCGGTACTAGAAGATGGTCAAAATCGCGGAGTGCTCAATGACACTGTCCCACTGCACATACTCTTCGATGTGTTTATGGGGTTTATCAGTCGACTTGGTTTAATGCATACCATTCGCCAAACAGAAACACCGTTAAATACAGAGTTTGATGCGTTGTTTGTGATTTTATGGCGGGCCATCTCTAAACCTGAAGCCTAAAGCCTAAAATGAATTTTATAAAACTGATATTTAGCAGTGTTTGACTCTTACAAGAAAACATAACGTAAAAAACCCCACGATAAAGTGAGGCTTTTTTATATTTTTTTAGTCAATTTGATTATTCAATCAATGTAATTAACAGCTCGTACTACTTATACATTCAAAGTTTTTTAGATACTGCTAGATTTTGGCAATCCATACTCTGCATGGTCGACCACATGGTTATTTTGTTCAATAGTCAGTCGATAGCCTTTGATGATACCGTCGTATGGCAAACTGCCCTCATACTGTTGATAATGCTCGCAGATGCTGTCTTGAATCACTGATTTACGAGCACCATCGTCTAATTTAGCAAAACCGCTAGGCAAGTGTACTTGCGCAAAACGTGAAGCCGCACCACGAGACATCCAGTTATCAGCACTCGTAAATGTGAAATCCACTTCCGCTCGTAAGCTATATCTAGGTAGCGTATTAGAGTGATTCGCCAAGTCGTATTTAATCTGCGCAATATCTTCTGCGAATGGCTGATACGGTATTTCAAGCACGGCAAACAATTTTGCTAAAAACTCATCAGCGGTAAAATGTTTATCCATATAGCTACCATCAAGCCCAAGGAATTTGCTTGACAGTACATGGCGCAGGCGGTCATAGGCAGGTATGGTGTGTTTAAGAGGATAGCCCATTTGCTTGACGATATCTTGCGGGCGCAGCTCAAGCGACTCTATTTGATTGATAATATATTGCGCTAGAGAATGGCGTGAGTGATAACGACGGGTATATTTAGATGGGTTAGCAATGTGGCTCATGATATTGAACACCTTAGACTCCTGTTACTCCGACGAAAAAGTATGATATACGCCCAGATAGGCAAAAAATCAGGCACAAATGAGGTTGTCGGAGTACAGGCTCATGCGCTTTACCAGAGTTGTTTTATATCGTGCTGGAAGTTGCAAGGTTTGTCACGCCGCCATGAGACTATTGTCATGGTCGGCGATAACAAAACTGTTAAACCCACGATAGTTCGTTCAACGATGATAGCACATCAGATGACAAAAAATAAATACCGATATTTGTGACCGTTTGTGAATAATTATTTTTCACTTTGCGCATTCAATCTTAGACCTTTCGATGCATCATTTATTCATGTGCTAACACGAGGTTCAATATTGAAATGTTAAGGTTGAAGTATTAAAAGTTATGCTTGATAGCCTAACGATTGACGTCAACAACTATTCGACCACGAACCTTGCCATCCAACAATTCACTTGCTGTCGGAATGACTTCGCTTAGACCAATCTCTCTGGTGATTGCATCCAATTGCTTCATATCCAAGCTTGTGCTCAAACGCTGCCATGCTTCTACACGCTCATCATAAGGTCGTGTCACACTATTGATACCAAGTAAACTGACACCGCGTAAAATAAATGGCGCAACAGTAGCAGGGAAATCCATACCTTGAGCCAGTCCACAAGTAGCGACTAAACCATCTTCACACGTACTGGCACAGACATTGGCCAGCGTATGACTACCAACAGAATCAATTGCGGCAGCCCATTTTTCCTTACCAAGTGCGCGTCCTGGGCTACTTAATTCAGCACGGTCAATGATCGTCGTTGCACCAAGGCTCTTTAAGTATTCTGCTTCCTCTAAGCGACCCGTAGACGCAGTGACAGAGTAACCTTGGTTTGCTAGAAGTGCGATGGCAAAACTGCCAACGCCGCCATTAGCACCCGTCACCAATACTTCGCCACGCTCTGGTGTGAGTCCATGACGCTCTAATGCGATTAAGCAAAGCATTGCGGTATATCCTGCTGTACCTATCGCCATCGCCTGACGTTCAGTCATCGACTCAGGGAGCGGGATAAGCCAATCACCGTTTAATCGCGCTTTTTGTGATAGACCGCCCCAATACTTCTCACCCACACTCCATCCATTCAACAACACTTTGTCGCCAGCTTTGTAGCGAGGATGGCTACTTGTTTCGACAGTGCCCGCTAAATCTATACCTGGAACCATTGGAAATTGACGTACCACAGGACTACGGCCAGTAATGGCTAATCCATCTTTGTAGTTGAGCGTGCTATATGCCACACGAACCGTGACATCGCCTTCTGACAATTGTGTATCCTGCATCTCAGTCAGATTAGACTGATAAACATCGTCATTTTTTTCAATTAATATTGCATTAAACATAGTAGCTCCTATTTAGACCAATCGTCTATAAATAAGTAAAAAATAATTTAGACCGTTCGTCTAAAAGTATATATAAAAAATTACTTCTGTATTCCTGCTACAAAACCTCGGAAAAAAGTATCTAATGGACTGACATCTTGTACTAACTTAGCACGCAGAACCGCACCTTCCCAACCAATCCAAAAGAAAGCAGCAAGCTCATCACAATCACTATGAGAATGTATTTGTCCTTGTTGTACTGCCAGACGCAAGCAAGCCGCTAAACGCTTTTGCCAATCAAGTAATATACCTTCTAACTCACAACGAAAACTCTCAGGCAACACGACAATCTCTTGACCCAAGTTGCCTACCAAACAGCCGCGTCGAAATTCATGCTTGATCATTCCTGACTTTGCATCTTCAACGAAGTCACTAATACGCTGCATGGGAGATACTTGCTCATTCAGAAAACAATGATCTAGCTTGCGAGCAAAATACAACGCGTACTGCCGCAACACTTCCTGTCCAAATGCTTCTTTGTTTTTGAAATAATTGTAGAAAGAACCT
Organism: Psychrobacter sp. NPDC078929; assembly: GCF_050267985.1. Lineage (NCBI taxonomy): Bacteria > Pseudomonadati > Pseudomonadota > Gammaproteobacteria > Moraxellales > Moraxellaceae > Psychrobacter > Psychrobacter sp. NPDC078929. Next base: position 72,819 of record NZ_JBNNFX010000009.1, on the reverse strand, counting down.
TTAGGCACATTGATGCGTTTGAGTATGGCATCGATACCAGTGGTCGCAAAACCTTGCTCTGTCAACATCTCCATCCCAGATCTTAAGAGAGCTTCACGGGTATCCGTAAACTCGCGTTCAACATTGGGTGGACGCCCTCGACGGGCTTTTGGCTTAGTAATCGTCATGCATAGATATTATGACCGATCGTCTTTAATGTCAATCGATTATTTTAAGCGGTTTATTTATCCATTAGCTGCTCTGGTTTTTTGACTGTACTCGCTATCAGTCTTCACCATAATATGTTGCCTCATCCATCCAAACGATGGGATCTTCGCACAGATGAGTTACGTGATACCAGATATCACTACTACGAGCGATACGATGATGACCGCCTTCAAAATAATCGACTTCCCAGCACTCAGGCAGATTTACCAAGGTTCGTCTAGCGACTGCCACATCAAGACTTTCATCGTCGACTTCTACCATAACTCGTACCATCTCGGTATTGGTTGTGGGAAAAGATAGCTTCATATCAACTACGTCAGGGATACGGTCCGCTAATACCTCATTTGGATAGATACAAGGCGCAATCAATAGCGCGCGCAAGTTATATTTATGGGCAAAATGATTGGCAAACCAACCACCAAGCGAATGCCCTGCCAACACCACTCGCGGGTACTGTGCGATTTTCTCGCGAATCAAGGCATCATAAATCTCAAATATTTCTGCAAAACTCTCTCGATAATTGACCGTTTGACAGTATTTTGGCTCACGCGTGATACACCTATATTTACTGGTCTCATTGCTTGAATCGAGACCATGAAAAAACAGTAAAAACGTATCATTGTTTTCAATAGGAAACATCATAAGGTTCTTCTTTTTTAATTGTTATTTAGGTTTTTTCTTGATCATTTGGCTTATAAATTAAACTGGTTTTTGGGTGGCAACCTGCGCTTGGTACAAGCTTAAAAGCTCCTCACAAGCCTGTATTGAGATATTTTTTGCAAAACCTTCGTTAAACCAAAAATCATAAACCGCTTGGACAATGGCTTTCACCGCTTCTGCATTTTCTGGCTTTTGTTCTGTTAGTTTCATCGCAATGTCTTGCGCTTGTATATCCGACTCGCTATAGGGCGCGCTCCAGCCCACGCCATAACGATAGAGCACATCATTGATTGCCAATATGAATATAGCATTGGACACCCCAAATGAACCGATAAGCCTGTCAAGCATTGCACAGCGCTCTTCATAAATATTGACCTCTATCGGCATATCAGCCTGCTCAGACAGACAGTCACAACTCACCATATGCGAGGGTTTACTAAAATCATCCCATAGCAATGGATACGTTCCGCGAATCCCGCCCTTTTCCACTATATTAAATTTCCAAATCGCATAATGAGTATCTGGCCCCTTATAAGGCACATGTATAAACCACTGCATCATCGCATCACTGTCGTACATGATATGAGTACTACCAATCCGCACGCCCTGCTTAGGCAGTACGTTCGTGTATAAACGATCCATGTCATCACTATAGAGGGTCACTTTACGTAAGTTTTCATCACTGGTATCGCCTAGCTTTGCTCTGGCTTCTTTTATATTTCGATAGGGTTTAAAAGGCGCTACCCAACTGAGCGTCTCATCGGTATTATTCACGAAATAAATATCATCTTCATAACTGTCTACAGAAACCGTTTCGAGGTAAAACAATGGCTGTTTTCGTATTCGGCCTTTCTCATCATTTGCTAGTGCCGTTATACCGGATAGCTTTGAGCCACCCGACCACTTAAAATTATCTAACCGTTTTTGTTCAAACTGATACGTTAATATCGTCATATTTATATCCTTATTATTTTGACTGGTTGTTTAGCTGCAGTTTTTCGTTGTTGTTATATTCTAAATTCCGATTTTAAGCCAACCGAGCCTATTCGCCATTGTTTAAATGACGTCATTATCTCTAAAGTTAAGTAAATTAATCGAACTGGTAAGGCAGTATTTTTTTAATACTGATAGGCTTTTTAGCCACAGTTTTTCGCTGTTACATCGCTCATATTTTTGCAATGTTAACGAGCTCTTTTCTACTAAGTTTTTCGTTTATTAATAAATATAATTTTTTGGGTTTGTACAGGCGCAGAAGTTTAGGATAAAACGTAAATAACATGGCCGGAAAAACATCACTAAGATAGCGTTTAAAAACTCAGTTAAGAAGTGAAGCATTGCGCTCCGAGGGTTAACTGGTTTTTATCTCATGTTATTTTGCCTGATCTAATAAATATAGTATAAGCTCACATAAAAATAAAGCTGTTTAAAACCTTATACGACAACTGGTGTCGCTTCTTTTTAAATGAATTGTAGTTTAATCATTAGCAAGTATCCCAACGCATTAAGTATCATTAGCGATAGTTTCATAAGTTTCATATTGCTCAAGCATCCTCAATAAACGTTCAATTAACAATCCTTATCAAAAAACACCTTTCACGATCGACGTGGGCTTGCTATCTTGCCCCGCAAACCTTGTATTCTAATTAAGCCTACCCCACTTTGACCTATCACACGTAGTATCTGCATCTGTATTGGATTTTATGACACATAACCTTGAGGCCAGCTCAAACGCTCGCCGAACTCAGTATTTTCAAGTATTTTTGATGGGCGTTAGTGCCTTTATTATGAACACCACAGAATTTGTCCCTGTGGCGCTGTTGAGCGACATTGCCCAAGACTTCTCTATTACGACGGCAGAGACTGGTTGGATGTTGACACTCTATGCTTGGATTGTCGCAGCGATGTCATTGCCACTAATGTTATTGACCAGTCGATTTGAGCGCAAACGTTTACTCTTGGGTCTTTTTGCCGTATTTATTGCCAGTCACGTACTGTCGGTATTTGCCTGGAGCTTTGATGTGCTGCTCATTAGTCGGGTTGGGATTGCGTTATCGCATGCAATATTTTGGTCGATCACAGCTGCAATCGCGATACGCGTCGCGCCTGAAGGCAAAAAAGCCATGGCGCTTAGCGTACTGGCGACGGGTACGTCGTTAGCAATGGTACTGGGTGTGCCGCTAGGACGCTTAGTTGGACAATGGTTTGGTTGGCGTGCGACCTTTGGCGGTATTGGCGTCATCGCCTCAATTATATTTATTCTACAAGCGAGACTCTTACCAACGCTACCTAGTATGTTTGAAGGATCTTTTAGAAAGATTCCAGAACTCCTTAAAAATCCCTTATTGGTTTGTCTATACCTGCTTATTTTATTGGTCTTTACAGCCCACTACACGGCTTATTCTTATATAGAACCATTCATGCGCCAAGTCGGTAATATCAGTGAAAACGCTGCGACTTTTGTACTGTTACTATTCGGGGCAGCAGGAATTGTAGGCAGTGTGATTTTTAGTCGTTGGGGCGATCGGTTCAATACCAGATTGATGCTGATATCGACCATACTGATGCTCGTGTCTATGCTGGCGCTATTGCTAGCAGTGACCTCTGTATGGGCGCTCAGCTTTATCGCCTTACTGTGGGGCGCGGCACTCATGCTACTGATTATCTCAATGCAGGCCAAAGTCATCATGGTCGATGTCAATGCGCAAGACATGCTGATGTCGATGTTCTCAGGTATTATTAATTTGGGGATTGGTACGGGTGCACTATTTGGTGGTTATGCCGTGACGCACATCTCACTATCTAGCGTAGGATATACAGGTGCTGCTATCGCAGTTGTGGCGTTACTCTTGATGCTATTTATGATCAAGCGCTTTCCTGAATTGAGTAAACGACTTGGCTAGCTAATAAACTGATATTAGATAATAGCCAAAAAACAGTAGTTAGTAGGTAACTGTCAGGAACAGCAAGCAGAATGCCAGCCATCTAAATGGGCTGGCTTTTTCTTTATGCGTGAATATAACAATGTAGCCTGTAAATCATTTCAAGGATTTTTTACACATTCATTGAACGAACGTTCAGGTGCGGTTATACTAATTTTATTGGACATGAGTATGCTTAGAATATAAGCGTATTCAATAAAGGACTGATAGGGATTAAGCACAAAAGGATGAGTGTGAAATGGATACTATTCAAAACAAGGAAGTCATTACCTACGATCTAAATTTAGTAACGATATATATTACGAGTTTTCAACTTGATGGAGATTCGTGATGGCTGACGGAATGACTCAACAAGACAGTCCAGATCAAAGAAATCAAGATAACACTGCGCCCCTTAGATTGGGTAAATTGCATTACGCTTGGATAGTCGCTGCGACAGGCTCTATAGCAATGTTCTGTGGACTTGGGTTAGGACGATTCGCATTTGGCATGTTACTACCGTCCATGTCGCCTTCTTTAGGGTTAAATTATACTCAAAGTGGAATCTTGGGATTCACTAACCTGATAGGATATCTGGTTGCAGTGCTTCTAAGCCCTTTTATTCTACCTCGGTTGGGTACTCGAACGACTGCGACGGCTAGTCTACTCCTCATTGCAGTCTCTATGTTCGGTATGGCTTTTACCATCAGTTTTCCCATACTTTGCGCGCTATATGTGTTGACGGGTATTGGTAGCGGCGGCGTGGTCTTACCAGTGATGAGCGTCATGTCGCATTGGTTTTTCCCTTCACACCGCGGGCTTGCTCTAGGACTGGTCATGGCTAGGCCTGGATTTGGTATCATTTTATCGGGATTTGTCGTACCCAAACTCTTACCCATCTCTACTCTACTGTCTTGGCAGACAGGTTGGCTAATTTTTGCCGTAATTAATATTGCGGTAGCTTGGCTTACCTTTACTTTGATTCGCAATCATCCAGACAATGTCAGCCAAAGCCCTTTTGGGCGCGCACCTACCTTACCTGTTAAAAATAAGAAAAAGCTAGAACGTAGCAATATTAAACTACTCGTACATCTAGGTGTCATTTTTGCTATTTATGGCGCTACTTATATGGTTTACGTTACCTTCATAGTGACCAGTATGGTTGGCTCGTATCAACTGAGTGAAGCGGCGGCTGGTGGTGTATGGGCATGGATTGGACTGCTTAGCATGTTCTCAGGCATGTTGTTTGGCTGGATTTCTGACCATATTGGTAGACGCCTTGGGCTTGCTTTGGCCTTTGTTTTCCTTGCCAGCGCTTACCTCTTGGTCGGATTGACTGATTGGCATTCAGGACTGTATTTGTCAATTATTCTGTTTGGCTTAGTGGTGTGGAGTGTGCCTGTCATCATGGCAGCTTCTGCAGGCGATTATTTCGGGCCTGCGGCGGCGGCAAGTGCGCTCGCAGCGCTGACTTTTGCTTTTTCAGGTGGACAGGCTCTTGGGCCAGTAGCCGCAGGTTATCTTGCAGAAATCACTAGAGATTTTAGTATCAGTTATATGATATCTGGTATCGTCGCTTTTGTAGCACTTGGACTCGCCTTATTATTGCGTCCACAAAAACAAGCTTAATTTCAGTTTACATAATATTGATACTGCTAGCTAGCTATACCTTACTCTTGCCGCCAGTGACATAGATATGCACACTTGGCCTGATTATCTTATTATGGAGTGCTGAGTTTATACTATATATAATTGAGCAGTTTTCCAAGTTGAGTAGCTAGATGACTAAACTATTGACCAAATAACTCTCTAAAAATCCACTTTACCGCGCAAAGCCTTTGTCTTACCGCGCTGGGTCTTTTTATCCACCCGTTTACGTTTGGCATTTCTGCTTGGCTTGGTAGGCCTTCTCGTTTTATTCACGTAAGTGGTTTTGGTGATAAAACTTTGCAAACGCTCAAGCGCATCTATTCTATTGCGCTCTTGCGTTCGAAACTGCTGCGCCTTGATAATTAGCACGCCTTCCTTGGTTATTCGGCTATCTTTACTATTTATCAGTCGCTGCTTGTACTCATCGCTCAGACTTGAGTTATTAATATCAAAACGCAGGTGAATGGCAGAAGATACTTTGTTGACATTCTGCCCACCTGCGCCTTGCGCTCGTATGGCGCTGATCTCTACCTCATTATCATTGAGGCTAATATTATTATTAATAAAAATCATAGTATGCTGTTATCGAATGTGAATGGATATGGTTTATGATAAAGCATTATATAGTCAATCCTCTATAAATTAGGTACGGTGTCAGTCTCGCTTAGTATACTGCTTGTAATACTTCCACTCGGCTTTCTAGGGCGTGTCCTCATTTTAAGAATGGCGATAAAAATGAGATAAATCGCAGTTAAACAAGGAAAATAGCGCAGATAATAGTCAGCTATTTGACGCCATTTGGCAAGATTTAGCCGTTTTCAACCCATTTAGATAACTATCGATTAAATTGAGGACACGCCCTAGTAACCAAATTATATTGAACCGACTACTTATATTTAACTAAATATGGATTGGCCTGCTACTTTGCCAACAGTTGACGACTACGCTCAATCACTGGTGCATCGACCATCTCGCCATCTATTTTGAATACTGCCTGCCCGCTCCGCTCATACTCCTCGACTACATGCTGTGCAAATAACAAAGTCTCATCTGTTGGTTGCAATGTTTGTTGGACAACTGCCACTTGCTTGGGATGGATACATAGCATTCCTGACATCCCCATTTGTGACCATAACTGTACTCGATCGCTCAGTCCAACTTTATTGTTGAAGTCAGGATAAATGGTATCGATGGGTGGCGATAATTGGTGCACTTTGGACGTCAGGATTAGTTGATAGCGGATTTGATTGGCGATAATATCTGCGGCAGGTGTTCCTACTTGTACTTGCAAATCATTGCACAGATCTAAAAATCCATAACTAAATGCGGCCAGTCCGACTGCTTTTGCCATACTATCGATTTGATACAATCCTATCGCACTCTCAATCAGTGCAATCACGGGTAAATTGGTAAGCTGATGTACGCTTTCTATATCATCTACTTGCTCAGCTTTGGCCAATAATACTCCCGCTAAATGTGACATCTTCTGACAGAGAACTATGTCCTTAAAAAACTCCTCGCTACCTGCCTTATTAATACGTACCCAAATCGGCTGATAATCTTTACTGTCATGATACTGTTGCAATGCTTCACGTGCGGATGCTTTGTCTTCTGGCGCAACGGCATCCTCTAAATCGACAATAACCGCATCTGCTCCACTAGCAAATGCTTTCGCTACTCTATCGATGCGAGTCGCTGGCACAAACAGCCATGTTTTATTTTGAGAAATCATATTTATTTTATTTTTGATAACTGAATCCATGCTTAATTCCTATATTTTTCAAGTAGCGGTTAGCAGCTTTATTATGCCATTATATCGCTGTTCCTCATTCAAAATTAGCGATTTATTCGATAGTGCAAAACCAAGATTACTTAAACATTCCATTAAAAAACCAAATCAAAAGAGCCGCATGAAAATGAATCTCATGCGGCTCTTCATAGTAAATTGTTCTTGAACTTATATGCTGTATTTTGCTAATTAAGCTAACATACCGCCGTCGACAACGATAGTCGCACCTGTAGTATAGCTTGAAGCGTCCGATACTAGATACAATACGGTACCAGCCATTTCATCAGGCTCAGCCACACGTCCTAGCGGAATTGAGTGTAGCGCCATTTTTAAGACTTTATCGTTGGTAGTCAAAGCCGAGGCAAACTTAGTATCTGTCAAACCTGGCAATAGCGCATTAACACGGATATTAAGTGGGCCACATTCTTTAGCAAAGGCTTTGGTCATGCTAATGACTGCCGCTTTGGTGATTGAGTAGATGCCTTGCTTATCGCCTGCTACTAAACCATTGACTGATGCGGTATTCAAGATGACACCGCCACCCTGCTCTTTCATCATTTTGCCAGCGGCCGTCGACATAAAGAAGTAACCGCGGATATTAACTTCAACCGTTTTATCAAAGGCGGCTAAATCCGTGTCTAAGATATGGCCATAGTAAGGGTTGGCTGCTGCATTATTAACTAAGATATCAATTTGACCAAATTCACTTTTGATATGCTCAAAAATTGCGTCAATTTGCTCCATGTCTCCTACATGACAAGCGAAAGCACTGGCCTTGTGACCATCAGCTTTGATGCTATCTGCGACTGCTTGGCACGCATCAATTTTGCGGCTTGAGACAATCACATGTGCGCCTCTTGATGCCAATAGACGGGCAATAGACTCACCAATACCACGGCTAGCACCAGTTACTAGAGCAACCTTACCAGTTAAATCAAATAAATCTTTCATAGTTGTTCCTTATATTTTTATAAACTTTATATTTTCAATAATTCTTGAGCGCTAAATTCATGTATCTAAAATCAGATAACTAAATGCAGATAATCGTTGTCAAAACTAACAGCGATTATCGAGCACTAATGAACTAAACTGAAAGCGCTCAACGATCACAGTTACGCTAGCATACCACCATCTAAGGTGAAGGCATGGCCATTCATAAAGCTGCTTTCATCGCTGGCAAGCCACGCAATCGCACTAGAGATTTCACTGACGTTTCCTAGGCGGCGCAGTGGACTGGCCTTAATCGTTGCTTGCTGCGTACGCTCATCCATCGTTGCCATGGTATTGCGTACCATTGGCGTATCAATGAAGCTTGGGCATACAGCGTTAAAACGGATATTGGCACGGGCATACTCATGGGCAGCAGATTTGGTCAGACCCATGACCCCATGTTTAGCTGCACTGTAGGCTGATATCATAGGCGCTGAACGCAAACCTGCAATAGATGCGACGTTGATCACATGACCACCGCCATTAGGCAGCATACAATTGACTGCAGCACGCATACAGTGCCAAACGCCTTTTAAATTCACTGCGATATTACGATCAAAATCATCATCACTTAGCTCATGCATTGGTGAAGGCTTGTGGTCGATACCAGCGTTATTCACCACAACATCTAGGCCACCAAGCGTTTCTACTGCAAAGTCAAACAACGCACGCACTTCATCACCACTGGTCACGTCTACTTTTTTAAAGACGATACTGTTGCCAGCATCTTGGCCTTGCTTGGCAACCGCTTCACCCATCTCTTCTGCCATATCACCAATAACGACTTTTGCGCCGCGGCTGGCCAGCAACAACGCGCTTGCTGCCCCGATGCCTGATGCACCGCCCGTGATCAAAATTCGTTTGCCAGCTACATCTGATGCAATTCCATTTGTATTCAGTGTCATGATCTATCCCTCTACCTTAAGTACTAATTTGCCGAAGTTTTCACCATTAAAGAGCATCATCAAAGTATCAGGGAACGTCTCGATACCTTCAACGATATGATCTTTCACTTTCATATCACCTGACTGAATCCAGCCAGCAATCTCTTTCATGGCGATTGGGTATTCTTTGATATTATCGAACACCACGATGCCTTCCATGCGAGCACGATTGACCAACAGTGATAGATAGTTCGATGGGCCTTTTACTGCTGTGGTGTTGTTATATTGGCTGATAGCCCCGCAAATAACGATACGCGCATGTAGATTAATCTGAGTAAGCACGTCATTTAAGATATCACCGCCTACGTTGTCAAAGTATACATCGACGCCGTCTGGGCAGGTTTTTTTTAGTGCTTTTTTCACATCTTCGTTTTTGTAATCAATCGTCGCATCAAACCCAAGCTCATCGACCAAGAACTTGCATTTCTCAGCACCGCCCGCGATACCGACGACGCGGCAGCCTTTAATTTTGGCAATCTGACCGACCAAGCTACCAACCGCACCAGCAGCGCCAGAGACGACCACGGTCTCACCCGCTTTTGGCTGACCCGTCTTTAGGAGACCGAAATACCCTGTCATCCCCGGCATACCGAGTACACCCAAGTAATAAGACAGCGGCGCTAGGCTCGGATCAACTTTATGCAGACCAGTACCATCGCTGACCGCATATGACTGTACGCCGTCGTGACCTGCGACATAGTCACCTACTGCAAATTTTTCATTTTTACTTTCAATCACTTCACCCACGGTACCGGCGCGCATAACCTCACCAATTTGTACTGGTGCGATATAAGATTTGGCATCGTTCAACCAACCCCGCATCGCCGGATCGATAGAGATGTATTCAACCTTAATCAGCAACTGACCATCAGTAATCGTCGGTATTTCTGTCTCGGTATAATCCCAAGTCTCAGCGCTTGGCTCGCCTACAGGTCTTGCTTTTAGGCGCCATTGTTTGTTTATCGTTGTCATGTCTCTTTCCTTAGAGTTGTTCTTAGAACCAGTCCGCTTGCATATCAGTGCAAACCGAGTTGGTGTTGGTTAATAATTCGATGTCGCGTTTAACTAATGGTAGTTCCCAATCGATGAAGTATTTGGCCGCTTGTATCTTGCCTTTATAAAAATTCTGCTGCTCGACATCTTGCGTCGTACTTAGTAGCTGCTCGGCTTTACTGGCTTGGCGAATCCAAATCCAGCTCAGTACAATTGAGGCAAAAATATTCATTAATGCTTGAGCATTACCAGTCAATGTCAGCGCTTCTTCTGTCTGCAACACTTTGCCCAAATGCACGAGCACTTCATGCAGCTGACCCATGTAAGGCATCAGCTTGCCTGCAAGTTGCGCGCTCTCAGGCGTAGTGATACTTTCTAAATCTTGTGTAATCTCACGTTTTAGGATTTGAATGCCTAACCCACCTTTTTGCCATAACTTGCGGAATGACAAATCTAGCGCCTGCACACCGTTTGTGCCTTCATGGATAGGATTTAGACGATTGTCACGCCAAAATTGCTCAGCTTGATATTCACGCGTATAGCCTGCGCCGCCTAATACCTGAATACCTAAGTCATTGGCTTTTGGGCCATACTCAGATGGCCATGCTTTTAGCACTGGCGTTAGCAAATCCAACAACTCTGTTAGCTCATTTTTTAGCGTTTCGTCTTCACAGGTATTGATACGGTCAATTAGGTTTGAACCATATAGACATAATGAGATGCCGCCTTCAGAGTAAGCTTTTTGTGCCAACAGCATGCGCTTTACGTCACCATGCTGAATAATGGCCGTTGCATCATCTTCAGGCTTATTGTTTGGCGCAATGCGACCTTGTGTACGGTCTTTGGCATAATCTAGCGAGTACTGATAGCCACGATAACCAATCATAGAAGCGCCAAAACCGACAGCGATACGTGCCTCATTCATCATCTTGAACATATAACGCAAGCCAAAATGCTCTTCGCCGATCAAATAACCATGACAATCGCCTTCATCACCGAAGCTCAATGCCGTAGAAGTCGCACCTCTATAACCAAGCTTATGAATCAACCCAGTCAAATGTACATCGTTACGCTCGCCTACAGACATATCATCGTTCAAGCGATACTTAGGCACGGCAAATAAAGAGATACCTTTGACGCCACCTGGGCCACCTGGCACTTTGGCCAATACCAAATGTACAATATTGTCAGACAGCTCATGATCACCTGCTGAGATATAAATCTTGCTGCCTTTGACGCGATACGAGCCATCGTCTTGTTTTACCGCGATGGTTTTGATATCGGCAAGTGATGAACCTGCATGCGGCTCTGTTAAAGCCATAGTGCCAGTAAATTCACCTGTCAGCATACGCGGCATAAAGGCTGCTTTGATATCATCACTAGCAAAATGAGAGATGACGTTGATTGCCGCAGTGGTCAGAAATGGATAGGCAGTCGTTGATGGATTGGCTGCCATAAAGTAACCTGCCACAGCAGTCATCACCGTCTCAGGCAGCTGCATGCCGCCATCTTCAAAGCTATAACGACCGGCGATAAAGCCAGACTCGCGGAACGCATCAAAAGCCACCTTTACATCGTTTATCATGCTGACTTTCTTACCATCGAACTGAGGCTCGTTCTTATCCGCAATATGGTTGTGCGGTAAAAATAAATCTGTCGCAATCTTATTTGCCGTCTCTAATACAGCATCAAATGTCTCGCGGCTATGTTCGGAGAACTTTGCGTGTTCAGTGAGTGATTCTGTGCCTAGCACATCATACAATTGGAAAGGTAATTCAAAATCGTTTAGGAGGGTATCTGCGGCCATAGTATTCTCGTTAACTGATTAAATGTGGTTATCAATTGATATTAGTCTAATTTGACACCTGTCCGTATTGTCATTTATGACATAATTATGGTCAAATAAGACATAAACAGAGTGTCTAACCGGTTAAAATCAGCCAAATAATGGCTATTTTGGTAAGCACAGCAAAGGAAACGAGTGACTTATGCCCTATTTCAAACCTTTTAAAATGATTATTCTTGGCTTCGATGGTGTGCTCGGTAGTGTACTATCTGGCGCATTGGACTTGTTTTCATTCACGGGGGTCAGCTGGCAGCGCTTTTCGAATGAGTCTGTAGAGCCACGATTTAATGTACAGATTGCAAGCTTAGGTGGCGGTGATATCAGGTGCAGCAATCGGTTAATCATGCAAGCCCACTGTGATATCCGAGACGTGACAGAGTGCGACTTATTGCTCGTACCCACTATTGGCGACTCTATTGATAAGGTGCTAAAACAAAACAGTGAGCTGCTGCCACATTTAGTACGGCTTGCGAATACTAAGGCCGATATAGCAAGCAATTGTAGCGGTGCATTTTTTTTGGCAAAGGCAGGATTGTTAGATCATAAGATAGCCACCACTCACTGGGGCTATGCCAATAAATTTAAGGCAGATTTTCCATTGGTAGATCTACAAGAGAATCAGTTTGTTACCCATTCAAGAAGCGAGTCAACAAACCATTCGGGCAATATATTTTGTGCAGCTGGCGGCAGCGCCTTTTATGATTTGGGGCTATTATTAATAGAGCGTTACTGCGGACGTGAGATTTCTACACAGGTGGCAAAAACTCAAATTATTGATAGCAAAAGAGGCAGTCAAAATAGCTATACCAATGTGACCCTGCACAAGCCACATTCCGACCATTTGATTAAACAAGTCCAAGAATATATCGAAGAAAACTTTCAGCATTCTTTGCAGGTCAGTAGTTTAGCCACTATGGTAAATATTACCCCGCGCACTTTAAACAGGCGCTTCCAGTCCTGCGTAGCAATGCGACCGATTGAGTATATTCAGGCCGTTAGAATTGAACAAGCTAAACGCTTACTTGAGTTAGGCGATGTATCGATAAAGTCGCTTGCCGATCAAGTAGGTTATGATGATATCTCTTCATTCACGCGCTTGTTCAAACGCGCGACAGAGCTAACGCCTAAAGAGTATCAAGATAAGTTTTCGCGGTTGGCTATTTAAAAAGGACAGTGATTAGCGTTTAAGCAGTCTGCCACAAGCCTTCTACTTGGATAGAATCAGCTTTAATAGTTGGGTAGTCGGTAAATGCCAACTGATAGCCACCATTTACATCAGGACTCAGCTGGCAAGTCGCTCCCAGCGGAAAACTGTATTTTTTGCCGATATGACCAAAAGGCATACCACTATATATCGGTAATCCTGTCAATTCATGTAGTTGGCGAATGACTGTGGCGACATCATAACGTTTGTCATAGCTATCCTCACCTGCACCAGACAATGCCCCAAATACAATCGCTTGCTGATTTTTAAAGACACCTGCGAGATATAAGTCATATAACATGCGCTCAATACGATACGCCTGCTCACCGACATCTTCTAGAAATACAATACCACCATCAATACGCGGTAAATACTCACTACCTGCCAGCGCTGACACGACACTTAAGTTACCACCCCAAATCGTACCAGTTAATGGTTTCGGCTCACCCTTTGTCAGTATGGCAGGTAGCTGCTGACTGGTTAATGAAGCATCTTGTATGCTGATAGTTAGATTGGAATTGGTTAACACTTCAACAAACTGCTGACAGCTGACCTTATCAGGCGCAGTTTTACCAAACTCACTATAGAGCATCGGTGCGGCAAGCGAGCTCATTGACCCTTTTGCCAATAGCGCACACTGAATAGCCGTCACATCGCTAAAGCCTGCGAGTATCGTGCCGCGCTCCTTCATAATGCGTCCTAGCGTCGACCAGTCCACCATAGGCAATATACGCATGGCACCGTAACCACCGCGCACACCTAACAGCAGCTTTGGCGCGGCTATTGCTCCAGTGGCAAGATTTTGAAAATCGCTAGCACGCTGTGAGTCCGTTCCCGCAAAGCGTAAATACTGACGATTGGTAATAGCAGGATTTTCTACTTTAAACCCAGCACAAGCCACCCGATCTAATGCCAACTGATTACGCTCATCACTACCACCAACGTTAGAGCTAGCAAAAAGCCGCGTCTCAATCGTAGGCGTGATACAACCTGTCTGCGTCAGTGACTCCTGTGACGTTTGTGATGATGAGCTATCATTCAACAGCGAAGTTGGCAGATCATCTTTAGTCAGCTGCGTACTATGATCAGAATCGATAGGACTGGCTGCAAGCGCTTGAGACATACCTTGGCTCGCTAATACTGCTGTGCCTGCACTCACACCGATTCGACGTAGAAACTGCCGACGGTTTAGCCCAGATGTTGTTTCGGTTGCACGACTATTGTTATCATCTGTCCATGACTGACGCTTAATCCCCATATCTTGCTGCTACCTTATCGCTTTTATTTTTTATGACTTATGTTTTTAGACCTTGTGGCAGCATATTGTAGACGCTTTTCTCACACTAATGGTTGCCTAATCTTTACCGATATTTACTTTTTCGCTACTGAGACACACAATATAGGTCGACTAGATTTGTTACTGTAAATACAAATTCATCGCAAAAAACAAAAGGTAATAATTATGTTTAATAAAAAAACCGATAAAAACAAGTCACTTGACTCTAATTTAGAATACTTGCTGGGCAAAGAAGATAAGCTGAAAGAAAAGTTAGAAGATAGCGGCTACCTTGAACCGTTTAGTGATGATCTAATGCTATTTATGAGTCTTGTCAAAGACTATTATAAAGGTGACTACCGTAAGATTCCTTTTAAGACAATCTCAGCTGGCGTTATCGGTGCGCTCTATGTGCTAAATCCAATTGACCTCATTCCTGATTCTATTCCGTTTATCGGCCATATCGATGATGCGCTAGTACTTAAGTTCTGTCTAAAGCAGGCTAGAAAAGATCTGCAAAAATACAAAGAATGGAAGCAAGAACAATCAGCTACTAAGGATAAGTTAGAAGATAAGAACGACACGGATAAGACTGATAACGATAAAACTAGTACTGATGAGAAAGACAGCGACGAGACTGGTACTAATCTTAAGAAAGCCTCATAAATATTAATACTTTCAGCGATTAAAAAAAGTGGTTCATAATCACAGTATTAAAAAAGCCACGACCGCGAATTAATATTTCGGTCGTGGCTTTTGTTATTTACAATTCATTCAATACTGTATTTTAATCAGGTACTTCATAATTAGCTTTTTCTGGATTAAGACCAAACGAGTAGACGAATGTCGCAACGAGACTATTGATAATAATGAAAGGTAAATCAATCGCAGCATGACCAAGTGCATAGCGACCAAGCAGCCACGAGACGATCAACATGATAATAAAAAATGCACCCAAATATGCCAAAATCGCAGGGTGTTTTAAATTATAAGGCTGCTCAGGCGTCGGTTGTTTGTCTAGTACATACGTCCTTACCGCCCAACCAGCTGCATAAGAGAACCCACCTAACACTACGTAACTGAAAAAATTCATATCGCTTAACTCTAATGGTATGACTGTTTATAACAAAATACTGTCTATGCAAATATCATCGACCAACAATGATATTTATAGTCGATACTTATCTAAATACTATCATCAATGCTTATTTAAATACTGTCATCAACATTATCGATAACAAGATTGGCATGTGGGTTGGCTAAAATATCAGTATTCACCTCATCACATTCCACGCGGTAGATCGTATTCGCACCTCGGTAAATATACGACAAGTACTCACTGTCTAAGAGCGGATCAATGTTTGCGTAAGCTGGTTTGACATGAGCCAGTACAAGCACTCGATCAGGACGACCAATAACCGCATCGACATTGTCTGGATCGATAGAGAAGAACTGCGGTATGTCGCTATTTTCAATCACTTCTAACGGCTCTGGAGTATCCCAGACGCGCTTAGCAGTGACGGGTTCTTTCATCTGCATTACCCAAGTGTCGTCTTGCTGGCTGACTTTTATCTGAGCAGGCTCATCTTGACTCACCGTATAACAACCCTCAAAGACAGACAGGTCGGACGCGACTTCGGTATCTGCTTGAGGGCTAGTATCATTACAAGCGCTCAGAAAAATCGCGCTGCTGGTAGTCACACTGAGCATCAAATAGGTCAGTCTCTTATTAAATAAATTCGAGCGTAAGGACATAATGGGGTTATCCTGCAATCATGCATTAAAAACTTTAATTAAGTGTACTATTGTCAAAATGTCACTAGATAGCTGTATAAGAAAAATGCGCTTAGGCATCTTGGTAGCAAAGACATCTCTACAATTAAAAAACCAGTGGCTTTCAGCGAGCTTCGCTATTTTAACAGAAAACTAGGACGTTACTATTATGTTATAAGTTACCGTAAGGGTTTTATGACTTTGTGCGTCACGACTGCCCATATTTATGATAGATTTGCTATACTCACAACGTCATCATCATCGTTCGAATAACGTAAACGAGATGCTCTAGTACTACCCTATGCTTACCACTTATCAGGTCCATACTCTTTTATGTCAGACAACCGTAATTCAATGCCAAACACTCATAAAGACAACGCGATTGATCCATTGGCGGCTAAAACAGATACCACTGTGGCCTATACTGATGGTGCTTGCAAAGGCAATCCTGGCGCTGGCGGCTGGGGCGCACATCTTATATTTAGTGATGGCAGCACGCAAGATTTGTACGGCGGTGACAAAGAAACCACCAACAACCGTATGGAGCTAATGGGTGCGATACAAGCCCTGACCCATAGCCCGCATGAGCATACTCTTGAGATTTGGACCGACTCCAGTTATGTCAAAAAAGGCATCACTGAATGGATTGAAGGCTGGAAGAAAAAGGGTTGGAAAACTGCCAGTAAAAAGCCAGTCGCCAATCAAGACCTATGGCAACAATTGGATAAACTCTGCCAACAGCGTGATGTTAGCTGGCATTGGGTCAAAGGTCACGCTGGACATGCTGGTAATGAAAAAGCAGACGAGCTGGCAAACTTAGGTGTCACCTCAAACAGCGGGCATTCAGCTATAGTCAGTGAAGCAGATACGACTAAAAAAAAAGACCACATAGCGACTGATATTGATACTAATACTGACGCTAACACGGATACCTTGCAAAAATCGTCTAGCGCTGACTGGCTAAGTTTCGATCCATTGGGTTTAGATATGATGGACGATGAGTTTGATGAAGCGCTATTAGAACCTGAGCCGCTAAAAGAAGATAGTCAGAGTGCTGCTGACAATCGTAATATGAATGAAAACATTGCTGTAGAATTTAGCAACCATCAAGACAATACATACAACCCGACGAGTACCAAAGCTATGCCAGATATTCAAACGCACCTAGATGATACCGTCGACAACGATATGTTGCCAAGTGTAGAATCTGATGCCCCTAAGTTCGATGGGGATACTAGCCGTGCCAACCCATATTTTAAGCCGCTACTACCAAAGCCGATACACCGCCATGAAGCAGATCGCCAGCTTATCATGGATACAGAAACTACAGGGCTTGATGCACTAAAAGGCGACCGTATTATCGAGGTCGGTATTGTGGAGCTGGTCGGACGTAAGTTTACTGGTGAAAAGCTGCACGTTTATATCAATCCGCAGCGCGGTATGGATGATGAAGTCATTCGTATTCATGGTATCTCTGAAGCATTTTTGACTGACAAGCCGACCTTTGATCAAGTTGCTCAGTCTTTGTATGACTTTATGGACGGCGCTGAGATTATCGCTCATAACGCTACTTTTGATATGAACTTCTTAAATATGGAGTTTGCAAAAGTTGGTCTGAATGATTTTGCTAATCGAGTGCAAGTAACCGATTCACTGGCGATGGCCAAGCAGCAGTATCCTGGGCAAAAAAACACGCTAGATGCCCTCGTGCGTCGCCTAAATGTTGGTAAGCAAGACCGTACTTTTCACGGGGCATTACTTGACTCAGAGATTTTAGCCGAAGTTTATCTGGCGATGACTGGTGGACAGGTCACGCTTGCCATCGAAGAGGATACAGATACCGATGGCGGACAAACCGCTCATGCAAGTTTCGCCAATTTAGCGAATTTATTGCTGGCATCAACGGCGGATGAAACTGCTGACCAAAGCTGGTATGCGGCTTTGGCAGAAGATTATCCTGCCCTAAAAGCTAGCATGTAATTGTCGTTCGAATTTTTATTGAACCGACATTTGTATAATTTAGTCTTGATTATTATGATAGAAAGCGTTAAAACATCACTAGCCAATACTTTCTGAATCAAATTTATATTGCTATTCTCATCAGTACATTATGGAAAAATACTTATGGACCAGTCTGCGCAAATGAAGCTAACCGCCCCAACGCTTAGTGTTACTGATTTTAACCTACCATCACTCCATTTACTGCATGATGAGGTTATAGCAACGCTTAAAGATACCGAGATTCATTTAGGTGAGTTCAATGATGATAGTAGTCAGGCGCCTTTGTTGTCAGATTCTATCGAAGTATTAAAGCAGCTGTCTTGTATTTTCAAACTCATTTCTTTGGTCGGTGCAGAAGCATTGAATGATGCCATTGTTGGTGGTTTACAGAGACTTTATGACAATGGTGATAATAACGATACTGATTTGATCATGGATCTATCAGAAGCCATCATGACCTTGGATCGTTATGTTGAGTTTGTCCTCTTGACTGAATCGGTAGAGCCTACTCTACTGATACCTGTAATCAACAAGCTTAATGCGCATAGTCAAGAAGCTCCTATTACGGCAGACTATTTCTCTGCATTTGGTAGCAGTAGTGTCATCATCGCCAACCCTGAACAAAACTTTGAATCTCTAAGCACGCTTAATCTAGACACAGAGCTGCTGACCAACGCGTATCGTAGTGGCCTTAGCATTGCACTACTCAATCAAGATGGCAAAATTGACTCAGCAGATCAGCAAAAGCTGGATGCTATGAGTGCAGCTTGTGCATTAATTGCCTCAAATACTGATAGCTTATTTTGGCAAGCGGCGACTGCTGCTGTGACTGATATCGCAGCAGTATTACCATTAAACTTGAGTCAAAAACACACACTTATCTATTTAGAGCAGCAATTTCAAAGCTATTTACCAGTCATGGATACCCGCTTTGCAGATTTAGTGAGCTTTGCCTGTCAACGTGATAACGAGCAAGCGCATCAACTACGTGAACAGTATGCCAGTAACCATTTAGAAGGTGCTCAGCTAGAACAAATGAAACGCTTTTTATTCGGTCCTAACCGCGAACTTACCGATACGTTAAACACAATTATTCAAAATCAGATCAATAATATTAAAGAACACGTCGATAGTTATGCACGTGGCGATTCAATCAACCCTATTGATATGCAGACCGCGCAAATTATCGAAGAGCTGACTGAGCTTAGTTCAGCATTACGTTTATTAGGTCTGTCCAACGCAGCCAATAGTCTTAGCGAAGCAGCAGAAGCTGTGAGCCATTGGCAAGCACCTTCCCCTGACGATTTTGATCATTTGCTACTAGCGTTAATGCATGCAGAGAACGCCGCCATTGCCATGGCAGAGATGCATACACCAGGGGCAATCTATCTGCCACTGAATAACCCGCATATCTCATTGCATCAGCTTAATACGGCTAATGATACCTTGATACAAGAAAGCCGAACTGCTATTGCTAGTGCCGAGCAAGCCATCAATGATTATTTGGCGGAGCCTGAGCGCGATATGCTCAATATCCAAAATATTCCTGGGATGATGCGTCAAGTAGCAGGCGCAGTACGCTTCTTACAACTGCCCACACCTTCCAGCATGCTGAGTCAGCTAGCCAACTACATTGAAAAGCGTATCGAAGGCGGACGACGTATCGAAGACAGTACGTTAGCCTGCATCGCTGATGTTATCATGGCGGTCGATCATCACTTAGATGGTTTTGAGAATAATCGCCCTGTCAGCAAACAAGCGCTTGATGTGGGGCAGCAAAGCTTAAGCCACCTACTTGCTGCTTAACTTTTCTTATTGTCATGGCATGGTTATTATCTCTTAGCCATGACATCTCATTTACGTATAGATAATTCAAGATAATGTAGGTACGAGTCAGGCACGTGAAAGCGCTACAGTCATTAGGTTGAACTAGCCTGGTCATGAGGCTGAACCAGCCTGGCAACATATATGGATATCTGGGTATCTGGTTTACATAGAATTGATGATATTTTACTCTAAAACAGTCTGTGTCTACGTCGATGCGGACTTACTTTATAATGTTTGGAATTTTATATGGCCCATGCTTTTGTATTAAGTGATGACAGTATCTTATGCCGTCAAATGCCAGATGGTTGGTGGCCTTTGCAAGTTCAGCTATCGCCCGATAGTAATGACTTAAGCGAGCAAGCTTATCAGGTTGGTCACGTAACGCTGCACGAGAGCCTA
The DNA here is from genome assembly GCF_050267985.1 of Psychrobacter sp. NPDC078929. Taxonomy (NCBI): domain Bacteria; kingdom Pseudomonadati; phylum Pseudomonadota; class Gammaproteobacteria; order Moraxellales; family Moraxellaceae; genus Psychrobacter; species Psychrobacter sp. NPDC078929. The sequence goes on along the minus strand of NZ_JBNNFX010000009.1, from coordinate 52,342 downwards.
GCACCAAATCATTGGTTATCAGACGACAGCACTGGTAACGATGCAGATGATACGGTTGATGCCAATATGGCTCATAGCTTTACCGCTCATGCCACGAGCGCCATGACTTATGACTATGCAGTTGCTCATAACATGACGCTACCAATTATTGCTGAAAGCAGTGGTAACACTTTTGTTCCTTATCGAAAACTAATGACTCATTTGCCAGTCGCTTTGTCAGATCAGATTAGCCAAGCGATACAGCTATTGAGCTGGCAAGCAGATACGCAGTTTTGTAGTCGCTGTGCTAGTCCTACTGTACATGCTGACCAAGGCGAACGTGCCATGGTTTGTCCAATATGTCGATTGCGCCAATACCCTCGCGTACAACCTTGCGTCATCACTGCTATTACTCGGTCAAATCCAGTGACGGGTGAGATGCAAATCTTACTGGCTCACCATCACCGTCATGGACAGCAAAACCTGCCGCCAATGTATGGTTTGATCGCAGGGTTTGTAGAAGTTGGAGAGAGTCTGGAGCATGCGGTGGTACGTGAAGTCGCAGAAGAGGTCAATATCAGCGTATCAGATATCCGCTATGTGAGCAGTCAGCCATGGCCATTCCCCTCTAACTTGATGCTCGGTTTTCGTGCATCGTATGCCAATGGCGATATTATCTTGCAAGAAGATGAGCTAGCACATGCTGATTTCTTTGATCTCTCAAACCTACCCAGAATTCCACCAAAAGGTAGTATCGCTCGCGATTTGATTGACCAAGTGGCTAAAGAACAAAATATAGACTTATAATCAGTCCTTACCTACAAATACCACATTACGCTATAGTATTGTATTTTCAATCTCATCTCTTTAAAATCGCTGCTCCTGTGACAAGCGTTTTACTTCGAACTTCATTTTTAGTAAGTAACACGCTAACATGAGCAGATGCTCTTATAGATACTGTTTTACAAAGACCGCTTTCTCAACCTTTTATCTCTATTTATACTAATACCTATGCTTACGACTGGTATTAAGGTCCTTAATTAAATGCAAAGTAGCACCAATATACGCTTAGTCAATCTACCTATCTTATTTGATACATTACACATTGATACCTTGCCTGCTGACATACAGGCAAAAATTGCACGTGTGGATGCTTGTTTGCCACAGACGCAATGCGGGCTATGTGAGCATCCAGATGGTTGCCTGCCATATGCCGCTGCAATTGTATTAAATGGCGAGCCGTACAATAAATGTGTGCCCGGTGGTCAGCCAGTCACCAATGCGATTGCTCAGACTCTCGATATAGACACTTCTAACACTACGCTAACGGCGGTGCCTTCACAGTGGCCCATAGATGCCACTTCCGAACGTCCGACCGAGGTTCGTGCAGTTATTCGTGAAGATGACTGTATCGGCTGCACCAAATGTATTCCTGCTTGCCCAGTAGATGCTATCGTTGGTACTGGTAAGCATATGCATACGATTTTTACAGATTTGTGCACGGGCTGTGAGCTATGTATTGCGCCCTGCCCTGTTGATTGCATTGACTTAGTTACGATTGAGCGAGAAATATCTGAGCCTGAGCGAATAGCAGAGCAAGAGGATTTGAGACAACGCTACCACACTCATTTAAAACGCGTCACAGAACAGCTTGCCGATACGAGCAATAGTAGACCTGTCGTTAGTATGGTAGAGGCTAAGCTCAATAATGCAGCAAGCCAGTCTCTAAACATCAGTGAGTCACAAGCAAAAAACACCATTGCGGCTGCCAAGCTCCGTACCAAAATCAAAAAACTAGAAAAGCAATTGAGTGTGCGTGCAAATGATAAGAAACAAGTAGAGCTCGAATCCTTACAAGCAGAGCTTGAGTCATTGCAAGTAGCGCTATAACGGTAATGGCTGATTAAGCAGTTAATTCGTTAATAAATTGATACTTTAATCATTAACATGAATGTTAGCGCTAGCATATAATTTGGCACCACCATTCATCAAAATAATAGTCAAAATGCCATGAGTAAAACGGTCAAACATAAAACAGCTGACACACCGCCCTCTAGACGAATGCCCAATCGTGACGTGCGTCCATTCTTTGAAAAGCTGGCAGCGACTATTGATGAACCTGTCACCGAACTCAATTATGACAGTAATTTTGAATTACTTATCGCGGTAATTCTGTCCGCACAAGCGACTGATGTCAGTGTCAATATTGCTACCAAGCAATTGTACCCTGTGGCCAATACACCTGAAGCCATACTGGCACTAGGCGAAGACGGTCTAAAATCCTATATCAAAAACATTGGTTTATATAATGCCAAAGCAAAAAACGTCATCAAAACCTGCCGTGATTTGATTGAGAAATTTGATAGCACCGTTCCTGATAACCGCAAAGACTTAGAGTCACTGGCAGGTGTCGGCCGTAAAACTGCCAATGTCGTGCTAAATACGGCCTTTGGCCAGCCGACCATGGCCGTTGACACGCATATCTTTCGTGTGGGTAATCGTACTGGGCTTGCTACTGGCAAAACCGTACTCATCGTCGAAAAAAAGCTGGTCGAGCGCATTCCAGAAGACTTCATCGTAGACGCCCATCATTATCTTATCTTACACGGCCGCTATACTTGCCAGGCTCGTACACCCAAATGCGGCGCTTGCCCTGTCTATGAAGAATGTATGTTTAAAGATAAAGCTGCATTTTTAGAGTTGTAACGTATTGTTCATTCCAAGCAGACGCTACTGCTAGCTAATCACTCAGCTAAATAAACCGCTATCCAGTAACCAGCTTTGATTGCAATGAACTGCTTGTTGAGCATTTCTTATAGTAGAGCAAGTGTTGCTCACTAGAGTTTTATAACGTTTCAAGGTAGAATAACCCTATTTTGCGTTAAGAGATTTTGGCCATTACCCTGCTTCTGATAAGGCAATCTGCACATTAGCGTTGTCTATTAGGGCAAGTACTGACCCAACTCGTTACCGCCAAGACCATATTAGAGCGAGGCAGTATCATTTTATATATTGATTGAATGATAGTCCGCTCACCCTTTGGTCATATTTATTAGCAAAGATTTTAGTCAAAACCGATTTTAAATTAAGAAATACCAATTATCTGCCGCGTGAATGCGTGGTCAAAATTAATTAGAGCAGCACCCAGATGTGCTGCTTTTCCTACCCTTATTGATTCAATTAAGCGATCCCATTATGCGTGAATACAACTTATTTACCTCAGAATCTGTGAGCGAAGGCCATCCTGACAAAATGGCTGACCAAATATCAGACGCTATCCTTGACGCTATCTTACGTGAAGATCTGCACGCACGTGTGGCATGCGAAACCTTAGTAAAAACAGGCGCAGTCATACTTGCAGGTGAAATCACTACAACGGCAAATATTGATTTAGAGCGTCTGGTTCGTGACACCGTAAATGGCATTGGCTATCACCATTCAGACCTAGGCTTTGATGGCGAAACTTGTGCAGTCATCAACATGCTAGGCAAGCAATCTCCTGAAATCGCGCAAGGCGTCGATCGTAGCGACCCTGAAGAGCAAGGTGCAGGCGACCAAGGTTTGATGTTTGGTTATGCAAGTAATGAAACCGAAGTACTGATGCCAGCGCCTATCGAGTATGCTCATCGTTTGATGGAGCGTCAGTCGGAGCTGCGCCGCGCAGGTGAGTTGCCATGGTTGCGTCCAGATGCCAAAGCGCAGGTAACCTTGAAGTATGACGGCAATCGTCCTGTCGCCATCGATGCTGTTGTATTATCAACACAGCATGATCCAAGCATCTCGCAGTCAGATCTACAAGAAGCGGTGATGGAATCTATCATCAAGCAAGTGCTACCAGCTGACTTATTGCACGCTGGCACACGCTATCATATCAACCCAACTGGTAAGTTTGTGATTGGTGGTCCTGTTGGTGATGCTGGTCTGACTGGTCGTAAAATTATTGTTGATACTTACGGCGGTATGGCACGTCATGGTGGCGGTGCGTTCAGTGGTAAAGATCCTTCAAAAGTGGATCGCAGTGCTGCTTACGCGGTACGTTATGTGGCCAAAAACATCGTAGCAGCAGGTCTTGCTGAGCGCTGTGAAGTACAGGTCAGCTATGCGATTGGTGTCGCTGAGCCTACCTCTATCTCTGTTAATACCTTTGGTACTAGCAAAATCAGCAACGATGAAATCATCCGCTTGATTCGTACGCACTTTGACCTACGTCCTTACGGCATTACCCGTATGTTGAACTTACTACAACCAATGTATCAGCAGACTGCTACCTTTGGACACTTTGGTCGTCCAGGTTCAGAGACTGCCTTTACGTGGGAAAAAACAGACAAAGCTGATATCTTAAAAGCAGACGCTGGTTTATAAGAGTCACTACTTTAAAACGTTTACCAACCATTTTTATATACTAAAAACTACTGACACTTATTATTAGGAGTTGCTTATGTCTCAAGACAATATTCAAGACCAAAACGCTGATGCTAACATCGAAATCACCCCTGAAATGCAGGCATTTTATCAACGTGCTGACGCTATCATCGGTATCGCCAACAGCCAGCTAGGCCCTGAAGCACATTCAGGTCAAGTAGGTGCTTCTTTATTGTATGCTGCAGCACGCTATAGCGCGTCAGTTGCCTCTATCGGCTTCGTCAAAGGTGATGATTTCGCCAAAGAAAAAGATGATATCGTCGAGTTTTATGTCAAACAGTATCGCCAAATGCTAAGCGATAATTTAACTGATTATGCTCAAAACTTTGACAAATACGTGCAGCTAAATCAAGATGACAAACCAGCTGAATAAGCGAATCTCGTCATTCTAGATGTCTTTGATTTAGACATACTGTTGTAAAATTAGTATTTGATAGCAGAAAACAAAACCCCAAACTCAATTGAGCTTGGGGTTTTTGTATGGTGTTTAAGTGGATAGCTACTGACAAATGAGCTACCATAAAAGACTAAATATTTATCATTAGTAGGCAAATCCATTATCGATAACAGGACGCTATCGAATATTATTAATAAGGACATTTTTTATGAAACAAGCTCTATCTACTCGTCGATTTTCCACAATTAATCAATCTCCGTTCAAACCATCATCACTTATATTGATATTAGTTCTAGCTTTAACGGGCTGTAGCTCTATGTCTGATATCGGTACGTCGGGTCAAACACCTACCCCATCCAGTCCTGATATCAGTCAACAATTTGAAGGTGCTCTGACTCAATGCCCGCCCGCTAACCCTGCCAACAATATCTGTACAGCCCAGTATGAGCCGGTCTGTGTAAAAACGAAAGTTGGAGCAGTTGTTAGCTACCGAACGGCTAGTAATGCCTGCTCAGCCTGTAATATTCCTGAAGCCGTTGGTTATTCAAAAGGCGAATGTAGCTAATCTACAAAGTGGTTGTATCGAGATCTGCTGTACTGAAAGCTGATGTATTGAAAGGTTTTTTATTAAAAATATTGAGCATCCATAAAAATACCCAGCTTATGACAAGCTGGGTATTTTTGTAGCTAAGAAATAAACTCTAAAGCTTAAGCATCTTTCTCAAGTGCTGGTGGGCCTTTTAGCAACTCTTCATCACGGAACTCATTAGCCGAGTTGTGCTCTGCTGACTCTTCTGTGGTGAACCATTGCTGATTACGATACAGTATCAAGCGATCTCGACTGAGACCGCGCAATAGAGAATACATCATCACGACGATCACAATAGCAAAAGGAAATCCTGAGACAATCGATGCCGCTTGTAATGCACTTAAGCCACCTGCTGCTAGCAATACAGCAGCAATAACACCTTCAGAACCAGCCCAAAATAAGCGCTGAATCTTTGGTGGATTGGTATCACCACCTGATGTCAGCATATCGATGACAAAACTGGCTGAATCCGATGAGGTAACAAACCATAGGACAATCATCACCACGATGAGCAAGTTGACCGCACCCGTTAATGGATAAGATTCCATCAATTTAAAGATAGCGCTACCCGTATCGGCTTTGACCGCTTCGATCAGACCTGGACTAACTATGTTAGGGTCTGCTGCTGCCACCAACTCCATATTTACCGCAGAACCACCAAAAGCAGTAAACCACAAGAAAAGTATCGTGATAGGAATTAACAGCACACCTAATATAAACTCACGGATAGTACGGCCACGAGAGATACGCGCAACAAACACCCCAACGAATGGTGACCAACTAATCCACCATGCCCAATAGAAAATCGTCCAAGAAGCTTGCCAATTTTCTTCGCCTCTATAAGACTCTGTCCATAGACCTAACGGCACGATTTGATGCAAATAGTTGCCGATATTTTCTACAAAGCTATTAAAAATAAACTGCGTAGGCCCAAAGATAATCACAAAACTTAGCAATATCACAGTGAACAATATATTGGTATCACTTAGACGCTTGATGCCTTTATCCAATCCCATAAACAGAGATAACCCTGCTAGCATGGTGATAAGGCCAATCAAAATAATCTGCACCGTAATATTATTGGGTATACCAAATAACGTCTCAAGGCCTGAGTTAATCTGCAAGACGCCAAGACCTAACGTGGTCACTACCCCAAACATCGTACCAAATACGGCGAGCGTATCTACCGTATGTCCCCAACCGCCGTAGATTTTTTTACCCAATATCGGATAAAGTGTCGAACGGATAGCCAGTGGCAAACCTACTCGGTAATGAAAATAAGCAAGCGATAGCGCAACCATGCCATATAGCGCCCATACATGTAGACCATAATGTAGGAACGAGATATTCATCGCTTGCTTGGCAGCGGCAACTGTCTCCGCCTCGCCTAATGGTGGTGCCATGAAGTGATACAGCGGCTCAGCGGTGCCCCAATAAAGCAGCCCAATACCGATACCAGCTGAAAACAGCATACCAATCCACGAAACCATATTGTACTCTGGTCTCTCATTCTGATGACCGAGTCTGATATCGCCGTAGCGGCTAAATATCATATAAATACTCATGACCAATGTTAAATTGACCACGACAATAAAGAACCAGCCAAAGCGTAAAGAGACAAATGCTTTTGCTTGGTTAAATACGACTTCTGCTTGTTCGTTGAATAAAGCGCCAAAAATAATGAACGCCAGTATCAAGATTGCTGAAGTCAAAAATACAGGTTTACTTACCCGCGGAAAAGGGCCTAATCGGCCAACTTTTACATGATCCATAGGTATATCCCCAAAAAAGTGCGTAACCATACCAAGGTATGAACGAATTATCAAATATAACACCTTGTAAATACTGCCGAATGTATAGAAATGGTAGTAACATTTCGGTAATAATTTTCAACAATCCGAATTTGTCCTGAATAAATTTAAGTATCTTTACCCAATAAAGAAGCCCCAATTTAAAAATAAATTGGGGCTTCTTCTGTTAAAAGCTTGAGTAGCTGTCTTACTTTTACCTACTTTTAGTCACCTTTAACAATCTTAGGTGGCCCTTTTAGTAGGTGCTCATCAGCAAATTCATCTGCCGAGTTGTGATCTGCTGATTCTTCAGTAATATAATGCTGCTGCGCTCTATATAATATCAATCGATCGCGACTCAAACCACGCAGTAGCGCATACATCATGGCAAATATAACCAAAGCAAATGGCAATCCTGCTACGATAGCGGCTGCTTGTAACGCGCTCAATCCACCAGCAGCCAACAAAACAGCAGCAATGACGCCTTCAGTGCTTGCCCAAAATAAACGTTGAATCTTTGGCGGATTGGTATCACCACCAGCCGTCAGCATATCGATGACAAAACTTGCTGAATCTGATGAGGTCACGAACCACAATACAATCATAATCACAATCATAAATGTGATGGGTTGCGCCAATGGATAGTACTCAACCAATTTAAAAATGGCACTACCAAAATCTGTTTGTACTGCCTCGACCAGTCCAGGACTAACCAACACCGGATCAATAGCAGCGAGCAGCTCCATATGAATAGCAACGCCGCCGAAAGTTGAAAACCAAAAGAACAATATGGTCATAGGGATAAGTAATACCCCAAGTACAAACTCTCTAATCGTACGACCACGGCTGATACGAGCAATAAACACGCCGACAAACGGTGCCCAACTCACCCACCATGCCCAATAAAATATCGTCCATGCTGACTGCCAGTTTGCCTCACCTTCATAGGACTCACCCCACAGACCTAATGGCACAACCACTGAAAGATAGTTGCCGATATTTTCTAGGAAGCTATCAAAAATGAAAAGCGTCGGTCCTAAGACGACCATAAAACCAAGTAGAATAGCCGTTAAACCGATGTTCACATCACTTAGACGCTTGATACCCTTATCCAAGCCCATCATGACAGAACAGGCGGCTAAAGCAGTAATAAAAGCAATCAGAGCGATTTGTATTGTGAGAGTATTAGGAATACCAAATAACTTCTCAAGCCCTGAGTTAATTTGCATAACGCCAAGACCGAGTGACGTCACCACACCAAACATCGTACCGAATACGGCTAAGATATCAACGGCATGACCCCACGAGCCATATATCTTTTTACCCAATATAGGATAAAGGGTTGAGCGAATCGATAGTGGTAAGCCACGGCGAAAATGGAAATAGGCTAAAGATAGCGCTACAATCGCGTACAATGCCCAAGCATGTAAGCCCCAATGTAAAAAGGTAATATTCATCGCCTGTTTGGCGGCTTCTATCGTTTCCTTTTCACCGAGTGGCGGTGCCATAAAGTGATATAAGGGCTCTGCTGTACCCCAGTAGACAAGTCCAATACCGATGCCAGCAGAGAACAGCATACCGATCCACGAAAATAGACTGTACTGTGGTGTCTCAGTTTGAGCACCAAGACGAATATCGCCATAACGGCTCATAGACAAATAAACACAAAGTCCTAAGGCCACATTAACGAGAATAATGAAAAACCAACCAAATTTATCGGTAATAAAGCCTTGTAAAAAACTGAACAACGTACCGGCAGATTCAGTAAAAAAAACGCCAAGAACAATAAATATAATAATAAGTAATGCTGAAGTTAAAAAAACAGGTTTACTTACCCGCGGGAAAGGGCCTAACCTGCCAACTTTTACATGATCCATAGGTATATCCCCAAAAAAGAGCGTAACCATAGCAAGGTATGAACGAATCACTAAATATAACACCATGTAAATACTGCCGAATGTATAGAAATCATAGTAACATTGCAGCAATAATATTTCGACAAACTGAATTTGTTCTGAACAAATTTAAATATCTTTACCCAATAAAGAAGCCCCAATTTACTTTTAAATTGGGGCTTCTTCTATTAAAAGCTTAAGTAGCTGTCTTAATCCTATCTACTTCTTAGTCACCTTTAACAATCTTAGGTGGCCCTTTTAGCAGATGCTCATCAACGAATTCATTCGCTGAGTTATGGTCTGCTGATTCATCCGTAATAAAGCCTTGTTGCGCTCTGTATAGAATCAGACGATCGCGACTCAAACCACGCAGTAGCGCATACATCATGACAAAGACCACTAAGGCAAACGGTAGTCCCGCTACGATAGCCGCCGCCTGTAGCGCAGACAATCCACCAGCCGCTAGCAAGATAGCGGCGATAACGCCTTCTGTCGTCGCCCAAAATAAGCGCTGGATTTTCGGTGGGTTGGTATCGCCACCAGCAGTCAACATATCGATGACAAAGCTAGCAGAATCTGACGAGGTCACAAACCATAGCATAATCATGACGACAATCAGTAGCGTAATCGGTTTTGCCAATGGGTAGTATTCAACCAACTTAAAGATGGCACTACCAGAATCCGCTTGTACTGCTTCAACCAATCCTGGGCTAACACCTGACACAGCAGAAGCAAGCTCCATATGAACAGCAACGCCGCCAAAGGTGGTAAACCAGAAGAACAAAATCAGCATTGGAATCAGTAGTACACCAAGCGTAAATTCACGGATAGTACGACCACGAGAGATACGGGCGATAAAGATACCAACGAATGGTGCCCAGCTTACCCACCATGCCCAATAAAATATCGTCCAACTACTTTGCCAATCTGTACCGCTATAAGACTCGCCCCACGTACCTAGAGGTACAATCACAGTCAAATAGTTGCCGATGTTTTCGATAAAACTATCAAAGATAAATAGCGTTGGTCCTAAGATAACCATAAACGCTAATAAGACGATAGTGAAACCAATATTGATATCACTTAAACGCTTAATACCTTTATCCAAACCCATCAAGACTGAAGCTGCCGCTAGCGCTGTGATGAAAGCGATCAAGCCAAACTGTACGGTAAGACTGTTAGGCGTACCAAACAGCTTTTCGAGTCCAGAGTTGATCTGCATAACCCCAAGCCCAAGCGAGGTAACCACACCAAACATCGTACCAAACACAGCCAAGATATCGACCGTGTGTCCCCAACGACCATAGATCTTTTTACCAAGTAAAGGATACAAAGTAGATCGAATCGATAATGGTAGGCCGCGACGGAAATGAAAATACGCTAAAGATAGCGCTACAATCGTATAAATCGCCCAAGCATGTAGACCCCAATGCATAAATGAGATATTCATCGCTTGCTTGGCGGCTTCTACTGTCTCGGCATCGCCCATTGGTGGTGCCATAAAGTGATACAGCGGCTCGGCTGTACCCCAATAAACCAGACCAATACCAATACCTGCAGAGAAGAGCATGCCAATCCAAGAGAACAGATTGTACTGCGGTCGCTCTGTTTGGTTACCTAGTCGAATGTCACCATAGCGACTCATTGCCAAGTATATACAAAGTGCAAGCGCGGTATTGACCAGAATAATGAATAGCCAACCAAACTTATCGGTAATAAAATTTTGTAAAAAACTAAAAACAGCCCCTGCTGTTTCGGTGAAAAACGCACCGAAAATAATAAAGCCAACAATCAGCAGTGACGATGTAATAAACACAGGTTTACTTACCCGCGGAAAAGGTCCTAATCTGCCTACTTTTACTTCTTCCATGTGCAAGTCTCAAATTTCAAGGAACGTTACCTTAACAAAATAGGTCTTAACTATCAATCTATTACAAAATAAAACTATTAATTTACTCTAAAAGAATTCAATAGTTTTATTAAAATAATTAAATATACAGGTAGGTAAATACGACGTTAATTCGATGTTTTTTCAATATTGTTTCGATGTTATTTGGGTAATAATCTGAGTAATTGTGCATCATTACCATCTTCAAGTGCCCACACTTGCCCGTCTACTGCTAGCACACTGCGTACACGCTCTCCCATGTCATAGCGATAACGCCCAGCTGCGGTATTGTCGTCGTTTATGCCCACTACGATAAGCGCTTTAGACGATAAACCACTGATAAGAGCATTGCCTTGCCAGCTAGGAAAATCATTATGAGTACCAGCCGCATAGATGCTCATAGCAGATGGTGATATGACAGGTGTCCAAGTAATTTTGGGTGCCGTAAACTCTGGCTTTGTATCATGGTCAGGAATATCTAGACCTGAATAGTTTCGTCCATTGGATACCACTGGCCAGCCATAGTTGTTACCCTTCTCAATAATATTAAATTCATCCCCGCCTTTTGGTCCCATCTCGTGCGCCCAAAGCTGTCCGCTATCGTCAAATGCCATACCCAGTACATTGCGATGTCCGATAGTCCAAAACTGTTTGGCCAACTCATTATCAGTAAACGGATTGTCTGTCGGAGTGTTACCATCAGGACTCAACCGTATTATCTTACCCAGATTGCCATTCATGTCTTGTGCTGGGTCTTTGTCTTGACGTTCGCCTGAGCTGATATATAAATAGCGTCCATCGGGTGAAAACAGCAGGCGATGACTATAATGTCCCTGCCCTGTGACTTTCGGAGACTGTTGCCAGATAGGCGTGATATCTTGCAACGTAGGTGTGGCTGTCTCTAATCCTGAGAGTGTCGCTTTGATCACTTTAGCGCCAAATTTATTACTATCACTTCCTGCCCCTGCTTCTGCGTAGCTAAGATAGACGGTATTGGACGTCGCAAAATCTGGAGCCACGATGATGTCTCCTAAGCCGCCTTGACCACCGTAAGCGATGTAGGAACGCCTTCGATTTTGGTCTTATTACCCGTCGCTGTATCTACGATAAATAGCTCACCTGTTTTTTGTGTTAGTAGTAATTTTGGCGCTGTGCTATCTGCAATAGGTAACGCTGTCATTGCCCAAGGCTCATCAAAGGTAGCGATTGCTTTGGTGGTAAAGTCAGGCTTGCTAGTCTTTGTTTGTGTGGTCGTTTGTGTGGCGGTTTGAGTATCGCTATCTGAAGCTGAAACTTCTTTAGACTCTGTTGCGGTACTTTTATTATTGCTAGTACTTACTGCTGAAGGATTGGAGCACGCGGCGGTGCTAAACAGCAATGCTGTAATGATTAGTGGCGAAGTTAAAGGTATATTTATACGTTCAATATAGGCTGTCATCGTTCTGTTTCTCCATTCAGTTGATACTTATACTATTATTCATTGATTTAGTTATAGCATAGTCCTAAGACTTAAGAGATATTGAAATGGTAAAAAAACAGTAACGTAAAACGCTCCTTATAAATAAAAACCCCTTACCTACGATTGTAGATAAGGGGTTTATTTTAAACATACAGTTGGGTCATAAAGACATCGATGCCAATGTGATTAGCTCATTCTAAGCTTATCAAAAGTTAGCTTGTCATCGGCACCTACATCGACTTTGATAATATCGCCAGCGACAAAATCACCTGCCAATAGCTTCAATGACAATGGGTTTTCGATCTCTTGTTGAATGGCACGCTTTAAAGGACGAGCACCATAAACAGGGTCATAACCCACGGCAACCAATTTATTCATCGCATCTGCTGACAGCTCAATATCCATCTCACGCTCTTGGATACGCTGACGTAATCGATCCAATTGAATATCCGCAATACCTGCCATCTGCGACATACCAAGCGGATGGAAGACTACGATTTCGTCAATACGGTTGACGAACTCTGGACGGAAATGCTGCCCAACAGAATCCATTACTTCCGCTTTGATATCCTCGTAGCTCTCGCCAACCATCTCTTGAATTTTATGCGAACCCAAATTACTGGTCATGATAATCACAGTGTTTTTGAAATCTACCACCCGACCTTGCGAATCGGTTAAGCGACCATCGTCCAATACTTGCAGCAAGATGTTGAACACATCAGGGTGCGCCTTTTCTACTTCATCGAACAATATGACGCTATATGGCTTACGGCGTACTGCTTCAGTCAATGTACCGCCTTCTTCATAACCGACATAACCTGGAGGTGCCCCGACGAGACGGCTGACACTGTGTTTTTCCATATATTCACTCATGTCGATACGTACAATCGCATCTTCAGAGTCAAACAAAAAGTTTGCTAGTGATTTGGTCAGCTCAGTTTTACCAACGCCTGTAGGCCCCAAGAATAAAAACGAGCCTGAAGGACGGTTTGGATCAGACAAGCCTGCACGGCTACGACGTACCGCATTGGCCACCGATTCGACCGCTTCGTTTTGACCGATAACACGCTCATGGAGCTTTTCTTCCATTGCGATCATCTTGTCACGCTCGCCTTGCATCATTTTGCTGACAGGAATACCAGTCGCGGCAGCAACCACTTCTGCGATTTCGTTGTCTGTCACCTTATTACGCAGCAATTTAACACCGCTACCTTCACCTGTCTGCTCTTTTTGCTCAGCCAAGTCAGACTCATGAATACGTCGTTCTAACTGCGGAATGGTTTCGTATTGCAGCTTACTCATGGTCTCATAATCGCCTTCGCGGCTGGCTTTGTCATACGCAATACGGGCTTTATCTAGCTCGTCTTTTAGCTGTTGACTGCCTTTGACCAGTGCTTTCTCTGCCTGCCAAACCTCATTGAGATCAGCATATTCTTTTTCTAATTCTGCTATTTGTGCATCGAGCACTTTACGCTCGGCTTGCGCGCCGGCATCCTCTTCATTTTTGAGTACTTCACGCTGCATTTTTAATTGAATCAAACGGCTATCAAGCTTACCTAATGATTCAGGTTTACTGTCCATCTCCATCCGCAGGCGACTGGCCGCTTCGTCAATTAAATCAATCGCCTTATCCGGTAGCTTACGGTCAGTGATATAGCGGTGACTCATGCGCGCAGCAGCGATAATGGCACTGTCTTGAATATCGACACCGTGATGCAGCTCGTAACGCTCTTTTAAACCCCGTAATATCGCAATGGTATCTTCGACTGTTGGCTCATCGACCAAAACCTTTTGAAAACGACGTTCAAGCGCAGCGTCTTTTTCGATGTACTGGCGATACTCATCAAGGGTGGTCGCACCAACGCAGTGCAGCTCACCGCGTGCCAAAGCAGGTTTTAGCATATTACCCGCATCCATCGCACCTTCAGACTTGCCTGCACCAACCATCGTATGCAGCTCATCGATGAACAGAATGACATTGCCTTCTTGTTTGGCCAAGTCGCTCAATACGCTTTTGAGGCGTTCTTCAAACTCACCACGGAATTTTGCCCCTGCAATCAGCGCGCCTAAGTCTAATGACAACACTTCTTTGCGGCGCAGACCTTCTGGTACGTCGCCATTGATGATTTTTTGTGCCAAGCCTTCGACAATCGCCGTTTTACCAACGCCCGGCTCACCGATGAGCACAGGGTTGTTTTTGGTACGGCGCGACAGTACCTGAATGGTACGGCGAATTTCTTCGTCACGGCCAATGACTGGATCTAGTTTGCCAAGCTCTGCTTGCTCAGTCAGATTAATCGTGTATTTGTTGAGTGCATCACGCTGATCTTCGGCGTTTTGGTTATTGACGGTATCATCACCGCGCAGCTGCTCAATGACCGCTTTTAGTTTGCTTGCCGTCACGCCTGCACTTTCAAATATTTTTTTGGTTTCGCCTTGCTCAGCGAGTGCCAACATGACCCATTCAGTCGCAATAAAATCATCGCCTTCTTTTTGCGCCTGACGATCTGCCAAGTTCAATATTTTTACCGAGTTTGGGTTTAGATTGACGTCACCTGTCGGCTCCGAAATGGTCGCTTGGTTATCCAATGCTTTAGCAACGCCATTTTTTAACGCTGGAATAGAAGCACCTGCTTGTTGGCAGATAGATAAATTAGACTCATCTTGTAGCAACACAGCAAGCAAATGCACAGGATCGATACCCGTATGATCGCGACCTAATGCTAGGCTTTGTGCTTCTTGAATGGCGGATTGCAGTTTTTGAGTAAACTTCTCAAATCTCATGTCTATATCCTTTTATAATTGGTATTTTCAGTCGCACCTCTAAGGATTATCTTAGTCTAGTGCCCACTGTTATCTGTCACTTATATAAGGTATATATACATCTATTTCAAGACGATTACTAAATAAAACCTTACTTAAAACAATGATATTTAAAGTGGCTGTTAATATTAGTTAAAGTTAGTTAGTAAATCAGTTACGCCATTTTATTAGTGAAAATAAAAGATGAAACTCTATTAAATACGGTGATGAATAATGCACTTACTTAGTATAAATTAGATAATAATCCGACTATTCTACTCCACAATTTCGATAGGAGTACCAAGTTTCACCGCTGCCATAATTTCATCCATCGCATCGTTAGTGACAGCGATACAACCATCTGTCCAATCACGTCGTTGATTAAATAATGCCAAGTATCCAAAGCCGTTCATTTGCCCATGAATCATAATGTCTCCGCCTGCATTGACTCCTAGTTTTTTAGCATATGCTTTGTCAGCAGTATTGGGATAGCTGATATGAATAGAACGACGGGCAATGGAATTTTCATTCTTATAATCTAATGTATAAACCCCAACTGGCGTACGCTGATCACCTTCTTGTTGCTTATGACCCACTGGACTACCCCCTAGCGCAATACGATACGACTTAATGGCTTTACCATCGCTCATCAGTTTTAAGACACGATCTGATTTGTCGACGAAGACTCGGTCAATCACTATAGAAGGAGGAATGGGATTCTTGGGTTTTGAGGTGCTTTTGACATAAGCAATAGCGCTGGTGCTGACAATGGCAGCAAGACTAAGAACAATAGTAATAGGCAGCCAAGGCATACGCTGCTCATTTGATGAGTAAGATTTTTTATAAAAAAATAGCATAGGCTTTGATTCCCATAATTAATTTTTTGTCATTAATCATATGTATCAAAGCACTATGCCAGTTTCTGTAGATACGTTTTGTGCAAAAGTGATGAATCACTCAATAGACTGCTACACCATACGAATTGCACCATCTAAGCGAATAACTTCACCATTTAGATAAGCATTATCGATGATGTGAGTGACCAATTTAGCAAATTCATTGGGAGCTCCTAAACGTTTAGGATATGGCACACCTGCTTCTAGCTGCTCGCGTGCCTTTTCAGGAATACTGTCCATCATCGGCGTAGCAAAGACACCCGGTGCGATAGTCATAACACGAATCCCATGCCGTGCCAACTCACGAGCAAGTGGCAAGGTCAGACCAACCACACCTGCCTTAGACGAAGAATAGCTGGCTTGACCTATTTGACCATCAAAGGCTGCGATAGATGCTGTATTAATAATAACACCTTGATCTATGCTATTTTTTACATGGTCACCTGCAGTACCATCACTCGCTATACGTTTAGCAATGCTAGCAGCGACCAAACGGGCGACGTTAAATGAACCGACCAGATTGATATTGACCCCGCGGCTAAATGCCTCAAGGTCTGCCGGATTATTATCACGATCTAGCAGCTTTTGAACCACTACGATACCAGCACAGTTGATTGAACCTTGTAGGCCGCCGAAAGCTGACTCTGCCATTTCGACCGCTGATTGCACTTCATCACCATTAGTGATATCACAGCGCACAAAGCGCGCACTATTACCTAGCTCAGCGACCAATGCTTGTCCAGCAGATTCATTTAAATCAGCAATAACGACGTTACCACCTTGCTCTACAATCGCCCGAGCCACTGACTCTCCCAAACCTGATGCACCGCCTGTGACCAAAAAGCTGTTTTCTTTAACTTGCATGATTATTCCTTTAAATTTTTACTTTTTATTAGATGTTTTTCTATTGAATGTATAGACGCTTTACTAACTCATTTATGCAGCAGACAGACTACGCAGCAAAAAGCGTTGAATCTTACCACTTGGCGTTTTTGGTAACTCGGTCACAAACTCAACCTCACGCGGATAGGCATGAGTGGATAGGCGTTTGCGTACCAGCTCTTGGATTTCTTTGGCGATTTGTTCGCTACCTTCGACACCCTCTTTTAGCACCACGTAAGATTTGATCGTATGTCCACGCACTTCGTCTGGCACGCCCACAGCCGCAGACTCTGCCACTGCGTCATGCTCTAAGACGGTATTTTCGACATCAGTAGGCCCTACGCGGTAACCTGCGGTAATGATAATGTCATCATCACGGCCTGAGAACCAGTAACTACCATCACTATGACGCTCGACCACGTCGCCTGTCAGATAGTAGTCATCTACAAAGGCTTGTTTTTCATTCCAGCTATAACCACGGAAATAAAACGCAGGTGACTGACTGACTACGACTGCCAGTTGCCCTTGCTCACCATCCGGCAGTACATTCACATCATCATCTAGTACGACTAACGTATGACCTGGTAGTGCCATACCCATCGAACCAACAGGACAATCATGCGCCAGTGCATGATGTGCACAGCAGGTCATGCCAGTCTCTGTTTGCCCATATTGGTCTTTGACTTGGCACGCTAGATAGGTTTCAACCCAGTTGACCACTTCGGTATTCAGTGTTTCCCCTGCTGAATTGGCACAGCGCAAAGACAGCTTGGCGTTAGTATCGTTATGAGCGCCTTCATTAACATTGTCAAAAATGCCGCTAGATTTCATCATTCGAAACGCAGTTGGTGAAGAGGCCAAATTGGTAATCTTATGACGCACCATAAACTCACGCGTATTATTCGCATCAAATCCTGCTTCATTAAAATAAGTCGTGATGCCCAGTAGCAGAGGCCCTGTGATGGCATAGTACAAGCCATACGCCCAGCCTGGATCTGCCATGTTCCAATATTGATCGTCTTCACGTAGGTCGATGGCATAACGCATATATAGGTAAAAAGCGGGTAACGCAGCCAATGGGACGCTGACCCCTTTTGATTTACCAACCGTACCAGAGGTAAACATTTGCAAAAATGGCGCATCCGTATCGAGCATCACTGGTTCAAACGTTTGCGGCTGTGCTGCCATAGACTGGCTATAGTGATCGTCACCCCATGTCTGAGCATCTTCCACACTGCCGACCAATACCATTTTAGTTTGCTCAGCCAAATCTTCAAACTTACTGCGATTCTCTAGGTTAGTAAAAACGACTTTGGTATCGGCTTTGTCCATCCTATATTTGATTGAATCATAGCCAAAAGCAGTAAATAGCGGCTGATATACGGCTCCGATACGCCATGTTGCCAATACAACGGTTAGCAGATCGGGCGTGCGCGGTAGCATGGTCGCTACCTTATCGCCCGCTTTTACCCCATACGACTGTAGCAAGTTAGCGATTTGAACACTCGCTTTGTCAAGCTCACCAAAGCTCATGCGTGTTATGTTGCCTGCGGTATCTTCGTGTACTAACGCAGCATTATCAGCGCGGCCATCACGTACGTGACGACCACAGCAAGCCATATAGGCATTCAGACGATCATCTACGTTCTCGCCAAAGATTTCTGACAGAAGTGTATTCATATCAAAATTATTATAGTAATCGGTATAGTTTTTTGGTGTGACGGTAGTATCTGTATCAATATTTATCGGGGTTTGAGAGGCGGTGTTCATAAGCTAATCCTTTAGCAATAGCAGGTAACTGGTAAAATGGTATTTATGATTGAAAAACGGTCACATCCTATAGACCGTTTCATAGGTTCGTATTTATCATGCTCTATTAGTAACGCATTTTTACGTTTATTTCAATACATAACGTATCATTTTTATTTTATAGAAATAAAGACAATCTATAACTAATTATCATTAATTCGTTATAAGTCCGCGAAGACACCTAAAATAGCTAAAGTACTGCCACATATTTTCAATTTCCTATTAAAGAATTAACACCTCAATATTATTATCTGAAACCTCACATTTAAACATCAGCTCTTAAAAACCCTAATAACGCTTTCTCTTCACAGCTTTGGTACTTCTTGGTTCGTCCACGGCGTGCTTGTTTGTAAGTCTCAAAGAACTGCCCTGTCAAAAAACGCTCAATGACAATGGGATGAATATAAGAGGCACGGCATACGGTTGGTGTGTTGCCTAGCTCTGCTGCCACGCTTTTTACCATATCAGTAACTAATTGCTGTCGCTCAGTGCTTTCTGGCGCACTGGTTAATATGTTAGCGCCTGCAGTCGTTTGTAGCTCATCATATAGATAGCTTGCTGCGAGTACACTGGCCATCCATGTACGAAAATCTTTTGCGCTGTACAGTTTGCTTTCGCAGTCCATGCCGCACGTATGCACCCGTAAGTAGTCATTGATATCATTACTGTCAACGACTTGCTTATGTCCGTTGTCATCTAGATATTTGAATATTTGATAACCGGGCAGCTCAGAACAGGCCTGCACGATGTCAATCAATCGCTCGTCTTGTAGCTCAATGTGGTGTTCTTTCGCGCTTTTTCCGACGAAATCAAACGCCAGTCCATTGTCGGTTTCACTGACATGCTTGCTGCGTAGCGTACTCAGACCATAACTTTTGTTTTGTTTGGCGTAGCGGCTATTGCCAATACGAATCAAAGTGGTCTCTAGCAATTTAACAACGGCAGCAAGCACATTGGTGCGTGACAACGATTCTGCTTCCAAATCTGTCTCGACCTGCGCGCGTAAATTGGGCAGCGCCTCTGCAAACCCTATCATCGCATCAAACTTTGCTTGGTCACGAATATTGTTCCATGACGGATGATACAGATACTGCTTGCGAGATTTTTCGTCTCGCCCTGTTGATTGTAGATGGCCTCTTTCGTCTTTGCATATCCACACCTCTGACCACATGGGCGGTATCACCAACGCATCAAAACGCTGACGCAATGCTCTGTCTTTTACCCTGTTACCCGTTGCATCACGATAAGTAAAGCCGCGACCCCAGCGTCTGCGCTCGTAGCCTGGTTCGTCGTCACTCACATAACGCAAATTGGCACGGCGTGCGAGATGCTCGTAATCATGACGCACGTCTTTGGTCATTGTCTGCTGGCTAGTCTGTAATTTTGCCTTTGTCATAAACCTATATACCTTTAAGAATTCATGGTTTTAGCATAATTAATGGCGGTAGTTTTTGCTGTTTATTTGGCACAGACAAAGTGTAATCGATGTGTAAAATAAAATTGAAATTATGGATGCTAAACGATGCGTTTGTGAGGCATAATTTAGCACTACTCACGACTTAAGTTTATTAAAATAAAATGTACCCTTCATCTGTAGAAATAAAACCCCTAGCTCGCGCCGATTACGACTTTTGGTTAACATTATGGCAAAGCTACCTAACCTTTTATGAGACCAGTTTGCCCATGAGCACGACTGATACAACATGGCGCAACTTGCTCAATAACGACGTCGCTACTTATGGAATTGGGGCGTGGAAGAATGGTACATTGGTAGGTTTTACCCATGTCGTAATACATCCAACGACTTGGAGTAGTACGGCATGTTGTTATCTACAAGACCTCTATGTCGATGAGTCTGTACGTGGACAGAGCATCGGACGAATATTAATTGAAGCCGTATATGGTTTTGCTGATGAAAAAGGCTGTAATCACGTTTATTGGAAAACTCAAGAAAGTAATGCTAATGCACGCCAACTGTATGACAAAGTCGCAAGCTTAACGGACATGGTGCAGTACCGTAAAAACTTATAGTTTTTTATAGTTCGGAAATAAAAAAAGCCAAGCATCAAATACTTGGCGTTTTTCGTTTTGATACTGCTATAACTTAGAAGTCATTATTTACCGTATACACATAGATAAGCGGTTTCGACGTCTACTTTTACTTGGAACTTCTGATTGGCTTCGACGGTAAACTGCTCGCCAGCGTTAAACGTTTGCCAATCATCACTCTCTGGTAATTTTACGGTCAATGCACCGCTCACCACACTCATGGTTTCAAATTCACTGGTGCCAAACTCATACTCACCAATTTCCATTACACCGACAGTCGCAGGCTTGGTAGCCGTTTGAAAAGCAATAGAAGTCACTTTATCATCAAAATAATTATTAACGCTTGGCATAATTTTCCTTAATTAAATGTTAGTTGCTATTTTAATTAGTTACTATTTTAAAACGGCTGCTTATTTAAAACAGCCTTTTACAGTCCTGCTTTTAAACTTGCTTCGATAAACTGATCGAGGTCACCATCTAGTACGGCACCGGTGTTAAAGGTTTCAACACCCGTACGCAAGTCTTTGATACGTGAGTCATCGAGCACGTACGAGCGAATTTGACTGCCCCAACCGACGTCAGACTTGCCATCTTCGACTGCTTGCTGTGATTCCATACGTTTTTGCATTTCAAGCTCATAGAGCTTAGCACGTAGCATTTTCATCGCGGTGGCTTTGTTACCATGTTGACTACGCTCATTCTGACAGGTCACTACCACGCCCGACGGCTCATGGGTAATACGTACCGCAGAATCTGTCGTGTTTACGTGCTGACCACCCGCTCCTGATGAGCGATAGGTATCGATACGCAAATCAGCAGGATTGATATCAATCTCGACATTGTCGTCAATCTCAGGCGAGACAAACACCGCAGCAAACGACGTATGACGACCATTATTACTATCAAATGGTGATTTACGCACCAAACGGTGAACACCAATCTCAGTACGCAACCAACCAAACGCATAATCGCCTTTGATCTCAATGGTTGCCGACTTAATACCAGCCACGCTACCTGATGACACTTCAATCACATCTACTTTGAAGCCATGTGCTTCTGCCCAGCGTGTATACATGCGCAGCAGCATTTCAGCCCAATCTTGCGCTTCAGTACCGCCACTGCCTGACTGAATATCCAAGTAGCAGTTATTTGGATCCATCTCACCGCTAAACATTCGGCGGAATTCTAAATCAGCAACACGTTTCTCAGCGCTATCTAGCTCGCTCTGCACATCGGCTAGCAATGACTCATCTTCTGCTTCGACTGCCAACTCTAGCATGGCAGACGCATCTTCTAGTGTCGTCTCAAGAGAGACCACCACATCGATAACACCATCAAGGTGACTTTTTTCTTTATTAATTTTGGTCGCACGCTCTGGATCGTTCCATAGCTCGGGGTTTTCTAACTCTAAATTAACTTCTTCTAAGCGTTCTTGCTTACCATCGAAGTCAAAGATACCTCCGCAAGTCCTGACCACGCTCTGATAAATCTTTAATCTGCTCTTGATACGGATTGATTTCCATAAATGTTCCTGTTTTTCTAATAAAATAAATAACGCATGTGGCGCTATTTTAAATGAGATTGAGACTAAATGGTTCGCTAATTGTCGCTATTGCCAATGTTGCTACTATTACTAGCTTAAATAATCTAGATCGACCAATCTTCTACTGCCCAGCGATGGGCCAAAGCATGCGCATGTAACGCATCATCAGGTGACACGCAAACGGCCACATCTGCCCATTCGAGCAATGGGATGTCGTTCTTAGAATCTGAATACGCATACGTTTTTTCAAAGGTAACACCAGCTAACTGCTGCTTATTCACCCATTTATCCAAATGGTATATCTTGCCCGCTTGGAAGTTTGGTCTGTCAGTTAGCTTACCTGTATAGCGATTGTCTTTGATCTCTAATGGCGTTGCCAATACGTTAGCTGCTTCCACGCCAAAACGCTTGGCAATAGCCGATACTACAAAATCATTGGTCGCAGAAATAATCACCACATCGTGTCCTTGCTCAATATGCTGACACAACGCTTCCATCGCTTTTGGGCGAATATGCGGCTCAATTTCGCTTTTGATATAGTCTTCTCTTAGCTCATCCAGTCTATCAAGCGGTAAACTGCTTAAAAACTGCGCGACGAATTCATTGTACTCCGTCGCGTCTAGCGTACCTTCGATATAGTCATTATAAAATTTCTGATTGGCAGTGCGGTACTGCGCCTCATCGACAAGGTCATGCTTTACGATATACTCGCCCCAGAGATAATCGCTATCGACATCAAGTAAGGTATGATCTAAATCAAATAATGCCAGTTGTTTTTGTTGTGTGTGTGCTTGATTTGCCTGCATGGTGAGACCTTATCGTTGGTTGCGAAAAAATATGAATTATTTAATAAAATTAGGTACAGTTATCTACTAAGGCTGACCGTATTAATTGAACAGTCTATCAATGAAATAAGTATGCGCCCTATCGTCTATCTATTTAAACTTAGCTCGTTTACTTACCCTTAGTCAGGCATCGCTATTTCTGTTAAGCCTGTTTTAAATTTCTGGCAACGCTCAGCATAATGTAGCGCTGACATTTTTAGCATCGCTACTTGCTCATCTGTTAGCGTTTTGACCACTTTTGCAGGCGCGCCCATCACTAGCGAGTTATCTGGAATAACCTGACCTTCAGTAATTAAGGCTTTCGCCCCTATCAGACAGTTTTTACCGATTTTGACATTATTAAGTACCACAGCGCCAATACCAATCAGACTGTTATCACCGACTTCACAGCCATGTAGCATAGCCAAATGGCCGATAGTCACGTAATTACCGATTTTCACCTCAATACCTGCATCGGTGTGAATCACACTGTTTTCTTGCACATTACTGTAGTCACCGATATGGATACGATCGTTGTCACCGCGTATCACTGCACCGAACCAAATATTGGCTTGATGACCTAAATACACATCGCCCATCACTTGCGCCGAGTCTGCCACCCAACCGTTGAATGGTGCGGCAAATTCAGGGGTTTTGTCTAAATACTGATAAATCATAACGACTCCTTGTCATCTTCATTATTGTTATAACAAACGATCATAAAAATTGGGTTTAGCGCTGCGCTATCCATTGTGGCAAAGCCAACTGCGAAAATCCAGCGCTATTAATATACGCTGGATGTTGATTTTGATAAAAGAGAAAGGAGTCAATGTCTGCTTAGGCTATTTTATAAAGTCAATATCTTTATAAAATCTTCATTATTAGCCATGAAATGACTATTAATCCAGTAAATCGGCTAGCTATAACCGTCTATTTTGTATATAATACGCAAAATCTGTGCCTAAGCGAGCGGACATGATGCAAGTTACCTATTCACTATCTAGTGGGTTTTGTAGTTTTCATCAATAATGTCTTCTCGCTTTTTTGTGGAAAATTTTTGTGTATCGCCCTTTTTTTACTTTTATATGACAACAGTCAAATGCCGTAAATAAAAGGATACGGAGCAATTTTAGACCAACAAAACACGATGGCACTCACCAATAACAGCGGAGGCAATCCTTGAATTCATCGGCAGAAATACAAGCAATTTTGGCACTAGCAGACGGTACAATCTTTCGCGGTGTCAGTATCGGCAGCCTAGGTCATCGTATTGGTGAAGTGGTATTTAACACAGCCATGACAGGGTATCAAGAAATCCTAACCGACCCGAGTTATGCCCGCCAGCTGGTGACTTTGACTTACCCTCATATCGGTAATACAGGCACCAATAGCGAGGACACAGAATCTGGCAATGGTCACAAAGTATGGGCAGACGGTCTTATCATCCGTGATGCCACCATGGCAACCTCTAACTTCCGTAACTCAGAGTCACTTAGCGACTATTTACAGCGTAATGAGACAGTGGCTATCGCTGAAATTGATACGCGTCAGCTAACACGTCTATTACGTGATAAAGGTGCACAGAACGGCTGTATCATGACTGCCTCAAACGGCGAGACTATCAGTAGCGACGATGAGCAAAAAGCGATTGAGTTAGCGAAAGGCTTTGCAGGTCTAAAAGGCATGGACTTGGCAAAAGAATGCTGTACTAAAGAGAACTTCGAGTGGACAGCAGGTACCTGGGATTTATCAGACACCCTACTCAACCGTGATATTCATGGTAGTCATGATAGCGGTACTGGCGGCTTCTTTAAGCAACTTGGCACTCACATCGATTCTAAATACAACGTCGTTGCTTATGACTTCGGTAGCAAAACAAACATCCTGCGCATGCTCGTCGACCGCGGTTGTCACGTGACGGTTGTACCAGCACAGACCCCTATCGCAGACGTGCTAGCGATGAATCCAGATGGCATCTTCTTATCAAACGGCCCTGGTGATCCTGCAGCTTGTGATTACGCTATCGATGCGGTACGTCACATCATTGAGCAAACTGACGTGCCAACGTTTGGCATCTGCTTAGGTCATCAGCTGATTGGTTTGGCTAGCGGTGCAAATACTATCAAGATGAAAACTGGCCATCATGGTGCCAACCATCCAGTACAAGACTTAGCAACTGGCACGGTTATGATTACCAGTCAGAACCATGGTTTTGCGGTTGATGAAGACACGTTACCTGACAACGTTAAATCTACTCATCGCTCATTGTTTGATGGTACTAACCAAGGCATTGAGCTGACCAATAAGCCGGTCTTTAGCTTCCAAGGTCACCCAGAAGCCAGCCCTGGTCCACATGATGCTGCGCCGCTGTTTGATAAGTTTGCGGAGATGATGGCAGCGGCAAAGGCTAAACAATAAAGATGACCATTCCACATTTTGATGACCTAAGAAAACCCATACTAATGCTCTCAAGCGATGGAGAAATATGGAAAAAATCAAAATTTACTGACCCTTTGATAAAGCATTTCAATCTTACTGATGAAGAAGCAACAAAGGAATATGAGTCAGGTAATGGTCTTATTTTTGTTGATAGAATTTCTTGGGCATTAAGCTATTTTGCTCTTACAGGAATACTGAATAGACCTAAAAGAGGCTCCTATGTTATTAGCGCTTTAGGAAAAACTTTTTTAGATAAAACTAATGAAGAAATCAATATTTTTGTCAAGCAAAAAATGTCGGAAAGACAAGCAGAAAAGCTAAATAATACTGAGTTAGGGCAAGATGTTGAAAAAAACAACATTAATCAAAATGCCAATACACCGCAAGAACAGCTTTATGCGTCTTATGAAACTATTCGTCAAGAAACTTATGAAGAAATACTGGATACTATCTTAACGAAAACTCCTATGGCTTTTGAGCGTCTGGTTGTCGAGTTGTTACAGAAAATGGGTTACGGCGGTGCGGTTGAAAAAGCAGGGCGAGTAACACAGTATTCTAAAGACGGCGGTATTGATGGTGAAATCTATGAAGACGTATTGGGTTTAGGACGAATACACATTCAGGCAAAACGCTATCAAAAAAGTAATACTATTGGTCGCCCTGATATTCAAAGTTTTGCTGGTGCTTTATTAGGTGATAACGCAAATAAAGGCGTCTTTATTACTACCTCAAAGTTTTCTACTGATGCAGTCATTTATGCTCAAAACCTATCAAACGCAAGAATTGTCTTAATAGATGGTCAAAAACTGGCTGAATATATTTACAAGTATGGATTAGGTGTGCAGGTTGAACAAACCCTTAGCATTAAAAAACTTGATACAGATTATTGGGATAATATTCCTGATGACGTCAGTTCAAATATGACTAACCTTTCTATATAGTTTCATTGTAAATCCATAACATATAAATTTAAAACTAAAAGGTCTTACTTATGCCAAAACGTACCGACATAAAAAGCATTCTTATCATTGGCGCAGGCCCTATCGTCATCGGCCAAGCATGTGAGTTTGACTATTCAGGCGCACAGGCGTGTAAAGCACTAAAAGAAGAAGGCTACCGCGTCATCTTGGTCAACTCAAACCCTGCAACCATCATGACCGACCCTGTCATGGCTGACGCAACCTATATCGAGCCGATTACTTGGCAGACGGTTGAGCAAATTATTGCCAAAGAACGCCCAGATGCAATCTTGCCAACGATGGGCGGACAGACGGCTCTAAACTGTGCGCTAGAGCTGGACAAGCACGGCGTATTAACCAAGTATAACTGCGAGTTGATTGGCGCGACCAAAGACTCAATCGAGATGGCAGAAGACCGCAACTTGTTTGATAAAGCCATGAAGCGTATCGGCCTTGAGTGCCCTCGCGCTGAAACGGCTGAAACCATGGAAGAAGCCTTTGCTACTCAAGAAAAAATGGGCTATCCATGTATCATTCGTCCATCATTCACGATGGGCGGTTCAGGCGGTGGTATTGCTTATAACCGCGATGAGTTCATTGAAATCTGTGAGCGCGGTTTTGACTTGTCTCCAAACCATCAACTGCTTATCGATGAGTCGTTAATCGGTTGGAAAGAATACGAGATGGAAGTGGTTCGTGACAAAAACGACAACTGCATCATCATCTGTGCCATCGAAAACTTTGACCCAATGGGCGTGCATACAGGCGACTCAATCACCGTCGCGCCAGCACAGACTTTGACGGACAAAGAATACCAAATCATGCGTAATGCGTCATTAGCAGTACTACGTGAGATCGGTGTAGAAACAGGCGGCTCAAACGTCCAGTTCGGTATCAACCCTGATACTGGTCGCATGGTGGTCATCGAGATGAACCCACGCGTATCACGCTCGTCTGCCCTAGCCTCAAAAGCCACTGGCTTCCCGATTGCCAAAATCGCAGCAAAACTGGCAATTGGTTATACGCTAGACGAATTGCAAAATGACATCACTGGTGGCAAAACACCAGCCAGCTTTGAGCCTGCGCTTGATTATGTCGTGACCAAGATACCTCGTTTCAACTTCGAAAAATTCCCACAAGCGGACAATATCTTATCGACTCAGATGAAATCGGTCGGTGAAGTGATGGCAATCGGTCGTAACTTCCAAGAGTCTATGCAAAAAGCATTGCGCGGCATGGAAACAGGTGCGGATGGCTTTGACGAGCAAATTGACTTATCAAAAGTCAGTGCTGAGAAGGCTCGTAGCGAAATCATCAACCGCCTAACCATTCCAACACCTGAGCGTATCTACTACGTTGCTGATGCATTCCGCGTCGGTATGAGTGTCGATGAAGTGTTTAACTTTACCAAGATTGACCCATGGTTCTTGGTACAGATCGAAGACATCGTCAAAACAGAAGCTACCGTAAAATCACTTGGTTTTGGCGGCTTGAACGAGAAAAATCTACGTAGCTTTAAACGTAAAGGTTTATCAGATTTGCGCTTGGCTAAATTGCTTGGCATCTCACAAAAGCAGCTACGCAAAAAGCGCTGGGATCTAAACGTCTATCCAGTCTATAAGCGTGTCGATACCTGTGCCGCAGAGTTTGCTACTAGCACGGCCTATATGTACTCGACGTACGATAGCGAATGTGAAGCAAACCCAACAGACAAAAAGAAAATCATGGTTATCGGTGGTGGTCCTAACCGTATCGGCCAAGGTATCGAGTTTGATTACTGCT
Organism: Psychrobacter sp. NPDC078929; assembly: GCF_050267985.1. Taxonomy (NCBI): domain Bacteria; kingdom Pseudomonadati; phylum Pseudomonadota; class Gammaproteobacteria; order Moraxellales; family Moraxellaceae; genus Psychrobacter; species Psychrobacter sp. NPDC078929. The sequence continues at coordinate 23,938 of NZ_JBNNFX010000009.1, read as the reverse complement.
GTGTACATGCAGCGCTTGCCATGCGTGAAGATGGTTACGAGACCATCATGGTCAACTGTAACCCTGAAACGGTTTCCACCGATTATGACACTTCTGACCGTTTATACTTTGAGCCAATCACGTTAGAGGACGTGCTAGAAATCGTCCGTATTGAAAACCCTGATGGCGTGATTGTACAGTTCGGTGGTCAAACGCCATTGAAACTTGCTCGTGCACTAGAGTCAGCAGGCGTCAAAATCATCGGTACTAGCCCAGATGCAATCGACCGTGCCGAAGACCGTGAGCGCTTCCAGCATATGATTCAGCAGCTAAACTTAGTACAGCCATCAAACGCTTTAGCGACCAGCTTAGAAGACGGCTTGGTTAAAGCCAAAGACGTAGGCTATCCATTGGTTGTACGTCCATCTTATGTATTAGGTGGCCGCGCGATGGAAATCGTCTACAACGAAGACGAGTTAAGACATTACCTACGTACTGCGGTACAAGCATCGAACGAAGCACCTGTCCTACTAGATCGTTTCTTAGATGATGCTATCGAAGTCGACGTAGACTGTGTATGTGATGGTACTGATGTCGTCATCGGCGGTATCATGCAACATATTGAACAGGCTGGCGTTCACTCAGGTGACTCAGCATGCTCACTGCCACCATACTCACTGTCTAAAGAGTTATGTGATGTGATGCGCGCGCAAACGGTCGCTATGGCAAAAGAGCTAGGCGTTATCGGTCTAATGAACGTACAGTTCGCAGTAAAAGGCGAAACCGTATATATCTTAGAAGTGAACCCACGTGCTGCACGTACAGTACCGTTTGTTTCTAAGTGTATCGGTACTTCATTAGCACAGGTTGCTGCTCGCTGTATGGCTGGTACTTCGCTTAAAGATCAAGGCTTTACCACTGAGATTGTCCCAGCATTCTATGCGGTCAAAGAAGCGGTATTCCCATTCGCTAAGTTCCCAGGTGTTGACCCAATCTTGAGTCCTGAGATGAAATCAACTGGCGAAGTTATGGGCGTGGGCAAAACCTTTGGCGAAGCATTCTACAAGGCCATTATCGGTAGTAATGAGCGTCTGCCAGGTCTACCGACTGAAGGCGAGACAAAAACCGTCTTTATCTCAGTTCGTGACAGCGACAAAGCCCAAATCGCTCCGATTGCTCGTCAGCTTGCAGACTTTGGCTTTAAGATTGTCTCGACCACTGGCACGCAAAAAGTACTGAGCGACGCTGGTATCGAAAGTCAGCAAATCAACAAGGTCACTGAAGGTCGCCCGCATATCGTTGATGCCTTGAAAAACGGCAAAATCGACCTTATCATCAATACTACTGAAGGTAAGCAAGCTCAAGAGGATTCGTTCTCTATTCGCCGTAGTGCACTACAAGGCAAAGTATTCTACGTCACCACGTTAGGTGCCGCTGATGCCGTCTGCAAATCTTACGCGATTGACTTACCGTTTGATGTCTATAAGTTACAAGATTTGCATGAGCAAGCAAAGTCTATTGACGTGGCTGAATAATTTCAGTAGATTAAGCATAACCGTTAGGCTTGCCTAAAAGCTCACTCAAGTATCGTTGTTTGCTTTAAATATAGCCAACCATGCTTGAGGAACGATACCTTTACCGTGATAGACCTAAAAAGCATAGTGGCTAAATTGCGACTATGCTTTTTATTACGTAAGCTTAAGTGCACCTATGCTTGAATTGAGGTGAAATACACTCATAAATGATGGCCAACTTATTCATTACATCGTCTTAATTATCACTCTTTTATATTTTATATCCATTGCAACAACACTGACACCATCTCATTATGAGGTGGTGTGGTGTTATTGGTTTAAGGAAAAAACATGCAACGTTACCCAATGACTCCGCAAGGACACGCGGCTCTAGAAGCCGAATTAAAACAGCTAAAAAGTGTCGACCGTCCACGCATCACAGCATCGATTGCTGAAGCACGCGAACACGGCGATTTGAAAGAAAATGCTGAATACCATGCTGCCCGTGAGCAACAAGGTTTTTGTGAAGCACGTATTCGTGACATCGAAGCCAAACTCGGTGGCGCTCAAGTCATCGATCCTTCGACACTGCCAAAAGAAGGCCGTATCGTGTTTGGTGTTAGCGTCGTGATCGAAAACATGGACACTGAAGAAGAAAAACAGTACAAAATCGTTGGCGACGATGAAGCTGACTTTAAAGCTGGTAAAATCTCAGTCAACTCACCAATCGCTCGTGGTTTGATTGGTAAATTCGAAGGCGACGAAGTGCGCATCGAAACGCCAAAGGGCGTCGTTGAATATGAAGTCATGAAAGTTATATACGACTAATAGCGACACTTAATAGCTACACTGCGTTCTAATCTAGAAACTTGATACTTTCAATTGTAGACAGTTTGAGAAATGACTTTTAGATAGCAGCTTCGATGACAATGATTGTGACTAGCGACTTAGTTATGCCATTCCATAGATGAAAGCCTTACTACACATAAATAGCATTTATACCATTTCGGTTACACAATGCTGCTTTTATCCATGATTTGTTTTGGCGCATAATTATTTGAGTTTGAGTGCACAACAGCTTTAGTATTAAGTCTATTCAGTAAGAAATATTTAAGATTGAATAACTTTTATACAAGTTAGCATTGCGGCGCTTTTACTAAAAATAATGATGGTCTGATCGCATACATAGGCTAATATCAGCACTACTACCCTCGTTATTTGGCATATTTTTCGGTGTCATTTAGCGGGGGTTTTGTTTATCTAGGCATTATCTACTGTTGTATTACTTACTATTATTTTTGAGGAGTCTTTTATGATTATGAACGATGGTTTTCAAGCATCAACTGCTAAAACAACCATGGCAAAAAATGTAGCTATGTCTGCATTGCTAGTAGGTATAGTGTTGGCTACATCATCGGCCAATGCTGCCCCTGAGATTGCCATTAGCTCCTCTGCGAGCGGTAGCACCACGGTGGTCGAGCAATATTCTGATGGCAAAACTGCTACGATTACGGCGACGCCAAACGGTATCACCATGCAAGACGGCATGCCGTACGCGGTAACTCAGGTGACCACTGTACCACGCTACGTCGTGCGTCAGTCTCCTGTTGTCCAAGGTATGACGACCGTTACTAGCGTACCGGTGATTAACTCTATTACCAATAAAGTCACTAAAGTAGATGTGATTACCACGCCTGCCAGCAGCGTGACGCAAGTGCTACCTGTCACAACCAACGTCACCCCGCCAGTGATTATGCAGCAGCCAGTGACCAATCAAGTAACGACCACGACGACAACTTTGGATACGTTGCAACTGACCCCTACCTTTAGTACGCCTGGCGTGGTCAATGCCAATACTAAAGTGATGAAAATTTTAAAAAATGCTGATGGACGTGAAGTTGCCGTTCCTGCCAATCATATTGCTCCAGGCGATGTGATCGAGTATCACACCACGTACACCAATACCACGGCACAGCCAGTCAATGACATCAATGCCATGATCTCATTACCAAGTGGTGTCCAGTTAGTCTCGTTGAATAGTCCTCTGCCGACGCTTGCCACCACTGGCGGAGACAGCTATCAAACCATTCAGCAGGTTGGCAATACGGTGGTTGCCCAAGAAAACTACTCTGGTCTAAAATGGAACTTGGTGAACTTTGACGCCAATGCGGCCAAAACCGTGGTCATACGTGCCAAGGTTCAATAAACATTAAACTGTCGCGTATTATTATTTAACGGTTATCGGTATATGTAAAAGGTCTTGTGGACTAGTCAGCTAGTCGACAAGACCTTTTTTGTGTCGGCGGCTTGGTTTTGAGTGTGGTAAAGCACTGCTTTAAGCTTAGGATATAAATGCTTGATGCAGTGGCAGAAATAGATGAGCTTTTAGAGAAGATCATTTTTCTTTATACAGAATAGGCCGATTAATTAGATTATTAAGTTTTGTCATAAAAAAGATAAAACCAAAACCAAAGATTGACGTAGTGAGCACTCTTATCATGTTTTGATCGAACATTAGGTTTTTGGTATCTTCGTAAGTTATTTGCAGATCTTCCTCTGATTCTCTAATGTCTAAGCTGACTAATTGCGGTAAATTATTCGATACGCCTAAAAAATTGGGCTGATAGTACCAACCAACTCTTGCGTACTTGCCAAGCCTAGGTTCAAGGTATGTAGGACCCATACATGACCCAGTATTAATAAAGCCAAATACATTATAGCTACAGCCGTAAAGCGTTATTTGTTTAGGATTTTCGATAGATTGCAAGGCTATACTAAATCCCGTATCAGTGATAATGCCTTCACTGTATTGTAGCTCCGACTCCTGCGGAAAACCTCTACCCTGCCATTCCAAAAAATTGAGTGCAATGAAAAAAGATATAAACGAGACATTTAGAAACGTATCGAACTTTTGAGACGCTGATTTTTCTTTAAATTTTTTGAGCATAAAATCCCTCTAAAAGAGCCTTTCTTGGAATGTTTGAAAAAATCTATATTTACCCTTAAAAAGTGAATATATTAAGCCACAGAGTTTAGCCTTTAAATAAACCTCAAACTACTGTTTACTATATCAGACACGAGTCATACGACACTATTTGTCGTGTTGTTTTTATAATTATCCTATTAATACAATGACTTAGCGATAATTTTGGTAAAATAGTCTTTCATCAATTAATTGGTAATAACCGACTTATGGCAAACATCAATTATGAAAGATTACAGGGCAAACTCAATATTTTGGCCGATGCTGCCAAGTATGATGTCTCTTGCTCATCCTCCGCTGGTACTCGTAGAAACCAAGGCGGCGGACTAGGCGATGCCTCAGCAACGGGTATCTGTCACAGTTATACCGAAGATGGTCGCTGCGTCAGCTTGTTAAAGATTCTTTTGACCAATCACTGCATTTACGACTGCGCTTATTGCACCTCGCGCAAGAGTAATGACACGCCACGCGCCGCGTTCAGTGTGGAAGAAGTCGTCGATTTAACCATGCAGTTTTACCGCCGTAACTACATTGAAGGGCTATTCCTCAGCTCTGGTATCTTCAAGAGTGGCGACTATACGATGGAGCGACTAGTCGAAGTTGCCAAACTCTTACGTACGCGCGAACGCTTCAATGGTTACATCCATCTAAAAACCATCCCAGGTGCGTCAAAAGAGCTGCTGCTAGAAGCAGGATTGTATGCGGATCGTTTGAGCGTCAATATCGAGATTCCAACCAAATCAGGGTTGGCTTTGCTTGCGCCAGAGAAATCACATGACCAATTAAAAGCACCGATGGAAACGGTAAAAGAAGAAATCATTACTATTCGTGAAAGCCGTAAGACTCATAAAAAAGCGCCTAAGTTCACGCCAGCAGGTCAGACCAGTCAAATGATTGTCGGTGCGAGTAACGAGACTGACTTGCAGGTGATTCAACTATCGAGTCACTTCTACAAAACGTACGATCTCAAGCGGGTCTATTACTCAGGTTATGTACCTATGCTCTCTGATAATCGTTTGCCTGCGATTGGAACGCCCGTGCCGATGGTACGTGAGAACCGTCTTTATCAGGCGGATTGGTTAATGCGCTTTTATGGTTTTGACGCGCATGAGATTGTGGAGCCAGAATCGCCATTTTTAGATTTGGACTGCGATCCAAAACTGGCTTGGGCAATACGCCATCGCGAGCATTTCCCAGTCAATATCCAGACAGCGACTTATGAAATGATAGTGCGTATCCCAGGTATCGGTACAAAAACTGCTAAAAAAATCGTCAAAGCACGTAAGTTCAATCAATTGACGCTATACCATCTAAAAAAGATGGGCGCTGCGGTCAACCGTGCTAAATACTTCATCGCGACCACTGGCAAAAACGAACACCTTGCTCATTTAACGCGCGATAATTTCCGTCAGTATGTATTGGCTCAAACGCAGACCAAGTTTAATGATCAGCGTACTGGGCAGTTGGCTTTATTCTAGAATGGCTCTAGATAGTGTGCGCTAGAGAAAGTCGCTATCTCGCTACTGTATTTATGATAGAAATGTAGGATAAAACATGTCAACACTTATGCAAAATGACTCTTACGCTGTCAGTCAATTGACGCCTAGCATTGTACTGTATGAGCCTAGCTTTGAAGGGTGGCTGAGTGCGGTCTATCATGCCTATGAGCATAAATTACAACACGATTCCGCATTACAGCTCATAGCGCAAGATTGTTACGTACCTTCATTAATTGCTCAAGCAACCAGCGTGGCAACTGATGAGGATAAAGCCGAGCGTGTCCTCACAAAACTGAATAAGCTATTGGGGCGTTCAGGTATGCGAAATATCTTGTGGGGATTTTTATCTGAAAAAGATAATATCGGTACTACTCTATTTCACGTAGTTAAATATGCCATCGACTACCCCAATCGTCAAATTATGCAAGATTTGGGTAATTTAGATGTCCTTGAATTGGTACAGACAGTCAAATCGGTTGGTCGTGAAAAACATCGTATGGAGGCATTTGTACGTTTTGAGCATACGACTGATGATATTTATTTTGCACGTGTAGAGCCTGATTTTAATGTACTGCCACTGATCGGAGAGCATTTTCGTCAGCGCTATCAAGATCAGCATTGGGCAATCTATGATCTAACGCGAGGCTATGGCATCTATTATGATAAAAGTAATAGCACGCCATCACGTCCAGCAAAGCTGCAAACCATCACCGACCTCGATGATGCGGTACTACGCAATCCTGCCAGCATCCATAGTCCTGATGAGCAGCGTTATCAAAAATTTTGGCAAGGGTATTTTACCAACGTCAATATCAAAGAGCGCAAAAACCCTAAGCTGCATAAACAATATCTCCCGCAGCGCTACTGGAAATACTTGAGTGAAAAACAAGTGCTACCCAATGCTGAGCATTTACAAAAACGACGCTAACGGCTGTTGGTGTTTATTAATCCACGTCTTACGCTTATATAGTCTAAAAACCACCTATCTGACCTCATCTTTTTATCTTGATGGTTGAGTTTTAATCGCTTTTAACTGACAATAGCAAATTGATATTACTAACCGGTGACCAACGCTATTATGAAAGTTATGCGCTTACTGTCGTCTCTAAAGCATGATGAATCCGAGCGCGGCATTTTTCATCTTGGGCGAGCATTGGTCAAAAATGAGCATATCTCTATCATTGTCTCGAGTGCCGATGAAGACAACGACTTGGTTAGACGTCTCAAACGCGATGGCAATATTTACCATCAGCTACATGTGAATAAAAAGTCTTGGCTATCATTATTGCAAGTCTCTGCACTGCGGCATTTGATAGAAAAGTACGAACCCGATGTCATTCATGTACATTCGCGTACCCCTGCATGGATATTGCATTTGGCACTGCGCCGCGCACGCGTCAGACGTTTTCCCAAACTGGTCTCGACCATGTATGGTTTTTATCCAATCAATAAATACTCTCAGGCTCTACTCAATGTTGATACGATAATCACCGTATCTGATAGTGTCACTCAATACTTAAAAAAAGGACTGCGCATCGAAGACGTAGATCCTAAGGTCATCACGCGTATCTATCGTGGTATCGATACTCGGCGCTACCCTTATCGTCATAATCCGTCGGTCTATTGGTTACGTCATACCTTTGCTGAATACCCTGAGCTTGAGCACAAAAAATGGCTCGTATTCCCAACCGTAATCGGTAACGAGTATGGGCAAGAATGGCTCATCGATATCTTGGGTAACCTGCAAGAGCAGTTCCCCAATATTCATGTCATTATTATGGATGAAGACTATAAAGACGGCGATGTCGCTCATGAAGATTTTCGCCAACGCACCAACAGCTTAGGATTGGCGGAGCGCATTACCTATGTGGGCAGCAAACGTAATGATATGCGAGAATGGCTATCAGCGGCCAATATTGTCATGGCACTTGCCAATGAGCCCGAGTCAATCGGTATCAATGCCCTACAAGCCATACATCTAGGTACGCCAGTTATTGGTTGGGATCAAGCAGCCTTTAGCGAGATTTTACAACCACTCTACCCGCAAGGACTGGTAAAAAAATATAATGCCAACGCGCTTTGTAAAGCGGTTAGAAATCAGCTGGAGAGTGTGACGCGTCCTGAAATGACCAACAAATTTACCATGCGTGAAATGATTGAAAAGACGCTTGAGGTATATCAAGGCTTACATGATACGGCGCTTGCCGAAGAACAAGTAGAAGCAGATGCTATCGCAGTTCGACGCATCAAACGCAGTCTAAAAAAAGCATCTAAACCCGCCCTAAATGTCGCTGTAAAAAACATCGAACCTGTTGCTAAAAATCCAAAAATAAAGCTGACTAAAGAAAAATCGAAGACAACGGATAATGTCGATACGGTAGAAACAACTGAAGATAATCAACCACTGTAAACACTCATCAATCTCATGATGCCAAACCTCGCCTAACGGGTGATGTTTGTATCGCCTCCTATGCCAATTTTTTGATTTGTAATGACGCGGTCATCGTACCGCAATATGATGATATAAATGATGCACTCGCCATCGAGCAGCTTGAAAAAATCTTTCCGCAGCATCAAGTAGTGGGAGTACGCACAAAAGAGATTGTCTATGGCGGCGGTAATATTCATTGTATTACCCAGCAACAACCTGTAACCAAAGCGTCACTCTAAAACACGCCGCTTGGCATAGAATGAACCATAATAAATCGCACTTATTAGCAACTGAAAGTATAAGCATAAACCCAAAAATGGATTTTAAACCCAAAAACACGCTAAAAATAAGGAAAAAATATGAGCGATTATCAAATCAACAATCCAGCCACTGGCGAACTAGAAGCCACTTACCCTACCGCCACTGAACAAGACATCCAGCAAGTCATCGAGCAGGCTGACAACGCCTATCAAGACTGGCGTCAAGTCTCATTGAGTGAGCGCAGTGCACTACTGCATAAAATTGCCGATAGCTATCTGGAACGTCAAGACGAGCTGGCTCGTATCGTGGCGGGTGAGATGGGTAAACCCGTTGCACAAGCCAAGGGTGAAATCGGTCTGGTCGCTGAGATCTATCGTTACTATGCAGACAATGCTGAGCAGCTACTCGCGCCGAATACCATTGACGTTGACTCAGGATCAGCTTCGGTAGAAAAACGTCCTGTTGGCGTTCTACTCGGTATCATGCCGTGGAATTATCCGCATTATCAAGTGGCACGTTTTGTCGCGCCAAACTTTATGGCAGGTAATACAATTATTCTAAAACACGCACCGCAGTGTCCAAATACAGCAGAAGTTATCGTCGATATCTTTAAAGATGCAGGCGTACCTGAAGGTGTTTATAACAATATCTTTGCAACCAATGAGCAATCAGCGACCATTATCAATGACACACGCGTACAAGGTGTCTCGCTAACAGGTTCTGAACGCGCTGGACAAGCCGTTGCCAAAGAAGCAGGCGGCGCACTCAAAAAAGTCGTGTTGGAGCTTGGCGGCTCCGATGCCTTTATCGTTGCAGCAGATGCCGACATCAAACAAGCGATAAAAGGCGCGATCTCTGGTCGTTTTGGTAATGCCGGCCAAGCCTGTAACGCCGCCAAACGCCTAATCGTGCTTGAGTCTGTCTATGACAAGTTCGTTGAGGGCTTTACCGATGCTGTACGTGGTATGACATTGGCCGATCCTCTTGATGAAAAAACCTTTATCGGCCCAATGTCTTCAAAGGCTGCCGCGGTCAATCTGCAAGCGCAGTTAGATAGTGCCGTTGAAGCAGGAGCAACCGTGCTCGTAGAGGGCGGTATGGTAAAAGACAAGCCGGGTGCTTGGTTTGCGCCTGCTGTTCTGACAGATGTGACTGAATCAATGGATGTGTACCGTGAAGAATTGTTTGGTCCGGTGGCTGTGATTTACAAAGCAGATGACATCGAACACGCGATCAAGATTGCCAACGATGTACCATTCGGTCTAGGTGCGTCTATTCAGACACAAGATCCCGCCCTAGCAGCAGACATCGCTAGCAAGCTAGAAGTAGGCATGGTCACTATCAACGCGCCGTCTGGTACCGAAGCCAATACCCCATTTGGCGGCGTTAAACGTTCAGGATTTGGTCGCGAGCTTGGTACGCTTGGTATCACTGAGTTCTTAAACTATAAGCTGATTCGTGATAAGTCTTAATCAATAGCGTGGTTTCTAGAATAGCAAAAGGCCTAACATTGAATGTTAGGCCTTTTTTTGAAGGATGATTTGGCTAAAAGTTCTGCTCGACAAGCTTAACGTTTAGGAGGATTGTCTTTTAACCACAACTGATTGACGATTTTTAATTCACGCAGCTCTTCTGCCATGATTGCCTCACTAATACCCGGATATTTCACTCTCGCATAGCCATATAACACGATGCCCAAGACAGTCCAGCCAAAGAAAATCCACCACTCGATTGGTGTCAGTGCCGATGGCATACCTGGCATATACAGCATCAACATACCAATGCTGAGCGCAATCGTGACCATACCGACCAGTTTACCTGCGGGTATTTTGAATGGACGTACCATATCAGGCTCACGATAGCGTAATACTAAGAATGATATCGCCACACAGGTATAAGCAATGACGATGCCAAAACCACCTGCATCTACGATCCAAACCAGCATTTTACGACCAAATAATGGTGCTAACGTCGCCAAACCACCAATCAATAAGATAGCATTTGATGGCGTATTGTATTTTGGATGCAATTTGCCCAAAAACGCTGGCAACATATGTGCTTTTGACATCGCGTACAACAGGCGACTACCACCGATAAGAAATGCATTCCAGCTTGATAAAATACCCAGCACACCACCGATAACCAGTAAGATACCTGCCCACTTACCTTGCCACGCATTGGTCATCGCATCAGCAGTAGCGAGGGTTGAGTTCTCTGCTTGGACAAGTGGCAAAGTCGTGCCGACGCTCCAAGCGATACCCACATACCACAGCACGGCAACCACAATAGAGACAATCAAAAACTTGCCAATATTGGGCCGAGTTAAATCAATCTCTTCTGCCGCTTGTGGAATGACATCAAAACCGACAAACATAAAAGGCACCATGACAATCACTGCCATGATACCGCCAACCCCACCAATGAATGCTGGCGCTTGTATCGAGTTTGAGGTTTCGGGATTGAACAAGACCGCACCGATGAACAATAACGTACCAACGAATAAAATGCCCAATACGGCCGTTTTTTGGAACCAAGCACTGACTTCCATGCCGCGTATATTCAGCCAAGTGACGATGACAGATCCCAGCATTCCGACGCCCACCCAAGTGGCATACACATCCCACCCAGCAATGGTCCAAAGATACCCTTGGTTATAATTAGGAATGAAATATTCTACGACTGTCGGTAAGGCAACCGCCTCGAACGCGACGACTGAGAAGTAACCGAATAAAATACTCCATGAGCAAATAAAGGAGACATTGACCCCTAGCGCTCGATGCGTATAGGTATGCTCGCCACCAGTAATCGGCATAGAGGCAGCAAGCTCAGCATAAGTCACGCCGATCAGTATCACTGCTAGCCCGCCTATCAAGAACGCCAACATCGCGCCCCACGTACCCGCAGATAAAATCCAACCACCTGCCAACACTACCCAGCCCCAACCAACCATTGCACCAAATGCTAATGCAATAATATCCAGCGTTCCTAACGATTTCTTTAGTTCAGACATAACTTACTCCTTGTCTGTGTGTCATCCGTGTCAACCTGTTACAGTTACACTATTTTTGTTTCATGGAATCATACCCATCATGTTTGTTGTGTCTGTCGCGTCGCCGAAAAACTTGTATTTGCCGTCGGTATAGTATGCAAACAGCAAATACAAAAACGGCGTCTTGACTTGCAAGGCGCCGTTAAAAAACTCACTCAAAGCGAGTGTCATAAGGGCAACCTTGCCGTTATCTTTCATACAATCTTTGATGGTGTGTCAAAAAGTATGCTGATTAAAATTTGAACAATTTTTGAAGCCTTGAAAGCCCTATAGAATCAGAGAACTTAGCATAGATTTCGTATTGACTTTTATCGCCAGCATACTTTTTAGAACACCACCCAATCTTTTAACCAATATAGGTACTTGAACTAGCTGTACTTGGTTAAAAGCGCTCCATCGCTAAAGTAAATAACACTCAGTATTGCTTATGCCGTTAGAATACCTTTGATGATATCAAGGCCTTCTTGTAGCACTTCATCTTCAACCGTCAATGGCACCATCACACGAATGGCATTGCCATACATACCACAAGACGCTAATAACAAGCCTTGCTCAAAAGATTTTGCTTTTAGATTTGCGGCAGCGGCTGCATCAGGCTTGCCTTCGCTATCGATTAGTTCAAACGCTAGCATAGCGCCTTTATAACGGATATGACCGATACTGCTTAGGTTTAAGCCTTTTAAGAACGCGGCGATGGTGTCACCAATCACCACACTACGCTCAAGTAAGTTCTCTTCTTCGATAACTTCCATGACAGCAAGCGCGGCCACACAAGCCAGTGGGTTACCAGAATAAGTACCGCCTAAGCCGCCTACTTGCGGCGCATCCATGATGTCAGCACGACCGATGACCGCAGAGATAGGATAGCCACCAGCCAAACTCTTGGCAGCAGTCATTAAATCAGGCTCAACGCCTAGCTGTTCAGTGGCGAACAACGTACCGGTTCTGGCGAAACCACACTGTACTTCGTCAAAAATAAGCACGATGCCATGCTCATCACAAATCTCGCGCAATGCTTTAGCAAATGAAGGCGTTACCTGATGGAAACCACCCTCGCCTTGGACTGGCTCAATAATCATTGCAGCGACTTCACTAGGGTCGATGTCTGCTTGGAAGATCATGTCAAGGCTATGTAATGCTTGCGCTTCTGTTACGTTCAACTCTTCTGCAGGGAACAACGCATGGAATACTGGTCCTGGCATCGGGCCAAAGTTCTTTTTGTATGGTAATACTTTGCCTGTTAAGCTCATACACATCATGGTACGACCATGCCAGCCACCAACAAAAGAAATCACGCCTGGACGACGGGTTTTAGCACGAGCAATCTTGATGCAGTTTTCAACCGCTTCTGCGCCAGTGGTCAAAAAGAACGCTTTGGTATCGCCGCTGATAGGTGCTTTTTCGCATAGCTTTTCAGCCAGATCCACATAGCATTCGTAGTTAATCATTTGCGCCGCAGTATGCGTAAATTTATCTAGCTGCTCATGGACACGTTGAGTGATTTTTGGATGGCTGTGACCCGTGTTCAATACTGAGATACCACCGACAAAGTCGATATAGCGCTTGCCTTCGATGTCCCAGATTTCTGAGTTCTTTGCTTTTTCTGCAAAGATAGGAAAGGCAACCCCAAGTCCTGTTGGTAAAACAGCTTTGCGGCGCTCAAGTAATGATTGATTGGTAGTCATGGGAATGTCCTTTTCTTTGTTCGTAACATAAGTGCCATCTAGAGATTGGCGGTTTATTTGATGTCTGTCTTTGTACTCATTAGATATCAAATGGTGCTTGTTTGACCCAAAACACCATAGATATCTAAAAATTTGCGCTAGTTGATGCTTTGCTCATTGTTACTTTGCTAACTATTAAGCCAACTCATTAGGTTATGGCTATTAGGTGATATCAGAGCACCAGTATTTGGTCGTGATATAGTCTTCGATACCATATTTTGAGCCTTCACGGCCAAATCCAGACTGCTTCACGCCGCCAAATGGGGCAACTTCTGTAGAAATCAAACCCGTGTTGTGACCGATGATGCCGTACTCTAGGCCTTCAGTTACGCGCCATGAGCGTGCATAGTCGCTACTATAGAAGTAAGCGGCCAAGCCATAAATGGTATCGTTGGCAGCACGAATCACTTCTGCTTCGTCTTTGAAAGTAAATATGGTCGCAATCGGGCCAAAAATTTCTTCAGAGGCGATGTCCATGTCACTGCTAATATCAGTGATAACAGTCGGGTTATAAGTCAGCTCTGAGGCATCATTGACGCTACCACCCGTGACCAGTTTGGCACCTTTATCCATTGCATCTTTAAGGAGTGCTTGAACTTTATCTAATGCTTTTTTGTTGATGAGAGGGCCAATATCCACGCCTTCTTCTAAGCCGTTACCGACTTTTAGCTCAGCGACTTTTTTGACAAAGACATCTAAGAATTTATCTTTAATGCTGTCTTGAACGTATACTCGGTTGGCGCAGACACAAGTCTGACCAGCATTACGATATTTAGAAGCGATTAAACCAGCAGCGGCTTTCTCTAGATCGGCATCATCAAAGACGATAAATGGCGCATTGCCACCCAGCTCTAACGATAGCTTCTTAATAGTTGGCGCGCATTGTGCCATCAACGTACGGCCTACTTCTGTAGAGCCTGTGAATGACAGTTTATGAATGCGTGCATCACCCGTTAGGATGTCGCCGATGACAGAAGACTTACCAGTTACGACCTGAATGACGCCAGCTGGAATACCCGCTTGCTCTGCCAACACGCCAAGTGCCAATGCCGAATACGGTGTTTCAGTAGCAGGTTTGACGATAATCGTACAGCCTGCCGCTAGTGCAGGAGCAACTTTGCGCGTGATCATCGCAGCTGGAAAATTCCAAGGCGTGATAGCGGCACAAACACCGACTGGCTGCTTGAGAATGACATGACGTAGCTGTGTGCTATTAGCAGGAATCACATCACCATAGACGCGTTTGCCTTCTTCAGCAAACCAACGGATAAAGCTGTTGGCATAACCTACTTCACCACGTGATTCAGTCAGTGGCTTACCTTGCTCAGCGGTCATGATAATAGCCAAATCTTCTTTATTGGCATCGATTAGATCAGCCCACTTTTGCAATAACTCTGCACGCTCTTTGGCTGTTTTTGCTGCCCAGTCTGCTTGGACATCATGAGCGTAAGCAACGGCTTCGTTGACATCTTCTGTGGTAAGGCTTGGTACAGTACCAATGAGCTCACCATTAAAAGGGTTGTTGACATCGAGCACATCTTCATCACTAGCAGCATACCAGCCGTCTTTAATGAAGCAAGATTGTTTGAGTAAATCTGGATTTGATAACTGCAGCGCGTGTGACATGTTGACGCTCCTTGTCATATAGGGTGTATTTATAAGAATGGATACAATGGTAAGTCGTAAATAATTATTGATAATTCATTATTTGTTCAATATACTGAACACGTATTCTATATACGAGACGTCATTATAAGAACGATATGACGCGATTTGCAACCCTTAATCTCATTATTTTAAAAATTATCTTGTACTTCTTTCTTTTATTTCACTTTATAGGTTATTTATGAGCTCGACTGCCGTGCCTGCGCTAGACAAAACGTTTCAGATTTTGGACTTGATTACTGATAGCTCACAGCCTCTGACAGCGGCTCATATCGCAAAAGAGCTTGGGCTACCACGTAGCTCCACTCACAATATCTTGCAGAGTCTATTGTCCAAACATGTCATTTACAAAGACCCTGAAAGCCGTTTTTATTTGGGTTCATATTTGATGTACTGGGCAGGTAAGTACGAGCAGCAGCAAGGCGTGGTGCAGTTGTTTAAAGATTTGATTGTGCAGTATCCGGTACTTCTTCAGCACACGGTGACCTTGTCAAAACTTGATTTGGGCGAAGTGGTATTTTTGGCTTGTCATGAGTCACCTGCACCGCTTGGCTTTACTTTTCGTGCAGGCGTTCGCGTACCCGCTGTATTTTCTGCGACAGGCAAAGCCATGCTATCCACGTTGTCGATAGACAGTATCAAATCATTGTACAAAGACGCGTTTCCGACGCCGATGACCCAGCATGGGGTCAATAATTTTACCGATTTGAAAACTGAGCTTGCAGCGATACAAGAAAGCCGAGTATCGCTCGATGATGGACAACTGCGCGATGGGATGTACTGCTTGGGCACTTATATCCGTAATGCATCAGGCAATGCGGTCGCTGGTATGGCGGTGAGTTTTTTGCAAGGAGAGTATGAGTCTAAACGGGCTGAGGTCAGTGCGGTATTGATTGAATTGGCCGAGCAAATTGAGCAGCATTTAGGCTTTACTGCGAATTGATAAATGATAGAAGTTTGTAGAAAATAGGTCGCAGAGTGTGACGGTAAACTCTGTGACCTATTTTGGATGTTTTTAGTTTTATTTAAATACTACTGCCGTTATTGCTGTTCTCGTCCATCAGTCCTAATAGGAATGCTTGCAGATTGTCATTGAGTTTCTGAAGGTAATAACCACCTTCAACCAAGACAATTAACGGCTTATTTAAGGCTACCATCTTTTGTGCCAATATTTTAAACCCTTCGGTACTGACAGCACACCGCGCTTCTGGGTCATTTTCATAAACATCAAAGCCCAATACATGAACGATAACATCAGGGTCAAATAGTGTCACTGCCTCGATGGACTTATCAACATACTCAAAAAATCCTGCTTCATCAGTGCCATGTGGCATCGGGAAATTGATGTTGTAGCCCTCACCTTTGCCTACGCCTTTTTCAAATGTATGCCCTGTCACTGCTGGGTAAAAATTAACGGGGTCGCCATGTACTGAAGTATAAAGCACGTCTTTGCGGTCGTAGAATATTTCTTGGATACCTTGTCCATGGTGCATATCCGTATCGATAATGGCGATTTTTGCATATTTCTGGCGTAGATGTTCAGCAATGATGGCGGCGTTGTTCAGATAACAAAATCCACCCGCGGCGCTTTTGCGAGCATGATGACCAGGCGGCCGTGAAAAGCAAAGCTGTATATGACTGTCAGCACGCTCGGTGTCTGTTGCCTTATCATTTAGCAGTGCTTCGGCTGCATTGAGCGCAGTCTGTGCCGACCAATAGATAGAGGTCCAAGAGTGCTCGCTGATAGGTGCACTGTCATCTGCTTGATACTTCGCCGCTTTTGCCATGATGCCAATACCAGGATTGTCATAAGGCACAAAAATCCCTGTCTGCACCTGCGCACCCAAATCTTCCTCAACCGCCATCCAGTCATCATAGCCATGCTTAAGAAATTCAACATAACCGAAGTCATGGACCGCTAATATTGGTGCGATGCCGATATCGGTGGCAGTAGTCACTTCTAAGCCTAAAGCCGCTGGCGCTTTCGAAAACTCGACTATACGTTCTGGTATTTCTAACGGCTCATGCATCTTTCCATAAGAAAAATAAGGTAATGGTCTATGCAGACTTAGGTTTTCATGGCTGTATATTTTCATGCATCACATTCCTTGTTTGACACTACTTGGTTTTACATTATTTTATTAAAGAAATTCCATTTCCTAGCTTTTGTGTTTAGTTTCTATCACTGTAAATATAAGGCTGTTGACGCTACTTTAAACAATCCCATCGGCTTTTAGCTTTGCGATCATCTCACTGTCATAACCCAAATCAGCAAGCGTACTATCAGTATGTTCGCTCAACTGCGGTGGCGGCGTACGATAGCTGACTGGTGATGCGGATAATTTGATAGGGTTGCCAAGAGCGCGTACTGGACTGCCTTGCTCGGTGAAATTAACGATCATCTCCCTTGCTTGCGCTTGTGGCATAGCCAAGGCTTCAGCCACGTTATGAATCGCACCGCATGGAATACCTACCTGATCTAAAACCTCTAGCCAATAGGTACGTGGCTGCTTGGCAAATTGCTTAGTCAGCTCACCGCACAGCAGTTCGCGATTGGCAACGCGTTGTGGATTGGTCGCAAAGCGCTCATCGGTATGCCAATCAATTGCTAGTACCTCACACAGTTTGGCAAACTGACGGTCATTGCCGCAAGCTAAAATAAAGTGCTGTTCACCCTCGCCAGCAAACACTTGATACGGCACAATATTAGGATGCTGATTGCCCAGTCTTGGTGGAATCTTGTCTGAAGCCAAATGATTCATACCGACATTGGCCAGCATGGCGAGCGCGCTATCGAGCAATGCCACATCGACGTGTTGACCAACACCCGTATTTTGACGCGCCAATAGTGCCGCCTGAATACCAATCGTCAACTGTAAACCTGCAAACAAATCGACGACTGCCACGCCAACTTTGTGCGGCTCGCCATCGCTTGGACCCGTGATACTCATCAGCCCTGACAATCCTTGGATAATATAATCATAGCCGGGGCGTTCGGCATCGGGACCTGTCTGACCAAAGCCTGTCAATGACGCATAAATCAGCCGCGGATTGTCTTGTTTTAAGCTGTCATAATCCAAGCCGTATTTTTTTAGACCACCGACTTTGAAGTTCTCAACCAAAATATCACTCTCAGCAATTAGCTGCTTAATGATGTCTTGTCCCTTAGCCGTGTTGATATCTACCGTTAGTGATTTTTTATTGCGGTTAATCGTAGCGTAATAAGCGGAGGTGTTATCGCTGAATGTTGGCGGTGCCCAATGACGCGTCTCATCACCGATATGAGGACGCTCAACTTTGATAACTTCGGCACCAAGGTCAGCAAGTACTTGTGTACAAGAAGGCCCTGCCAACACTCTCGACAAATCAAGCACCTTGATGCCATGCAATGCGCCCTCTGGCATATTAGCCATATCAATCATATCTGTCATGAGACTCCCTTACTCTGTCGCGTATTTTTTGACTTTTTAATTATAAAATTATTCTTCATGATTTAGCTGTTTAACCGTTGAATCATGAAGAACAACTGAAAAACGTACGCTACTATTAATGCTCTTTTGATAAAAAGCCAAGCAGTAACGTACGTCATAAAATACAGTTGTACCAAAAACTATTAGCTAAAAACGCTTAAAAGAACGCTTGAATGCCTGTCTGTGCACGGCCTAGGATAAGCGCATGAATATCATGTGTGCCTTCATAGGTATTGACCGCTTCCAAGTTCATCACGTGACGGATGATATGGAACTCATCAGAGATACCGTTACCGCCATGCATATCACGAGCGATGCGAGCGATATCAAGCGCTTTGCCGCAGTTATTACGCTTAATAAGTGAGATCATTTCAGGTGCTGCATTGTCTTCATCCATCAAACGACCCACGCGTAGCGCCGCTTGTAGACCTAAGGTGATTTCTGTCTGCATATTGGCAAGCTTTAGCTGTACCAACTGCGTTGCCGCTAGCGGACGACCAAACTGCTTACGATCGAGCGTGTACTGACGAGCCGCTTTCCAGCAGAATTCAGCCGCTCCCATCGAACCCCAAGCGATACCATAACGGGCTTTGTTCAAGCAGCCAAAGGGCCCTTTTAGACCACGGATATCTGGGAAAGCATTGGCTTCAGGAACGAACACTTTGTCCATGACAATCTCACCAGTGACTGATGCACGTAATGAGAACTTGCCCTCGATTTTCGGCGCAGATAAGCCTTTCATGCCTTTGTCTAAAACAAAACCGCGAATCTCGCCAGCATCGTCTTTTGCCCACACGACAAATACGTCAGCGATAGGACTGTTGGTGATCCACATTTTATTACCAGTCAACTCATAACCGCCATCTACAGCGCGCGCACGAGTAGACATCGATGAAGGATCAGATCCTGAGTCTGGTTCAGTCAGACCGAAGCAGCCTACATACTCACCTGTGGCAAGCTTAGGCAAATAACGCTCTCTTTGCTCTTCTGTGCCATACGCCCAAATAGGATGCATAACCAAGCTTGACTGTACGCTCATCGCTGAACGGTAGCCCGAATCAACGGCTTCTACTTCCTTGGCAATCAGACCATAAGCAACACTCGATAAGCCAGCACAGCCATAACCTTCAATCGTGACACCAAGCAGACCCATTTCACCCATTTGACGCATGATATTACGGTCAAAATTCTCATTGCGATTGGCCTCAATAATGCCAGGCATCAGCTCTTTTTGAAAAAACTGACGCGCGCTGTCGGTGACCATGCGCTCTTCTTCAGTGAGCTGGTCACGTAGTAAAAAAGGATCTTCCCAATCAAAGCGTGGGCTAGTAGATGTTGCCATGTGGATCTCCTTGGTATCAGTCATCCTGACTGACGAATAGTGATTGATACATCATTTGGTCTAACAAGTCATTGACTTCATTATTCCGCTGTGCGAAACTTAGTTTCATAATTTAAATCTATTTAAACAAAGTTTTACCGCGCTGTAAACCTTTATCAAAAAAATTGAGCATAAAATGACGAAACCCTTATCAAAAGCTACTCCGCTACTCGAACGCATGCATGCAACAATGAGTCAAAACAAGGAAGAGAATGACCGACAGTTTGTGACGGCATTGGGACGGGGACTAATCATACTGGCGGCTTTTGAGCACCATGAGCGGCTCACCCATCAACAGCTATGTCAGATGACCGAACTACCGAAAGCAACTATTACCCGCCTTATCCATACTTTAACCACGCTTGGCTTTTTACGTGTCACTGAGCACGGACAGTATCAATTGGGCAGTAGTGCTGTACGGCTCAGTGCGACCGCGTGGAGTCGTCATGACATGGTGGCATACGCTGAGCCATTACTGCGACAGTTCGCTAGTGAAAACGAAGTATCGGTGAATTTGGCAACCGAAGTCGAAGGAGAAATGCGCTATCACGCCTGTTGCCGTAGTCCTGCTCGCCTATCAGTCAACTTGCAGGTTGGCTCCGCCGTACCTGTCGCACGCACTGCCATTGGACGTGCTTTTTATGCGGTAAGTACGCAAGCGAGAAAGGCGGTCATCATTAGTAATCTACAAGAGAATTTGTCTGTTGAAGATTATAACCATGCGCAAACTGCCCTAGCCAGCGCAGCAGAGCATTATGAAAAATACGGCTATACCGTGTCTGATGGGGAGTTTTCTACTGACATATTAGCAGTCGCGGTTGGGGTATATGATGTCGCAAAAGGACAATACGCGTATTCGCTGAATGCCAGTGTGCCAAGTGCAAACTGGAAAGCGGACGACTATGCGGCAATGATAGTGCCTAAGTTGCAGGCATTAGCGGAGCGGATTGGTGGTGGGGTTTAAAACAGTAATATGGTGAAGATATAAGCCTTCCAGCCAGTCATAATTTTTCTATTAATATAAACTAAAGAGCTGGTTAATTGGCTGGCTCTTTAGCGTCCAGTACCCACACCGCATCATGCCCGACAAAATACGTATGATGGTCCGCCACTTCTATGTTATAAACATGGTCTTCATAAGGATTGGGGCAGACATCGTTATAGCGTCGCATCTGCTTATGAATACTTTCGTCTGTTAATCCCATTGAATCGCCATACTTTTTGATACTGGCTAAAGCTTTTTTGAATAAACCTTCATCACCAATTCTATTTTCTTTGATTATTTTTCCCTCAAAGATTAGAGGTGAGTGCATCTCTCTTACAAACCTTTCTGCACTATGTGTCTTAGGCGCTATGTCTTGACGTAATCTTACATTCAATGTTTTATAAAGATCAGGGTCTATAATAAAGGGTGCCTTTTCATTAATAAGTAACTTGGCATCAGAAGTTTGCAGATTGACGGTTTTGATTTCTTCTTTGAACGCTTCTTCTGTATTGGCTAAACTGACAAACTGATAGCCATCATCCGTAAATTTTACAAACTGAACCAGACCGTCTGTCTCCCATAAGTCATGTTCCTCAATACTCTGAGTATACGCTGTACCTTCAGGGAAGTTCGGTAAGGTGCGTACAGGGATAAACGAGTAATCATCAAGTGCAATCGTATCACCATGAGCAGACGTTAGATATCCAGCTGGTAAACGCTCCGCCGACAACCATTCACCTTCCGTATCTTCAGGCTGGCGAGTTACCCAAAATGGGTGGTTGCTGGTACATAAGATATAGTTTCTACCCTTCTCACCTTGCTTGGCTACCGTTTCGTTAAAGTATTCAACTTTAAAGATTCTTTCCTTTTTCGGGGATGTAAACGTACTTATGACAGGCTTATACTCTATATCACCGCTACCATCTTCAGGCTTGAAGAGTACAGGCTTTGATAAAATTAAGTCGCCCACTTTGATATCTTGGATTGGCACTAGACCCTTATCCGTATGTACCAATGTACCTGCGACAAATCCTGGAACGTTTTTATTCATATTATCAACTCACTGAGATTATTTATTATAAAATTCACCGTCATACACCCAAATGCCTTTTTTTCCTACAAAATAAGTATGAGTATCGGCGACTTCAATGTTATAGACATAATCAGTGAAGGCATTGGATGTAGCTCTGGAGTCATTCTCCCAATCTGGCACTCTGTAGGCTGCAACTAACTTACTATAGTACTCTATCTCGACACGATTCTCAGGATTGTCTTTGTCTAAAAACTTATGAAACTTCGCATAAGGTTCAGAACCATCCTCCGAATGTAAGTCCCTACCTAAAAGACTATTGTCATCATTAGTAAACACCTCTACAGCTTCACCATTCCTAAAGTCAATCACCCCTATATCAATTTCACCTGGATCTGCATGCTTATCTTGACAGCTGTGCATATACAACCCAACCTTTGGATCGCTAGTTGCTATGACATACTTTCCTCCAATTTGATAAGGATCATACACCTCTTCGTGATATCTACCAGATATGTCAAGTATTTCACCTTGATGGCCTCTTTCTGGAAAAATATAATTAACAATATCGTTAGATGTAATGAACTTTGCAGCTACCCATCTTGGTTTTTCCTCATCACTGACATGCGTCCAGAATGGATGATTATCAGTACAGTAAATACCCTCAACAGGCGTTATAATCTTTTGTTTAGTAGCAGACTTGATGGTTCTTATCACAGGCTTATAGACCAGTTCTCCTTCACCACTTTCATCCTTAGACAGTACTTTATCACCGATTTTTAACTCCTGAATCGGTACTAAACCTTTATCCGTATGTACCAATGTACCTGCGACAAATCCTGTGTTGTTCATTAATCTTCCTTTCATTTTTTATTATTGATGTGGTTAGTTATTTAAACTCGCATCATGTACCCATAGTCCAGCTCGACCAATAAAATAGGTATGATTGTCTGCCACCTCAAAGTTATAGACGGTTGCCTGATATAAAATGTGCTCACCTTGCGCGTTGGTCAATTGATTGAACATCCGCATGGTGCCTCCATTATCTTCAATATGTTGGCCCAAATAGCCTTTCTCCTGATAAAAGCTAATGTCATCAACATATCCCATACCCTTATATTCTACTTCGCTGTAGTCGAGCATATGCGCTTCGGCATCTTGTACATAATCATCGTAGTAGTCTTCATGATAATGCTTTTTATACCAGTAATAATTTGGATTGGCTTCTAAGTTATCATTAGCGACTTGATAGGTAGGTTGCACACGCTCAACGGTATACATTACGCCATCAGTATTCACAGCAATTTCATACTGCTGTAGTTCGTCCACACGTTTAAAGTGAGGCCGGTCATAGAACTCAATATCTTCCTGTGGGTTCTCCATGGCACCGACTACCCAAACAAGGTGATTGGGCGTCGCTAGAAAACTACTAAAGCGGCTAGCTGACTTGTATGTTTGATAATCAACCATCTCGCGATTTTTATTAAACTTCTCAATATTTTTCTCTAAACGCACGATCCACATCTCTTTGTCTTCATGCACAAAGGTCTTGACCACAGGCTTATACTCTATGTCACCACTACCATCTTCAGGCTTGGAGAGTACAGGCTTTGATAAAACTAAGTCGCCCACTTTAATATCCTGAATCGGCACTAGTCCTTTATCCGTATGAACGAGCGTTCCTGCCACGAATCCTGTGTTATTCATGTCTTATCCTTTTTGATCTTGTCGTTTTAACCCATCAAACCTCAGTCCAAACTTTAGCAGATACTTACGCAGTCGGTCGCTGTCGTTATTGCTTTTTAGCTGATTTCTAGAGTTGGCATACAGATAGCGCCCTGCTGGCGCTTGGTTTCTATGATTAATACAAATTGAACAGCCCCGGGATTGTCGGAGACTCAACATTCTGAGAGAATACGACAATGAAAAGACAAACCTATACTCCTGAGATTAAAGAACGCGCCGTT
>NZ_JBNNFX010000008.1:0-141195 GCF_050267985.1 Psychrobacter sp. NPDC078929 | reverse complement strand
ATATTCTAATTTGGCTTTTTTTCATTGTTCGATTGCCTTTTGTTTCAGGGGGTTGCTCGGGAAAATGATTAGACTTAGTCATTTTGCTTCTCCCCCATTAGTGTCGTGTTATTGGTAGTACTTTTAACATCTAAATCAGTAACCGTCGTAAAGCCTGACTTACTTGCAGCAATTTGCGCAGGTGTCTTGGGTGTTTTGAGACGATAGCGCCTATCCAGCATACTTAGCAATCCACCCAATGCCATAATAATAGCACCAAGCCATATCCAACGAATCAATGGCTTCACATAAATACGTACTGCCCATTTATTACTGTCTTCAGCTATAGGTTCGCCTAGTGCTACATACACATCACGCATTAGACTGTCATCAATCGCTGCTTCAGTCATCGGCATCATGCTAATAATGTAATTGCGTTTTTCAGGGTATAACGTGGTTACAGCACGGCCATCTTTACTCACTTCGACCTCAGCTTGGGTCGCATCATAGTTACTGCCTTTGACTTCACTGAAGCCCTTCACCGTAAAGTCATAGCCTTGGACATGGACACTATCATTTGGGCCCAGTGCCACATCACGCTCGATACTTAAGGTACTGGTAAAGGCAACGCCGATGACCGCTATAATCACACCGATGTGAGCCGTCTGCTGTCCCCAGTAGCTCAAACGAAGCTTAGCTAGGCCTTTCAATAAGCTTGGTGCATTTTTGGTTTTGTCTTTAAAATCAACCAGCATCCAGAACAGTACCCAAAAACTGACCGCTAATGTTACGCCAATATTAAGCATGGCAGACGGACTAACAAAGTAAGCAATAATCGCGGCCAATACCAAGCTACTCGCGGCGATTACCATACCAACGCCCAATAGCGGGCGACTGTCTTGTTTCCAGCGGATATTAGAACCCATGCCCATTGCTACCAATAGCAGCCAGGTCAAAGGCACAAACAGCGCATTAAAATACGGAGGGCCCACCGATACCTGACCCAGATTGAAGGCGTCAGCAATAATAGGATAGAGTGTACCGAGTAGTACGACTAACGTTGAAACCAAAATGATAACGTTATTAATCACCAAAAATGACTCACGGGAAATCAGCTGATACTGGCTCTCAATAGTCAAACGCCAGCCACGCAGCGCAAACATCAGCAAACCACCACCGACGATGATGCCAAGAATCACTAAAATAACCAGACCTCGGGTAGGATCAGCGGCAAACGAATGCACTGAGGTAATGACGCCTGAACGCACAAGGAATGTGCCCAGCAAACTAAGTGCAAAAGCAAAAATAGCGAGCATAATAGTCCATGCTTTAAAGACACCACGCTTTTCAGTAACTGCCAAGGAATGTAGCAATGCCAAACCAGCGAGCCACGGCATCAGTGATGCGTTCTCTACTGGATCCCAGAACCACCAACCGCCCCAACCGAGCTCGTAATACGCCCACCACGAACCCAGTGCGATACCAATGGTTAAGCAGCCCCAAGCAGCCAATGCCCATGGGCGCGACCAGCGTGTCCATACTGCATCCAAACGTCCTTCCCACAGCGCGGCCATACAAAAGGCAAAGGGTACGACCATACCGACATAGCCCATATACAGCATCGGTGGATGAAAAATCAAACCAAAATCTTGTAGAAGAGGGTTTAAGTCAGCACCATCAACAGGTAGGTTTGGTAAAGTGCGATTAAATGGTGACGAGGTAAAGATAAGCATCGTCAGCATCATTAACTGTACGCCTGCTAATATCACTAATACTCGCGCACGCATCGACAATGGCAAGCCGCGACTAAAGTAGGAGACCAGCGCACACCATGTGGCCATAATGGTCATCCATAGCAGTAGCGAGCCTTCGTGTCCGCCCCATGTCGCCGATAACTTATAATACCAAGGCAGCAAAGTATTCGAATGCTGCGATACGTACACAAGGCTAAAATCATTATAATAGAAGCCTGCCATCAACGCGCCAAACGAGGTAATCATGGCAGCAAACTGCGCCCATGCAAGACTCGGCGCCAAACGTTGCCAAGCAACATGGTCACGTATAACGCCAATAGTTGGTAACACTACCTGGAAAATCGCCAATATAAAGGCGGCCAGCAAGGCAAAATAACCCAATTCTGTGATTAACATACGGTCTAACCCTGTTTACTCTAATATGATTTAAGTTCACTGTAACGGTTGGATCTTGATTATTAGAAACTATTGAAATTTGCTGCTATCTCTAGCTCTAATTGATTTCGAAGTGTTTTAAAAAGCGTGCCGAAAATAATAGACAATCATAAATATACAATCATCTTTTGTTAGGTAAGAAGAATATTGAATTAGTCAACTGGATTTATCACAGCCTAATGCCATCTAAATAAGACCTAGACGATCACACCTGAAAGACAGGCGCAAATCCACCACCTGACGTACGGAAGTTGGTCACCTGACCTTGATACACACGCGCAGCAGGTAGCAACAGTTTTCCGCCATACGTATAAAGCCGTATGTCTACTTTTCTTGTTGTTACGACGTCATCAATTTTTAGTGAACGCTCTGTAGCAGGGATAAAAGTCTGCGCAATATAACTTTCATCCAGAATATTTTCGAAGACGCGTCGAGTCAGCTTGCTACCACGATAGACGCCTTTGCTTCCATGACCAGCAACTGGCTTAAAAAACAGTTGCCGCCGAGTAAGCCACAACTCTGCTGCATCGTCTCTTGATACAATCTTAGTCCTCGGTACAGACCTTTCGAGGTACCTCGCTGCAGCCTCATCCAGACCCCAAGAGCGCAATATTTGGGAGTCTGATAGCAATGTCAGGTTTTGCTTATTGGCCAACATAGCATGTACGCGGGGATTGGGTGTCACTACCACAGCACCCTCTAAATAAGCCTGCTTAAGCAATACATGGTCAGGGTCCTCAAATGCAAAGTCGACAAGCCGATTGTAAATCATATCGATTTTCTGGCCATGGGCTGTTAACGTACCGTCGATATACTCGAGTTCAGAGGGATCAAGTATCACAGTATCAATACCTCTAGCTTGGAGCAGTTGACAGGCTAACTCAAACTCTAAGAACATGAACTGACTCTCGGGGTCATTGTCCACAATGGCTATCCGATTGGGCATAGCAACAGCGGACTGTCGCTGCCATTCCTGTTTGAACATGTCAAACACTGCTTCCTCGAACCTATCTAGCATTTGATTGGTTGCAGCGCTTTGCTCTGAGGGGTTGCAACAGCGTTTTTGTGCGCGAGCGAGCAACACATTCAGAAATGCGCCACCGGCATTGGTATTGACCTCGATGAGCTGAGGTCCATCGCTACCCAAGTGAAAGTCATAACCCATGAGGGCCCCTATTGGGCCTGGGTCGAAAGCAGCTATTTCTGGTGCCCACGACAGCACTTTTTCTTGATAGGAAGGTAGTTCGGCAACTGACTCGATAGCACTGACGATTCGCTCCATCGCCTTTATCTCTGTTTTAGGAACGAACACTGGTGTTGCTGAAAAAAGCTTATTAAGCTCGTTCGCTCCTATAGGATTGTTTCTAGTTTCTGCTAATTGATCTTGAAGGCTAGTATTCAATACCTTACGATCTAAAGTACGGCAATAGCATTCTTGATTGAGTCTATTCGCAAGATTGTTATTTGTTTCGTTGTTATTGGTTGGGTGTTCCATTTAGATTCCATCGCTAAATAGAGTACTCACGCTGACGCACTCTAGTAAACAGTAAAAGATGTTTTTAGATTATTTAAGGTATTGCTAGCTACTTCCTGATATTTCATTTCCTGAGGCTAAATCATTATTTTGTTCATTTTTAATTAATATTTTTGCTAAAAGTAGACCCAGCTCAAATAATAGCCACATAGGAATCGCCAACAACAGCATTGATACACCATCAGGCGGTGTCACTACCGCAGCGATCCCAAAACAGCCGACAATGATATAACGACGCTTATCTTCTAGATTCTGAGTAGAAACGATTCCGGCCATTATCAGCAACAAGGTAACCACTGGAATCTCAAAAGTTAGTCCAAACACCATAAATAATTTGAGCGCAAAGCTCAGATAACTGTCAATATCGGTCATCGGTATGACGTTCTGTGGAGCGAAAAGTATAAAAAACTTCAACACACCTTTGAGTACGACAAAGTAAGAAAAAGCAACACCAGCATAAAATAGAAATATCGAAGATAGCAGTACAGGAATGGCAATTTTCTTCTCTTTTTTATATAAGCCGGAAGCTACAAATGACCAAATTTGATACAGAATATAAGGCATTGCTAAAAATGCGGCGACGAATATCGTTAAGCGAATGGGTGCCATAAAGTTTGACGTTATATCAGTGGCAATCATGGTCGAATTGATGGGTAGCTGTGCCACTAATGGGTCTGATAAAAGATTATAAAGTTCGCGTGAAAACCCTACCAATACTAAGAATATAATTAAGACGACCATGCATATTCTGATTAAGTGCGCGCGCAGCTCGATTAAGTGTTCAGTAATAGGCATATCACCAAGCGTACCTAACTTATCTCCAGACTCATTATTCTGTGTTGTATCTGTTGGCGCCTCAAGCTCTGTATCTGCTATTTTTTCTTGTCGACTTTTTTGCCATTTAAATAGGCTCACTGATCCGCCTCCTTTTTAATGAACGAGGAGGTAGTATTCTGTTGATGGTCTTTATCATAAGGGGTGATTGACTGATGTGAAGCGTCTAGGCTTTGGTTCTGTGACTGCTCAAACTTTTGCATACTGCCACGCATTTCTGCTAATTCGCGCTTCATATCCGACTCGGTCTGACGGATTTTCGCAAGTTCATTTTGCATTTGTTGACGTGTTTCAGCTAGATCAAGCTCAGCTTCTATTTCAGATTGTAGAGTGGATACTGTACGGCGCAGTTTGGCATACCATTGCCCAGCGGTACGTGCGGCTTGCGGCAGTTTTTCTGGGCCCAATACGATTAAAGCAATGACGCCAAACAAGAGTAATTCGGAAAACCCAATATCAAACATAACAGTCACATATATTAATAGACTACTTAGTGCCGCTATTTATAAGCGGCGCGCTTCATACTTTAGGCTGGTCATCAGTGGAAATAGGGCTGATTTCCATATCATCAGCCTGATTACCTACACGCGTATTTAAATCATTACTTGCAGCTGGCGTACTATTTTCATGGCTAAGCACATGATTTTTGCGAGCATTCTCGGGTTCTTCATCTTTGACCGCTTCTTTAAAACCCTTCACCGCACCGCCTAAATCTTTACCTGCATTTTTAAGCTTGGCAGTACCAAATACGACCACCACTACGACCAATAAAATCAGCCAATGTGTAATAGAAAAGCTGCCCATAACGGTATCCTTATATTTTGTGATCTTGTTTAGACCAGTATGTGTCAGTGTGCTTTAGAACACTTTTTACCGTACCAGAATTATAGTTTCAAACGGCGCAATCGCAGCGCGTTAGCAATCACCGAGAATGACGACAAGCTCATCGCTGCCGCTGCTATCATCGGACTGAGCAGAAGCCCAAATATGGGATAGAGCACACCTGCGGCAATAGGAACACCAAGTGCATTGTAGATAAAGGCAAAAAACAGATTCTGTCTGATATTGCGCATGGTGGCGCGGCTAAGCTTATAAGCTTTGGCAATGCCCATTAAATCACCTTTTAGCAGGGTAATGCCCGCACTCTCCATCGCCACATCGGTACCGGTTCCCATAGCGATACCAACATTAGCTTGCGCTAGCGCTGGTGCGTCGTTGATACCATCACCCGCCATAGCGACCAATTTACCGCTGTCTTGCATTTCTTTGACGATACGGTTTTTATCCTCTGGTGAGACATCCGCATGAACTTCATCAATACCTAGTTTATTGGCGACTGCCTGCGCGGTTTTTTCGTTGTCACCGGTTAGCATCACAACTTTTAGTCCCGAGTCGTGTAGTAACTTTATGGCTTCCTTGGTACTTGGTTTAATAGGGTCAGCAACTGAAATAATACCAGCAGCTTTACCATCTATAGCCACAAACATTACCGTTTCACCGTCCTTTCTACGGACGTCAGCTTTAGTAGATAAATCCTGATCGAAGCTGTCTAAACTCTCCATAAGCTTTGAGTTACCGATAGCGACTTGTTTGCTATTGACTATGGCTTGTACGCCTTCACCGGTGGTCGAATTAAAGTCAGTAGCTTTAGGAATAACGAGTGATCTATCTTGAGCGGCTCTGACAATAGCTTCTGCCAAAGGATGCTCGCTAGCGCTTTCTACTGCAGCTACCAGTGCAAGGAACTCGTCTTCATCTTGACCTGCTAACGCATCAATTGCAGTAAGCTCAGGCTTACCAGCGGTCAGAGTTCCAGTCTTGTCGACGACGATAGTATCGACCTTTTCCATAGTCTCCAACGCTTCGGCATTTTTGATAAGTACACCGTTTTGCGCGCCTTTACCGGTACCGACCATAATAGACATAGGTGTCGCCAGACCAAGGGCACAAGGACAGGCAATAATCAGTACCGCGATAGCGTTAACCAAAGCATAGGCCATAGCCGGCTCAGGGCCAAAGATTGCCCAGACAATAAAGGTTATGATAGAGCTGACAATAACAATAGGTACGAACCAACCCGCCACTTGATCTACCAAGCGCTGGATAGGCGCGCGGCTACGCTGAGCTTCGGCAACCATTTGTACAATTTTGGATAATACCGAATCTGCTCCAACATTGACCGCTTCGACCAATAGCGTTCCGGTGCCATTTACCGTACCACCAGTCACTGTATCTCCTGCTACTTTTGATACAGGGATTGGTTCACCCGTTACCATTGATTCATCAACATTACTATTACCATCGATCACTGTACCGTCTACGGGCAACTTCTCACCTGGTCTAACCCGTAACTTATCGCCACTGACAACCTCATCAAGCGAGACTTCGATCTCTTCTCCGTTTTCGTCAACACGTCTTGCAGTCGGTGGAGCTAGCTCAAGCAATGCTCGAATCGCACCTGAAGTTTGGCTTCTGGCTTTGAGCTCTAATACTTGACCCAACAATACTAAGGTTACAATGACAGCTGCTGCTTCATAGTAGACTCCGACTTGACCACTAGCGTCTCTAAAACTGTCTGGGAAAATATTGGGAAAAAAGGTCGCGACAATACTAAAAACATAAGCAGCGCCTACGCCTATCGCAATCAAAGTAAACATATTGAGATTGCGGCTTTTTATAGACTGCCAGCCACGAACGAAAAACGGGGCGGCCCCCCAAAGCACTACAGGTGTCGCAAGCACTAATTCAGCCCATTGTAAAACCTGTGAAGGTATACCATACTGACTAAAGTCAACTCCAAACATACCGCTCATAACATATATTAATAGCGGTATAGTGAGTACCGTGCAGATCCAAAAGCGCCGCGTCATATCATCAAGCTCTTCGGTGTCCTCTTCGCCAATAGTGACCGTTTCCGGCTCAAGTGCCATGCCGCATATTGGACAACCACTATTCTCAACATCCCTGACTTCTGGATGCATTGGACAGATATAAACCGTACCATTATAGTCGTCTGGTACTTTATCGTACTTACCCCCTTTGATAGATTTTACCGCGCCGCTATCATTACCCGCTCCATGACAATGCGCATGACTGTCTTCATTGTCGCTTGAGTTAGCAACTTCGTCTTTAGGCTGCAGAAACATGCCGCATATTGGGCAGTCACTCTTTTCAACATCTCTGACCTCAGGATGCATAGGGCAAATATAAATCGTACCGTTATAATCATCTGGTACTTTGTCGTACTTGCCGCCTTCGATAGGTTTTGCCTCAGTGCTATTATTATCATCCGCTCCATGACAATGCGCATGACTATCTTCATGGTTGTTGGATTCAGCAACCTCGTCTTCAGGTTTAAGAAACATGCCGCATATCGGACAATCGCTCTTTTCAGTATCTCTAACCTCAGGATGCATCGGGCAGATATAAACCGTACCACTATAATTTTCTGGTACTTTATCGTACTGACCACCTTTGATAGATTTTTCATCGGCAATATGTTTCATAAAACCACTCCTTGAAGACAATAAATATTTATAATAAGTACAACTCTTAAAGCACTATCATCAATCCTGGATTGCTATTCATCTAATCATTAATCTAAAAACCTCTAAAAAATAATTTCTATACTTTTCAATTGGAATTTAGTTTTTATCACGCAAATACTTGAGCAGTGCCATGATTGTTAGTACTAGTACTGCGAAAAATAGTAGGGTGAATAACAAACAGATAAGCATCATAACCCAGCCCATGCCATACATCATTGAGCCGTTCATCATGCCATGCATTGACCCATTCATTATGATTTCTCCTCAGTCTAAACTGTGATCACTCCAACTCTTCAATTAATTTTTACTCGAACCGAAGAGGTTTACTGACTGTTAATATATCAATATCTTTAGCGCACTTTGGCGAACCAACGGTATAATGGCACGAACAAGATGGCGAAATACCAACCGTAAAGATATGATTCTACAAGTCCAATTAGAAAACCTGTCCACGTCAACCACTCAAAGCCAGGTAGCAGAGGCGCCCAAGCTTCATGCATACTTATCTGTTCGGGTGCAAGTAAGCCAAAGCCTATGCATAACAGGTAACTAATGAGTAGAAACAACGATACACTGTTGCCAACAGGGGCAATCCTTAAAGTACTTGTTGTTAAGTTTGATTTGACCATCTTAGTAATCCTCACTATTGTATGATGTGGTTCAAGCTCAAGATAACCAATCGTATCTAACCATGCTAACTCTAAGGATTTGTATGAATTAAAGCTTTATCCTGTATTGATATTACTTTTTAACTCGTGCGGCGGCGGCAAGTTGACGCCATTGACCCCATTGAGGAATAAACATTGGCACTTGCTGTTTGTAAGCAAGGTAGTCTTTACCAAACTCTTCAAACATATGCCGTTCCTCACGTCGAGCTAACCATGTGTATACAAGCACAATCACTGGAAACAGACCGATTGAAAACAGAGTTGGCCAATGCACCACACCCTCACCGAACAGTGCAATAAACAACCCGGTGTACTGAGGATGACGTACGTAGGCATAGAGTCCATCAGTTACTAAACGATTTTCCCCTCGTGCTTTGTGGACTTGGCGCCAACCTTGAGCAAAAAGACCGACTCCTAAAAATGCAATAGCATAGCCGAGTAGCATTGAGATCATCATGCCTGTCTCACCTAAACCAACAAGGGTCGACCATAAGCTAGCGCTGACATATTGGCTGTCCAAACCAAAAAACCGTACTAATAAATATATAGTGAGCGGAAAGCCATACATTTCTGCGTAAAGTGCAATAATGAAAGCCTGAACTACACCAGCACCCGCCCATTCACGCCAGTTCTTTGGTGCGAAATAACGGTAAAAGAACCAAGAAATCAGAACAATAACAATTAGTGCGAGACCCCAAGTTCCAGCGTGATTAAATGACTCATTCATAGCTTACTTTCCCTGTTGTCTTTATGAATATCGTATTGCATGAAATCAATTCTTGAAGATAGTAAGCAGACGCTTAAATCTATGCAATTTTTAACCAAACAATTTTCTGTAAACTCTTTGATGTTACTGTCAATGATGGTCTGCAAGCGTATCTTTTTCGATAGCTTTTTTCCTCGCTGAAGATTTCAGGTAAACCTGCTCAGCCACAGCAATCACTACAATAGTGACGACTGCTACGCCAAGTACGAATGGATCTGAGTTTAGTTTAATCCAGACAAAACCGCCGAGAACCAACAGGTCAAGAAGTATGGCCACTATAGGCACCCACATCACCGCCTTTATATCCTGACGAAGGTATCGCAAAACACCCCAATGAATGGCGATATCCATAATTAGATAGAAAACAATGCCAAGCGCTGCAATTCGTGATAAGTCAAATAACGTCGTAAAAGCTAAACCCAACACCACAGTATAGACCAACGTATGTTTTTGAACGCTTCCCGGCATTCCCAAATGACGATGAGGCACCAGCTTCATCTCAGTCAACATAGCAAGCATACGAGAGACTGCGAAGATGCTAGCAAGGAGGCCGCCAGCGGTAGCTACCATTGCGATTGCAACTGTGAACCATAGACCATAGTCGCCAAGTGCTGGGCGTGCGGCGGCAGCCAAGGAGTAATCTTTAGTTTCGATGATTTCGGCAAGAGATAGATTACTAGACACCGCGAAACCGACTAGAGTGTAAATAACTACGCATATTGCGATTGATATTACAATGGCACGGCCGACGTTGCGATGAGGATTTTTTACTTCCGAGCCACTGTTGGTAATCGTGGTAAAGCCTTTAAATGCCAGTATGCCTAGCGCCGTTGCGCCAAGAAAGTCACCAACAGTATTAGTGTCACCTAATGTAGAAGAATCAACTGCAAAGCTATCAGCTAGCCAGATACCAACCAACCCGAATATAAGAATACCGACAATTTTTATAATACCGATAACCGATGCAACCCCCTGAATCCAACGATTACCAAGTAAATTGATAAAGAACGCAGCAAGAATAAGCGCGGCGCCAAGGATGGATACCATGCGACCGCTGTCATCGCCACCGAATAACTGCATAGTGTATGACCCGAACGTCCGGGCCAAAAAGCTCTGCGCTATAACCATGGAGAAATACATCA
The DNA here is from genome assembly GCF_050267985.1 of Psychrobacter sp. NPDC078929. Classification (NCBI taxonomy): domain Bacteria; kingdom Pseudomonadati; phylum Pseudomonadota; class Gammaproteobacteria; order Moraxellales; family Moraxellaceae; genus Psychrobacter; species Psychrobacter sp. NPDC078929. The sequence goes on along the minus strand of NZ_JBNNFX010000008.1, from coordinate 130,535 downwards.
GCAGGGCATTAAATCCAGTCGGTAAACGATCTCCGTATGCCTGATGCAGGTACATTGCAACACCGCCAGCCGACGGGTAAGCGTTAGAGATTTTGATATAAGAATAGGCACTAAAAGAAACAACGATTGCGGCGGCTAGAAAAGCAAGTGGGAAAAGCGAACCCGTCATCTGAGCCATCTGACCGGTCAGAGCGAAAATACCAGCACCGATCATGACACCGGTACCTAGCATAACTGTTCCTGATAATGTCAAACTATCCTTCTGATAGCGAGTCGTTCTATCTTGTTTCATACTTATTCGACCTTAATCTATTTCTTCGTAGAACTTCAGTTTTACAGGTTATTTTTGAAGTAAGGAGTAGGTATAGTTAGAATTAAAAGACGCGATATAGTAAATAGTTTTTAAAGAAGAGCTTACTTATTGGTATCATAATATATTATTCCAACTCATCAATAAGTGCTTGCATCTCACCGATTTCACGCTTTTGTGCTTCGATAATGTCATCAGCAAGCTGACGTACACGTGGGTCTTCGATATCAGCACGCGAACTGGTCAAAATAGCAATCGAGTGATGCGGTATCATCGCCTGCATCCAATCCACTTGATCGACCGTTTGTTGTGATCTAACGCCCCATAAACCAAAGGCAAATAGCACGACACTAATCCCATAAACCATTAGATTGACCTTAGTCTTTTTATACATATTGGTCATAAAGGCGAGCATAATAATAGCCATCATAGCGCCCATATATAACGCCATATAAGCTCTGGTTTCGCTAAAATAAACGTGATCCCATTGATAAGTATTAAAATACATCATGATAAACATCACGACTGTCGATGTTAAAATCATGATTGTGAACTTTACATAAGGGTTCATTTGCTTCTGTTTATTATCCATATGGTTATTCATATTCTTGTCCTTAATTTAGTAAAAAGGCACCTAAATAAAGAGGTGCCTTTTTTTAGAGCTAGTGTTATAAACTGTTGTTACTTACATGGTTAACACTAGAACCAAAACATCACACCAGCAGTCAGACTATTAGAATCAACGTCTTCGTCCTCTTGACGACGTAAGTCTCGCGCATCACCCAAGGCGCTCTCGTAGCTGAAACCCACATAAGGCGCGAGCTGACGACTGAATGTCTCATAAGCCAGCCTAACTTCAGCGTCAAAATCATTGAACCCTTTAGCAATACCGTTATCAGTATCGTCTTTACTAAAGGCTGTCAGCCCTACTTCTGGTCTGACAACCCAACGCTGAGTCAAACGCCACTCATATGCCGTACCTAAGTCAAGACGTACTTGACCATCAGTATAGAGATAGGCTCTTGCATCTGTTTCAACAAAGTATGGTGCAGTACCTACGATACCCGCCATAAGGGCAGCCTTATCGTTTTTGGTATCATAAGCGACACCTGCTTCACCATTCCAAAAAATACTTAGCGGCTTCCAATAAGCCAGTGAGTTCAGACTATCAATTTTTTTATCGTCCTTAGTCTGAACACTACCTTCGCTGCGTACAGATAGGCGTCGCTCATCTTTTCCATACCAAGCATCCACCTCATAGTTAATCTGATTGTCATCAAACTGATAGCCCAACTGTCCTACAGAAACACCCCATAACGGTAAGCTATCCATCATCACAGGCTTACCAAAGCGACCATAGGGAACGCCGTTTGAATAGTCAGGACTGCGAGCATCAGCTGGAGCTTTACCACCTTGCGTACCTGACATGTCCATACTGCCATGATCCATGCCCGACATATCCATTTTGCTATGGTCCATGCCTGACATATCGCCCGACATATCCATGCCACTGTGATCCATATCCGACATATCGCCTGACATATCCATACCACTATGATCCATATCCGACATATCGCCTGACATATCCATGCCACTATGGTCCATATCTGACATATTGCCCGACATATCCATGCTGCTGTGATCCATATCTGACATATCCATACCAGACATGTCCATACTGCCATGATCCATGTTCGACATGTCCATACTACTATGGTCCATATCTGACATAGTCATGTCTTTTTTAACCGTGGACGGGTCAGCAGCATTAGCAAATGATGATGCTAATAATACCAATGATGATACCCCGGCGAACCGTAAACCTACTTTATGTATTTTCATCTCATCTCTCACCTATCAACCAAAGATTTGCTTAAACAACGGCAACTTCTCTAAACATCCCTGCTTCCATGTGATAGAGCAAGTGGCAATGCCATGCCCATCTGCCAGCTTCTCCGGTGACATCAAAGCTTATCTTTTGTGCAGGCTGTACCATTATCGTATGCTTACGTACTTGAAACTCACCTGAAGGCATCCGCAGATCGCTCCACATACCATGCAAATGCATGGGATGATTCATCATGGTGTCATTGACTAAGGTAATACGTACGCGCTCACCCGGCTTAATATTGACCGGTGCGGCATCTTTGAACATAACCCCGTCTAGAGCCCAAATATAGCGCTCCATGTTTCCCGTCAGATGTATTTCAATCTCTCTGGTGGGTTTGCGCTGCTCTGCCATTATCTCATCGCCGACAGAGCGCAACTGACTATAATTCAAAACCTTTCTATCAATGTTACGTAGATTAATACCAGGGTCATCAAGGTTCATACGCGGACTATCAACGCGCATATCGGACTTAAAGTCATATTCTGTTTTGGCATGTTTAGCGTTATAGCCATTCGATCCCATGGCGCCCATCATGTCGGCCATCGTCAGCCATTCGATTTTGTCCATAGCAGGTATCGCAGGACGAGCACCTTTTTTGGTAGCAAGCGTTGTCGCAACATAGCCTGACCGATCTATGTTTTGAGCAAATATGGTATGCGCGTCTTTAGTGGGCGTCACGATGACATCATAAGTCTCGGCCACCCCAATACGGAAATCATCGATATCGACGGGACTGACATCAATCCCATCCGTCGCGACGACTTTCATTTTTAGGCCGGGGATGCGTACATCAAATATCGTCTGCGCTGAACCATTAATAAAACGTAGTTTGACAGGCTGTCCAGCCTTGACAAGTTGCGTCCAGTTAGCCGCTGTGGTTTTGCCATTGATAAGGTAGGTAAATGTGTTTTCACCCGACAAGTCCGTAAAATCAGTGGGCATCATGCGCATCTGATTCCAACTTTTGCGCTTATCAAACGCGGTTTTCAGATCCGTTTCGGCAATATCGGACAATAGCTTTTTAAAGTCTGGCAGATGATAATTATCAAAGCCAGCACGCTGCTTAAGTAGTTTTAGCAGATTATGCGGATCGCGATGCGTCCAATCACTAAGCAGGATAACGTGATCTTCCTCGATAGGATAGCGTTCGCGCCCTTTCGGCTCAATGACGATGGCCCCGCGCATACCGGTTTGTTCTTGGAAGCCAGTATGCGAGTGATACCAATAAGTGCCTGACTGTATCAGTTTAAATTTGTACGTGAAGGTGCTACCCGCAGGAATACCATCAAAGCTGATACCCGGTACGCCATCCATCTCAAACGGCACTAAGAGGCCATGCCAGTGAATAGAGGTCGACTCATTCAGCTGATTATGGACTCGAATGGTGACCGTATCGCCTTCTTGCATCTTAAGCGTTGGCGCAGGCAGTGAGTCATTTATCAGCGTTGCCATGCTTGACTTGCCGTTGACCGTTATCATCTTCTCACTGACATAAAGATCAAATTCATTACCCGTTAGTATAGGTACAATGTGATCGGCTCTATCACTATTGACTACGACATTTTGGCTTTTAGTTAAAGCACTATTAGCCATCGTCGGTAGTGTGGATAGCATCGACGCGCCAAGTAGCGTAGATGACCCTGTCAAAAAACGCCTGCGGTTAAATCTGTTTTTATTCATAATATTGACCTAAGTTAATCCATGAAATGAGAGTTGAACTTATATATCTGATAACTTATTAATAGAACTACAGCTGCTGCTGAGGAGACTCAATAGCAGCATAGACTTCTGTGGTGCCGTCTTTATTAAGCTGCATTACCTTATAAGGCATGAATTTACCTTCATACTCCATACCGGGGCTACCAACCGGCATACTCGGTACGGCAAGTCCAATAGCTTGTGCAGGAGGATTTGCTAAGAATTCAGCCATGTGTTTAGCAGGGACATGCCCTTCAAAGACAAAACCGTCGGTGGTAACGGTGGTATGACAAGAGCGCATTTGCTGCGGGACACCGTAACGCTCTTTAAATAAAGATAAATCTGTAACGTCTTGCGCAGTTGCGCTTAGACCATGACCTTCGGCATAGCCTACCCATTCTTTACAGCAGCCGCAGTTGGCATCTTTATAAACCGTGGCTGAGACGTTTTTGAGTAATGATGACGAGCTGTTAACGGGAGCATTTGTAGGAGCAGAACTTTCATTTTGTACTTGTGCATTCTGGGTAGCAGACTGTTCAACCTTTACTGGTTGAGAATCAGAGCCACTGGTATTAGATTGGCTGCAAGCGGCTAGCGTTAACGAGAGTGACGATGTCACCACCAATAAAAGGACACGACCGGATAACCAGCTATGTCCATTAGAAAGCACATGTGTGTAATGTCTCATTAAATTACTCCTAAACGTCTATTATTATGCTCGATATTCTAAAAACTTACACCCTATATTTGAATTCTTATGTACTTAACTAAAAACATTAAATGCAGCACTGTTCAGTACTACATTGGTGATAGCGACAACCGTGAGTTAGGAGGCTTTCATATCTAGAAAGTATTAATGCTGCATTCCAGATCCATCATCCGACATATTCATATCACCGTCAAATGACATGTCCATCATATCGCCATCTATCCTAGTGGTTAGCATCGTGTACTGAGCTTCATCTAATTCAGGTAACGATCTGATAAAAGCAACCATTGCCCACATTCTAGCGTCATCATGGGACGCGCCCCACGTAGGCATTCCAGATGCCATAATACCGTGCTTGATTGCCCAAAAGCCTTGCTTTGCACCGTCTTCTGTTTGATAACGTTTGACAATATCAGCCTTGGTAAAGTTGGGCGGCTTTGGATATAAGCCCTCACTAAAGTCAGTTTGTGCCACTCCCGGAGACAAGTGACAGCCTGCACACATATCCTTATAGTCCGCGCCCCCAGAGCTGATATCGACCTTCTCTAAGTCTGGTACCACAATATCTTTACTGGCATTTGCTATGGAACGATTGCGAGCGGTTTCCAAAAAGCTAAACATCATTGGGCTATGCTCTTGGTCAGCTCCCACATTGACAACACCACTAGTAACAACCGCAAACACGCCAACGATTGCCACAAATACGGTAAAGAGCGCACCCAATAAAAATTTCATATGTTTTCCTAAAACTTTATTTTCGTTAAGTGTTGACTGCTATTTAGCAGAGCTAAAATTTTTAAGATTTACTGTCGTTAGTAACGCAGTTTTTTTGGTACATTTGCTTCATTTTACCCATGTTAGCCATCATTGCTTTCATAGCAGGATCTTTCATATCCATCTTGCTATGATCCATTTTTTGCATCATTTGCATATTCTTTTGCATTTTTTCACAGTTCATTTGATCTTTTTTAGCATGCAATTTTGGATCATGCGCCATAGCTGAGGTCGATACGACAAGAGCGATGACCGTCATTGCGATTGATTTAGACAGTAATTTAAATTGTGACATGATTAATTCCTATTGTTTGGATTAAAGGTTATTGAGTTCAATAGCTGTTAAACCAGCCTAAATGATACATCATTTATTCTGACTGGCAGATGACGTTAAGATTACAATTCTGTCATTCTCACTGCTTTAGATTCTAATGCGCGATATATTCATTTAATATGGCTTCAGCATTACTATCACGATCGCTACCATATTTTTTCACAAAATACTTTTCAGACTGCAAATGTTGATCTTGATGTTGAACCTGACAAGCCACTCTGGCGTCGACATAACTTTTCTTTTGCTCTTTGGACATTTGTGCATCATTATGATCTGCGTTTCTTGCAAAACTAGTGAGCGCATCACAATTACCGAGAACAGAAGCATCTAAGTTTGTGGTATGCGCATTGGCCGCTGACATGCCCACTAACATCGATACTGAAAGCAAAGCTGCTTTTTTTAATGAACTATAATTTTTCATATAAGACCCTTTAAAGATAAATAACAAACTGTTTAAGTAGGATAATTGCTTTACCGTAGAGGCAGTCTGTATCAGAGACAAGCCAATATGCGGAGTTGATTTAGAATACTAAATGGTGGCTGACAGCTAGATGACACGGATATTACATGTTCGTTAGGAACAGCATAATATTGTCATCTTCTTGTCATTAAAACCAAATACCAGCATCTGTCTATATCCAAAGAACACTGTTATAACAAGGGTTCCTGATAAATATATGGCTGATAAGCTAACAATGTTAGTGATACGCTGTTGACAACTATAATGATATAAAGGTAAGCAACGATGAAAGTACTGTTAGTAGAAGATGAGAAAAACCTTGGAGAATATATTAAGAAAGGCTTAACTGAGGCCGGTTTCATCGTGGATCATCACATGACAGGTTTAGATGGCTATCATGCGTTAATGACTGAAGATTTTAGTGTGGTTTTGATGGATGTGATGCTGCCTGACGTCAGTGGCTTTGAGTTGGTACAGCGCTACCGAGCTGCTGGAAAGCATACGCCAGTTTTATTTTTAACGGCTAAAGATGATTTAAGCGATCGGATCAAAGGTATTGAAATTGGTGGCGATGATTATCTGACCAAGCCTTTTGCTTTTGATGAACTGATTGTTAGAATAAAAAGCCTATTGCGCCGTGCCAATCAATCTGATTATAAAAGCTCGGTCATACACATAGCTGATCTGAAAATGGATATTGCCAAACGCACCGTTCATAGAGGCAACACTAATATAAAATTGACTGCTAAAGAGTTTGCTTTATTACAACTTTTCTTAGAACGTCAAGGTGAGGTACTGCCGCGCACTGTGATCGCCTCGCAAGTATGGGATATAAACTTTGAGAGTGATACGAATGTCATTGACGTGGCTATAAGGCGCTTGCGGATAAAAATTGATGATGGATTTGATATAAAGCTGATTCATACGGTACGCGGAATGGGCTACAAGTTAGAGCCACTGAATGTCGACGTGGATAGTGGCATGGGCGACGATGACACCAACAAAGATGATCTAAAATAAAATGAGAGATAAATTTAAGAATCGACGCTGGCCTTTGTTATGGCGTACTGTTTTTTTACTGACAATATTTGTTGTTATCTCTCAAGTTGTTATTTATATATGGGTTCAGCGCTCTGTTAACGAGCACTTTGAGCAAATGGACTCAGAGATTATTACCCATGCAGCTTTTAACCTGCGTAAACGCATGGTGAATTTTAACGATCACATAGAACCTTTTACAGTGTCAAAGTCGCAAGCGCTAATTGATGCCAATCATCTACATTCTTCTTGGTTAGACTATGATTTAAAAACGTTAATATCAGACAAAAACGGCAATTTATTGTCCAGCGATCCCAGTAATTTCATCAATGATCTACCGGCAGATTTTAGCTTGTTACAACTATTGCAGGACTATCGCGATCAGCAGTTTATGATCAAGATAAATAATAGGCATTACCGAGCCATTATCATTACACATCAAGAGGTTTTGGCATTTATTGCTCTACCTATCGATGTGCATCATCAATATCTTATCCAGTTTAATCGCCAGCTGAGCTTGATACTTATCGCCATTACCTTATTATTGGTTTCAGTAGCAGCACTAAGTGTACACTGGGGTTTTGCTCCCCTAGCTACTATCGTACAAAAGATGAAAGGCATTAATCTTCAAAGGTTAGATGAAAGAATTGTGGTTGGCGATATGCCGTTAGAATTACGTCCACTAACGGAGTCTTATAATTCTATGATGGTCAAGCTTGAAAGTAACTTTGAATCATTATCACGGTTTTCAGACAATATCGCCCATGAGCTACGTACGCCAATAGCGACGCTGAGTACGCAAACGCAAGTCATGTTAACTAAGCCAAGAGAAAGCGACGAATACATTGAGCAATTGCATCATCAGCATGATACGTTAAAGCAGTTATCCGCCATGATTAACGATATGTTATTACTGGCAAAAACTCAAAAAGAGCTGAGTGATTCGCAAATCAGTCATGTCGATATAGAGAGCTTGATCACAAAGCTTATAGATTATTATGAGATGATTGCTGAGGATCGTGAGATAATCTTTGAAAAATCGGGTGATTTTAAAACAGTACTAGGTGATAAAGGCTTATTGCAACGGCTGTTTGCCAACCTGATGTCAAATGCGATTTATTATGCGGCTAGTAATAGCACTATTATGATATCCGCTACTGTCCTCACTTCAAGCACCTCGCTTAATGCGCCAAAAGACGATATTCAATCCCCAGAGCAGCTCTGGTTAAGAATAACTATGACCAACCGTCTAGACAAACCATTAAATCAGATTGAAGCCGATAAACTGTTTGAGCGATTCTATCGTCATGATAAAACGAATACGATGCATTCAGGAACAGGCTTAGGCTTATCTATTGTGCAAGCTATCGCCAATGCTCATAATGGCAAAGTTAGTATTACTATCAAAGATGAGTGTCTTTTTGAGGTTGCTGTAAAGTTGTTGATTGCCAGGTAGTAAATACCTTCATACTGTCTATGAACGAGCCTTTCCTAAATTTCGTGTAAGTACTTCTACAATCTAAATGATAGTTACACACTTTTTAGGAAAGGCTCGACAATGCAAGAGCTAATCTTAGCATGGGAAATATATCAAAATTTTTAATTCCTATACCTCCTCTAGCTGAACAACACCGTATCGTTGCTAAAGTCGATGAACTAATGGCTATTTGCGATCAGTTAAAAGTTAAGCTACAGCAGTCTCAAGAGACACAGGTTCAGCTTACCGATGCGTTGATTGATAGGGCTTTAGGGTGAGTTTTAATGTTGGAGCAATCACGTTTTATATGCCTTAGTACAACTAAAAGAAATAAACAAGACCTTCTATTAGCAGTGATATTTTAAAATCAGGTATAATAACCTTGTATGTATAACCCATATTGTGCAGAATTAAAAGTGCACAATGCTATTATAGCTATTAAGGCTATGTTATTAGGCGTCTTGTGCATAAATTAGGGGTTGTAAATTTCCTAGGCGTGCCTTTTAACATTGCGAGCTATGCGCTATTGACTCATATGATCGCGCAGGTGTGTGGTTTAGAAGTTGGAGAGTTTGTTTGGACAGGTGGTGATTGCCATATCTATCAAAACCACCGTGAGCAGGCTGAGTTACAGTTGACTCGCTCGCTATATAAACTGCCGACATTGTCTTTGAATCCTGAAGTAAAAGACATATTTGCATTTGAGTACGAAGACATTAGCGTCAATGACTATGAGTCGCACCCTGCTATCAAAGCCAAAGTTGCCGTATAGAGTTAGTCTGGTTAACTACGCTAAATAAGAGCAAAATTTAAGAATACAATAAAAAGGATATATTATGAGCTATGCCCATACCGAAGTTGCCCAAATCGCTGCTATTAGTAGCAATCGCTGTATCGGCAAAAACAATGAGCTACCGTGGCATATCTCAGCAGATTTGCAACATTTCAAAAGCATGACGACCAAAGAAAACGATAGCAAGATTCAAGGTATCGTGATCATGGGTCGTAAGACATTTGAGTCAATGGGTAGTAAACCATTACCTAAGCGTGTGAGCTTCATTGTCACGACACAGATGGATTATGCTGAGACAAAAGGTCTCGCAGATAGCAACAATGCTTATGTGGTACACAATCTAGACGATGCTCTGACACAAGCAGCTAGCCTAGCACATGGCGCGCATCTCGATACGATTTGGGTGATTGGCGGCGAGCGAGTATTTAGTGACGCTCTGATGTACACCGACCGTATTGAGCTGACTCATGTAGATACTGACATTGCTGATGGCGATGCCTTTTACCCTGAGCTGCCAGAACGCTTTAAAGTAGCAGACGAATCTGAGCAGATGCACGATGAAAAAAGCGATTTAAGCTTTAAATTTACCACTTATAAAGTAGAAGCTGATAAGTAGTAAAAGCTTATTAAAAAAGGGCAGTCTTGGATAATTTTACTTATCTGAAATTGCCCCTTTTTTTAATCTTCACACAGTCTTATTTATAGACAATCAATAAAAACTGCTGCTTGATAATATCTAATCCATTACTCGTGCAATACTTTATAAACCGTTTTTGCGAGTACTGGTCCGATGCCTTGTACGCCTGCCAACTCTTGCTGTGAAGCACCAAGCAGCTGCTGCATACCACCAAAGTGATTGAGCAAGTCACGACGACGTTTCTCACCCAGTCCCGGTATCACCTCTAGCACTGATGATGAGCGACGCTTATCGCGTTTTTTACGGTGAGCGGTAATCGCAAAACGATGCGCCTCATCACGAATATGCATCAGCAAATGCAATGCTTTGCTATCCATCGGTAGATCTAACGGCTCGTGATCTAAAAAGTGCAATACCTCAAGCCCAGCCTTGCGTCCTTCCCCTTTTGCCACACTGACGAGCAAGGTGTCGCCAAGAATACCCAATTCAGTCAATACTTCTTTGGCAATGCCAAGCTGACCTTTACCACCATCAACCAATAGTAAATCCGGCAATGGTTGTTTCTTGTAACGCCGAGTCAGCACTTGTTTCATCGCTGCATAGTCATCGCCACCTTGGATATCATGGATAGCATACTGACGGTAATCGCGACGGCGCGAGCCACCTTGGTCAAACACCACGCAGCTACCAATGGTCGCCTCACCCATAGTATGGGAGATATCAAAACATTCAATGCGATCAATCGTCCGATCGGTGACAGTTGACAATACGTCTTTTAGTGCGCCAAAGCGTGCATGCAGCTCTAGATAATCGCCAAGCTTGGTTTTTAGTGCATTACTGGTATTTAATGTTGCTAAGTCTAGCCACTCTGAACGGTGCTCACGCACATTGGTCTTGATGACCACCTTATTGCCAAAATGCGTTGCCAATGCTTCACTCACTGCTACCTGATCTGGTATCTGATGGCTCAATATGATTTCAGCGGGCAAATCATCGGTTACTTGGAAATAGAATGACGTAATAAAGGCCGATAGGTTATCTGCTAACGACTCACTACTGTCCACATCTGGGAAATAATTTTTTCCGCCTAGTACACGGCCGCCACGTACCGTCAGTACGTTCACACAGGTCATGCCAGCTTGACTGGCAATCGCAATCACATCTGCCTCACCTTGTACGGTATAGACCGCTTGCCTGGCTTGTACTTCGCGTAACATAGACAGCTGATCACGATAAAATACTGCTTTCTCAAAATCTAACGCTTCAGCTGACGCTTCCATTTTTTCAATCAGCGTACTATGGATATCGCTAGAGTCGCCCTTTAGAAAACGAATCGTATTGTTGACGTCTTCTGCGTACTCTTCTGGCGAAACTAAACCGACACAGGGCGCACGGCAACGTTTAATCTGATACTCAAGGCAAGGACGCTGACGCTGCTTAAAAAAGGTATTGGTACATTGACGCATTTGAAACATCTTTTGCATCAATACCAACGTTTCTTTTGCCGCATGTGCAGAGGGAAACGGGCCAAAGAATCGACCTTTTTGGTGATTGCCCTTACCGCGACCGTAAGCCAAGCGTGGATAAGGCTTATCGGCTGAGATAAACACATAAAGATAGGATTTATCATCACGCAGCAGCACGTTATAGGGCGGACGATGCTCTTTGATTAGATTCTGTTCAAGCAACAGCGCTTCGGTCTCACTACGCGTAATGATAGTCTCAATATTATGAATCCGCGCCACTAGCGCCCGTGTCTTTGGATGATCTATCGTCTTAGCAAAGTAGCTATTTACCCGACTTTTTAGCGACTTAGCTTTACCAACGTATAATATATCGCCGTTCTTACCTAGCATCTTATACACCCCTGGCAGGTTAGGCAGGCGTTTAATCAGATGCTTAAGACGGGCTTTTTTATCATCGACAGGACTCGATTCTGAGACATTAACCATAGAATTTATTGCTCTTAAAAATCTTAGTAATACTGCTAGTTATGGGGCGGGAGTCATTGTTTTACAAGCCAATTATTATCGCAGCGCTACCCATAAAAAAGCCAGCTTTCGCCGGCTTAGTTTGTTCTATTATCGTTTATCCAATCACATACTACTAATGACGGAAGTTTGCCATCAGTGCTGGGATACCCGGCAGCATACCGACGATAGCCATGACGCCTGTCAGTACCACGAACATAATACCCGGTATGATCCAGCGGCTCATCTTAGTCAAATTGGCACTACGTTCTTTAGAGCCGATCAGACCTAAGTTATCAAGCAACAATGTGAGCGACCAACCGAAGGCTGGGTTGACCAATGCCGATGCGAATACCACGATAGCAGCAGATTGCGTGGTTTTACCTTCACGCGTCATCTCCATACCAGCTTCTAGTAATGGAATAAACACCCCAACGATCAAGGCCACACACATCACTGGCTGCCAAATGGCCAAATCCATCGGATAGCCCCAAACCCCTGCGATAATACAAAATAGAGCCGTCAATAAAGCACCGGCAGGAATTGGACGTTTAGCAATCGCCGCAGGAACAATATACGTTCCCCAAGATGACGCAAAGTTGGAGCCGCCCAATACAGAGCCGACTACCTGACGAAATGAAGCACTGGTCATGGTGTCATCAATATCCATAAGCACTTTTTCAGTACGCTTAGGATAGCTGATTTTTTGGAACACCTGATGGCCCAAGAAATCTGGCGACCACATTGCCACGGCCAAAATAGCAAACGGCAGTACTACAATGAAGCTTTCAATCGTCGGCAGACCTAACATCCAACCTGTGTTTTCGCCCCACCAATACATTGGATTCATGTTTGGTAATCCTGGTGCTGTTTTGAACGCAAAAGGTGCACCCAATGCAAATGCAAGACCACCACCCAGCACACAGCTTAGCGGAACCGCGAGCCAGCGTTTTTGCCAATGCTCAAGCAATGCATACAGTAGGATAGTCGCCAGAATAATAAAGAAAGCAATATGCGACATGCCAATCCCTTCTGCCCAAGCGAAGAGGTTTTTGACCTGTGATGTGGTTCCGATAAAGCCCAAGTAAATCAATAGGCCACCGCACACACCTTTACTGGTTAAGTTGGCTAGTAGACTCCCCCCTTTACTAATCGCGAGGAGCAGACCAAAAGCACCGATAAGCAAACCAAAGGCCATCGGGTGCCCACCAGCTGCTACCACAATAGGAATCAAAGGAATAAGTGGACCGTGAGTACCAGCAAGGTTGGCCGTCGGCAATAAAAAGCCCGAAAATAAGATAATAAAGAAGGAGACGATCAATAGCTCGTAGCGTACGTTTTCTAGAACAAACGCATCACCTAAGCCGAGTGGACCTGCAAAGGTTGCTGCAATGGCGCCCACCATAACAACTTTACCGATGGTCGCGGCCATTGCTGGAATAGTATCTTCGTATTCAAAACGGTAATCACGGAATGGTAAATTAGGACGCCAGCGTTTCGGCTGCATGATTTGTAATTCATGGTTTAAGTAAGCATCACGACTGTCAAAACTAGAACTGGGCTTATGCAAATCTACATAACTGCCTTGTACTTGACTGTCGTGGTTTACGTTCGAGGTCGGCGGATTAGACCCTGAAGAGGGGGTCTGAGGGTTACTCATCACATTTCCTTGTGTCGATTACGTCTTTGATTGACTACACACGCTCTGCTCTAATGTCATAGACCAAAGCGCCTATTACAAACTGCGAACTATTGTATGCCAAGACTTGATGAAATGCGAACCTAAAACCATTTAAAGATACTATGTATCTCATTATAATATATAAACTAAAGTTTCTATTTGAGACAAAATTAACCTTAATAGAAAACCATGAGGAAAAAATCTCTCTGTTATGGACTTTGAATTAGGATAAATGACCATTTTATTGATAATGATTTGCATCTAGATGATTTTTTATCACATAGATGAATAGCAAAGATAGTTATAATAAATAACGATCGTTACTTATAAGTGGGCATAAATATGTCATTTCGGTTACGCTTTAGAGCTAGCGGGCTGAGTACTTTTTAATTATGATAAATACTTTTTATCGATTTATTTCTCAGTGACACTGTGTAAAACCGCATTATTGATACAATCAAAAAATTGAGAAAAAAGGCAACAGGACAAGTTTATGAGCGTATTACCTACCAACCTTGAGACCTTGAAACGTCGGGCCAAGCAAAGCATCATGCCGCTGCTGACACCGCACTTATTAAAGCTGCGCCTTAATACTTATGCACCATACATTGGCGCAGGTATCAAAATCGATCATATCAGTCTCGATCAAGGTTTATGTGTGGTAAGCATGGGACTAAATACTCTGAACAAAAATATCGTCGGTACTCAATTTGGTGGTAGCTTGTATTCGATGGTTGACCCTTTTTATATGCTCATGCTGATGCATCAACTGGGTAGCAACTATGTAGTGTGGGACAAGAGCTCACACATTGATTTTGTCGCGCCTGGCAATAGCAAAGTCACTGCGCGCATGAAAATACCTAGCTCTGAAATTATTACTATTCAAGATCTAGCAAAAGAAGGCGAAGCGGTATTCCGTGAATATAAAGTCGATATCGTTGATGAGCAGCAAAAGCTCATTGCAACCGTTACCAAGACTTTATACATTAGACTGCGCAAATACAGTAAGTCCAAAGAGCAAGTCAACCGCATCGATACATTTGATGCTCAATAAACTTTAGCTTATAACTGGCACTATCAGAGCTGATAAAACTCAAATTATTAATGCTATACATACAAAAACCCCAATCTAGCTTGCGCATAGATTGGGGTTTCGTCTTTTTTGGTATGGCCCGCTTATTTATAAATAAACCTATGAATAAGGGCTTGTATCTACTATTACCTTGTCTTGAGCCAATCCTAAAATTATAGGACTAATTCAAAACGGCAAACTTGTGCTTAGATACCAGGTGCAGTATCAACTGCATCAGGTACACCAGCGTCAGTTTTTTTCTGAGCTGGACGTGGCGCAAGTTTTTCGCGGATACGTGCTGATTTACCAGAACGCTCACGTAAGTAGTACAGTTTCGCACGGCGAACAGCACCGCGGCGTTTCACTTCAATGCTATCGATGATTGGTGAATGCAATTGGAATGCACGCTCAACACCAACGCCGCTTGAGATTTTACGTACGGTAAACGCTGAGTTTAGACCGCGGTTACGCTTAGCAATTACAACGCCTTCAAAAGCCTGTAAACGCTCACGCTCACCTTCACGTACTTTTACTTGTACCACAACGGTATCGCCGGGTGCAAAGTTTGGGCGCTCAAGCAATTGAGCGTTTTCGATGACCTGAACCAATGGATGCTTGTTGCTCATGAGAGTTATCTCCTCACATTAGATAATAGAGGCTTAACGCATATCACCTGTTTGTAATAATTAATCGCATCTCTTTATAGTGAGACACAACGTAAATGGGTTATAACCAACGGCCACTATGTGATGACTCGTTTTATTATTGCTCAAAATTCTGTTTCTTAACTGTTTATCAAACCTAGTAACAATAAAGTCAGATTTTAAAAATCTACTTTTTATCTGCTTTGGCCAATGCTTTCAGCCACTTTGCTTGCTCTACCGTTGGAGTAAACGCTTGCCATAAGTCTGGACGACGCGTTTGCGTACGACTGACTTGCTGACTAAAACGCCACTTAGCGATATTGGCATGGTGACCTGAAAGTAATACCTCAGGAACCGCCATACCCGCAAACTCATGCGGCTTAGTATAGTGTGGACAGTCAAGCAAGCCATCGACAAAAGAGTCTTGCTCCGCTGACTTGTCATCACCCATGATATCGGGCAGACGACGTATCACACTATCCATCAGCACCATTGCTGGCAACTCGCCACCAGTCAACACGTAATCACCTAACGATACTTCCATATCAACATATTGTGATAGTAAACGCTCGTCAATACCTTCATAACGACCGCATAATAAAATCATGCCATCGTAATCAGTCATATTGACTACGCTACTCTCACTAAGCGTTTGCCCTTGCGGTGACATATAGATCACCGGACAGTGCTCACTATCGACACGGCAACCATGTTGACTGGCACGCAATCGTGCATCCTCAATGGCTTTCGATAATGGCTCAGCCATCATCACCATCCCAGGACCACCCCCATAAGGGCGCTCATCAATACGGCGATAGTTATCGGTGGTATAATCACGTGGATTGATGCATTCAATCGTAACTTGTTCTTGAGTCACTGCTCGGCCTGTGATTCCAAATTCACAAATCGTGGTAAACATCTCAGGAAAAATACTAATTACGGCAAAATACATCTGATGTCTACTTGCGTTAAGGCTAAAACAATCGGTGTAAGTACTAACAACATCTGACTAAAAAGCCAGAAACGCTATTAGTAATCACTTGGCCATGCCACAAGCACTGTTTTTTCAGTCATATTGACTTCTATCACAGTTTGCTTATGCCATGGAATCAGGCGTTCTTCATTGTCCAAACTGTCTGAATTTGCCGTTACACGCATGATGTCATGGGCACCGGTTTCAAACATTTCAGTGATATTACCTAGATACTCATCCTGCTCGTTCATCACGCGCAGACTGACCAAATCCGACCAATAATATTCGTCTTCAGCTGTTTCAGGCAGGACGTTTTGTTCGACCCAAACGGTAACACCGTTCATAGTCTCAGCAACATTACGATCAGGAATCTGCTCAAATTGAGCCACAATTCCTGTTCCTTGCTCACGCCAAGCTTTCACAGTCAAAGGTTTCATGCCAGTGGCAGTTTTCATCCACCACGGCTTCATGTCGAATATCGCTGTACGGTCATCCGTATCACTGAATACCCAAAGCCAGCCTTTAATGCCGTAAGGCTTCTTAAGCTGACCAATTTTCATAAGGGCACTAGCGTTTGGAACAGATGACATAGCAGCTAACCTAACAATGATTAAAACAGCAATTGCAAAAACAATTGCGTCAAAAGCGATAAACAGTTAATGGCGCACCCTGGTCAGACCAGTTACGCTATGTATTCTAAAGTCTACTGAGTCATATCGTAGTTTTGCTACGAACGTCTCAATAACAACCAAAACTTAAGCAGTTGCTTCAGTTTGAGCTGCAGACTTGTTGTAAGCTTTTGCTAATGAAGCAACACGATCTGAAGGTTGTGCACCTTTTGCGATCCACGCATTGTACGCTTCCATGTTTAGGCGTACTGCTTCTTCAGACTCTTTAGCGAGTGGGTTAAAAAAGCCGATGTTTTCAATATAGCGACCGTCACGCGCGCGGCGTTGATCAGCAACAACTACTTGATAAAATGGGCGTTTCTTGGCACCGCCCCGTGCTAAACGAATAACAACCATGTGAATTCTCTCTTTCGCAGGTATACCAAAAAGGGCATAATTATATCACAGTCTTTATTTGTTGAAAACATAAACTGTGCATATTTAATTATTTATTAACAATAGCTTAAATGTCGACCTAAGTAAAATATAACTGATAATAATAGTTTATTTTTAAAGTTTTTCTTTAAGTTCTGTAGACTCCTATGGTTATTTCTAAAGGTTTTACAGTTATTAGATGGTCTCACCCTTAAGTTTAACTTTATACCTATTCCAATAACTATCTGGCTCGCTCGTCGATTGCATACTGTATCAGTACTATTTATTGATTATGCTATTCTATGATATACCGCCATAAATTAACGCACATACTCGCCTTAAGACGACTATGTTTAGAGAACTACAGGCTATATCACACTAACTTTTCTTTTACTCTGTTGGACACATATGATCTCTCCGAACCCAAAGCCGCGTCGTAAAGGTTGGCTGCCACGCTCTTATTCCAACACTTGGCTAACGACCTTAATGGTTGCCTTTATCGTGCTTATCAGTGTGAGCTTATCAATTTTGTTCTTTTGGCGCAGTCTATATCTACCAGAGTTAAAAAACCATGCGCGTTATTTGACGAGTGAGTTGCAGCTGATCAATAGTGTTAATAAAGACTGGCAAGGTCGTCCCGAAGTACGCCAATGGATTTACCAGCACTCTCATGTCGTTGTGGTAAACAATCCGAGTGACTTTCCAGAAGTCGCTGATAAGCCGTTCGTAAGCTTTTTTACGGACGTACTACAACGTGAAATCGGTGCGCAGCTTGGTCGTCCTGTAGAGGTCTATTTTAAATTTAAGCCAACGCCGCAGCTATGGGTACAAGATAGCCGTGATGACAGTTTTTGGGTGCGTGAGCCTGTCGTCTACTATTCGCAGTATAGCCCGACATTACTGGTGCTATTTTTGATTGGACTGCCTATCCTATCGTTACTCACGATTATTCTATTAGCCCGTCAGTTGAATCGCCCGCTACGCTACCTACAACGTGCAGCTACTAACTATATTCGTCTCGGTCATGCAACCACACTGCCCACTCAGAAAGGCCCCACAGAAATACGTCAAGTTAATATGGCATTTAACCGACTGTTCACGACCTTGAATCAGGCGCAAAAAGAGCGAACAATCATGCTTGCCGGCATCTCACATGATTTGCGGACGCCGTTGACACGTATGCGCTTAACCGCAGAAATGCTACCAGATGATTTCTTCCGTGAAGGGCTGATTTACGATATTGAGGATATGGATGCTATTTTGGAGCAGTTCATCTCATTTATGAAAGACGGTTCTGATGAGCCAGTCAGCTTGACCAACCTAGACACTATATTTAACGAAATCATGGTGCAGTTTGCGCCAATGAAGTTTGTATATGAGTCAGAATGCGACAAGGTCGTTCCCGTACGTCCATTGTCCATCAAGCGCCTGATTATCAACTTGGTTAATAATGCCAATCGTTATGGAAAGCCACCTATTTATTTATCGGCAACGGTTGTACCGACATTTATAGAAACTGTCGAAGACGAAGATACGGATGTGGTCAGTGAAAATGTAGTGAACAAAGAAGCTCAAGAACAGTTAGTGATTTGTGTACGAGATTGCGGTGATGGCGTCGCTGATGATCAATTAGAGCGGATTATGCAACCGTTTGAACGTGGAGAGACGGCACGGACTACTCAAGGTAGCGGACTAGGTCTTGCAATTGTTGATCGTATTGCACGATTACATCACGGTACTGTTGAAGCCATTAACCACCCTGAAGGTGGGCTACAAGTATGCGTACGCATTCCCCTACTCTCTAAAGTCGCTGGAGATACGACATTAGCGGCTGAAGTAGAAGAGGTATCTGAGGTAGACAATACGGTACCAAATTCAAAATATTGATGAAACTTTAATCTGAATAAGCAAAGAGGTCAACGCTAGTCTTTGCTACCAATAGCCGGCGGAATATACTCAGCACTGTTAGTAAAAGCTAGTGGCTGGATAATTTCAGCCTGAGCTGTTTGTAGTGTTCGGGTCGTTGATGGCTGTTTTAAGAATAAATAATAGCCTAGCGTAATCGCATTCAATACTACCAAGCCACCAAATAAATATGGCATCCTATGCCCTCCTATGACATTGTCCAACTGTCTTAAAAATAGCGACAAGCGCCGCACCCAGCTATAAAGCTGTATCCTGTTATACCATTAAGATGACGCTGATTGTCTTTAGCATCATGACTAATAATTATGGCCTAGTCTGATGATTTAGTCTGATAGCTTGCTCTTATAGCTTAGCCCTATAACTTGGGCTAATCTGACAACTTAGTATCGAAGTCGCGCTCGCTTTTCTCTTGCGTCAATTCATCAGCAGCAAGAATTTGCGTCAATGGTTTCATAGGCCATGTCATCACAAACCTTGCACCGCCTAACTCACGACTCTCATCTACTTTCATACTACCATTAAACCAAAAGGCAATACGCGATACAATAGACAAGCCTAGACCATAGCCACCTGACGCGCGTGTACGGCTATCATCTAAGCGTGAGAATGGAATGAATACTTTTTCGCGATCTGCTTCAGGAATACCATGTCCATCATCTTCAACACTGACGAAGGCATTGCCTTTTTTGACACCTGCACTAATGATAATAGTCGTTTCTGCATAGCGTAACGCATTACCTGCAAGATTCTGAATCACACGGTGTAAGTAGCGTCTATCTGCCACTGCTGTTACTTTTGCATTTGGCAGACTGGTTACTATTTTGATAGGTTTACCTAGCGCATTGGTTTCGCGCTCGATCTGCTCTAACAGCTCTCTTAAGTTTACTGGTTCTAAATCTAACTTTGGTGACCCTTCCTCAAGCTTAGCATAGGTCAAAATCTCATCAATCAAACCATTAAGCGATTCAATATCTTCATCAATATAATCACGCTGCATAAAACGTGAGTCTTCGTCATCTGTATCAGCAAGCATATCTACGGCAAATCGAATACGAGCCACTGGCGTACGAAGCTCATGTGAGACTGCTCGGGTAAGCTCTCGCTGTGATTCAATCAAACGCTTAATATGCGAGGTCATAGCATTAAAAGTCGCTGACAAACGCGCTATTTCATCTTGACCAATAACCTGTACTTGAATATCAAGGTTACCTTGACTGACCTCATTCACACCTACCTGAATCAGTTGCAGCTTACGCTCAAGCGGGAAGATGAGCGCATATACACCCAAGCTAATTAGGAACATGCTGATAAGAATCATACTAATAATTAAGTTAAGCGGGAACCAGTTAAATAAAGGTATAGGCCCAATCAAAATTGCCATATCATTGATTTCAGAGGGTACCACTACCCTAATCGCAGAGTTACTCGTACTACTGTTAGTATCTTGCAGCGATATGACAACTTCGTCACGACGCAGACGAGCCATCTGATCTGAATCTAACTCAAGTGTATTGACTGCTTTAAACGCTAAAGGAAAAGAAAACTTCTTCTCCAATTCAGCCAAACGTGCGCGTTTGTCCGACAGTGTCATGTGATAAGACAAATCGTCTAACAAAAAGACCGCGATTGCCCGCACTTGCTGTTCGGTAACTTGAGAGATTCTCGCTGTTAAAACACTCTTGTTATCCGGCAAACGATAATAAACATCTGCATATACAGGCTGGTTAAAATAACGTACAACGGTATTATCATTTTTAAAGCGGCGTAGCTCACTGGCACTAAAGTCTACTTCGTCAATAGGCAAGACTTTAAAAGTAGTACCAAACAAACTGCTCGCATCTGATAACCAATATTCACGCTCTTCCTCGCTATTTTGGTGAGAGATTCCTTCACTCACCAAATGGAACGCCCCCATTGCCATATTTTCACGATAGGACTGCACACGTTCCTTATTGATGGTATCCATCAATAACTGCGCAAAGAGTGCCACACACAAGCAGACTATAAGTAGCCCAGCATAGATACGAACAAAAATACTGTGTTTTAAAGAAGAGACTAATGACATACGTGCCGTGACCAACTTAATAAATAGAGATTGCCAATATCATCAAACATATAGGTAGTGCTATGTGTTTGACGATATCGAACATGATCGAATAGGGATAGACTTTAACTTTGACTTTTAATTACCGTATTTTAATCCATATGCAGCAATCATCCAAAGACTTATATGTATGACACATATTTAGTCAGCGTCTATAATAATGGCTTAATTAAACCACATAACACTGCATTTAAGTTTAAAAATTAAAATTTAGCCACAAAAAAAACCAGCATCGTTGCTGGTTTTTTCGAATAATGATTAATAATTAATCAACCTATAGAAGCAACAATATTAGTTGCCTTCTTTTACGAATAGATAGCCTTTACTACGTACGGTCTTAATACGTTTTGGATTTTCTGGATCATCACCGATTTTTGGACGAATACGTGAGATACGTACGTCAATTGAACGATCTTGACCATCATACTCAATACCGCGTAGACGCTCAAAGATATCTTCACGTGACAAGATGCGACCTGCATTAGAAGCAAGTAACCATAGTAGATCATATTCAGCACTGGTGAAATCAACCAACTCATCACCTAGGTTAACTGAACGACCGCCGTTATCAATTACTAACTCGCCAAACTCCAGACGTTGTGGCACATCTTCTGATGGTGCATTTTCTGAGCGGCGCAGTAGCGCACGAATACGGGCAAGCAATACACGTGGCTGAGCAGGCTTGGCAACATAGTCATCAGCACCCATCTCAAGACCCAATACCTGATCCATGTCTTCAGTACGTGCAGTCAACATCAAAATTGGATTTTGATAATGCGGGCGTACTTCACGGCATACGGTCAAACCATCGCTACCAGGTAGCATAACATCAAGTACAACCATATCTGGCTGCTCATTGACGATACGGCGAATAGCACGATTACCATCAGTTTCAATTGCCACTTCTAAACCATTCTTGACCAAGTAATCTTGAGTCAACATGGCCAGACGCTCATCATCTTCAACAATCAAGATTCGGGGGGTATTGTCTTCTTCATTCGTTGTCATTGTTATATCCTCTAATACATCTAATTTAAAAGCAGTAAAAGTAAGAGCGGTAAAATTAATAGCACCATATAGTGGCACAATTGATGTTCGTATAGCTGTTACAAACTTGGTAGCACAGTATACTATTAAATTATCAGCTTCCTATACTATAGCTGATAGTCGGTAACAAAACCTATAAACTACCCCTATCAAAACTTTAGTTTGCGTCCAGAAATTACGTCAATTACTTCGTTAGTACATTGCAATTTGGATTATCTATCGTTTGCTTATTATCCAAACCATCGAGCCAATATTATTGCGTACAGTTACTGCTCATTACTTATAATACGTTATGTCTAATATAACCATATATTACCGTTGTCGCCAGTGTCTTTTTAAGAAAATTCCAATAGGCGATGATTCATTGATAATAAAAGATTTTTCCTGAGAATAGAGTGAACTGCCACAAATATTATCCAAGTGATAACCATGTGTATTCAATGCAGAACCGTTAATTTCATAATGAATAGGCATAAAAAAACAGCCCATATAATGGACTGTCTTTTTATCATTATTTCTAGCGACAACTCTAAATTATTAGCTAGAGCCATCAGTAATAAATTACGCGCGGTTTTTGTACTTACGAATAGTCTGTAATTGTCCTACAGACTCTGCAAGTGAGGCCAAAGCCGCATTGGTTTGTAGCGTATCAGACTGGTTAACTAACATTTGCTCAGCTTTTTTACGTGCTTCGACGATTTTGCTTTCGTCAAGATTGTGTGCACGCATAGCTGTATCAGCCAATACCGTAACCATCTTAGGCTGTACTTCTAGTACACCACCTGAGACGTAAATTACTTCTTCTTCACCGTTTGGTGTTTGCACTCGCATTGCACCTGGCTTTAGCAAAGTAATAAGCGGTGTGTGACCTGGCAATACACCAATCTCGCCTTCGGTACCAGTAGCTATTAACATGCTAATTTCGCCTGAATACAACTCTTCACGAGCACTTACGACGCGACATTGTAACGTTGCCATACTTAATTCCTTACCATCAAAGCGCGATCAAAAAACAGTAAAACTGCGATGCGTTACTGAAGAGTAGATATAAGGTTTATATTATATCTACTCGTTAGCTTATGCTCATACAACTTACGCTGACTTAGACTTCATTTTTTCAGCTTTAGCGACTACTTCATCGATGCTACCAGCCATGTAGAACGCCTGCTCTGGTAGGTCATCGTATTCACCAGCGATGATTGCTTTAAAGCTAGCAATGGTATCGCGTAGTGGTACGTATTTACCAGGTGCACCAGTGAAGACTTCAGCTACGTGGAATGGCTGAGACAAGAAGCGCTGAATCTTACGAGCACGATAAACAACCAGTTTATCTTCTTCTGATAACTCATCCATACCCAAGATAGCGATGATGTCTTTAAGCTCTTTATAACGCTGTAGAACTTCCTGAACACCACGAGCAACATTGTAATGATCTTCGCCGATTACTTGTGGATCTAACTGACGCGACGTTGAATCGAGTGGATCAACCGCAGGATAGATACCTTGTGATGCGATATCACGGCTTAGTACAACTGTTGCATCCAAGTGAGCAAATGTTGTAGCAGGTGATGGATCGGTCAAATCATCCGCAGGTACGTATACCGCCTGAACTGAAGTAATAGAGCCTGACTGAGTTGACGTAATACGTTCTTGTAGTAAGCCCATCTCTTCAGCTAGTGTTGGCTGATAACCAACCGCTGACGGCATACGACCAAGTAGTGCTGATACTTCTGTACCCGCTAGTGTATAGCGGTAGATGTTATCAACAAACAATAGTACGTCACGACCTTTGCCAGTAACAGGATCTTTGGTATCACGGAAGTACTCAGCCATGGTCAAACCAGACAGTGCAACACGTAAACGGTTACCCGGTGGCTCATTCATCTGGCCATATACCATTGCTACTTTAGACTTACTAAAGTCTTCAGTGTTTACAACGCCAGCTTCCTGCATTTCGTGATAGAAATCGTTACCTTCACGAGTACGCTCACCAACACCAGCAAATACTGACAAACCTTCATGTTTTAGAGCGATGTTGTTGATCAGCTCCATCATGTTAACGGTTTTACCAACACCAGCACCGCCGAACAGACCAACTTTACCACCTTTAGCGAATGGGCAAAGTAGATCGATAACTTTAATACCAGTCTCTAGTAGTTCAGTGCTGTTTGACTGATCCGCGTAGCTTGGTGCTTCACGGTGGATAGACCATTTGTCGTCAGCAACAACAGGACCTTCTTCATCGATAGGACGACCAAGAACATCCATGATGCGACCTAGCGTACCAGTACCAACAGGCACAGAAATCGGTGCACCAGTATTAGTAACAGGTAGGTTACGCTTTAAACCTTCGGTTGAACCCATTGCAATAGTACGTACGATACCGTCACCTAGCTGTTGCTGTACTTCTAGGGTGGTTTCGGTACCATCTACTTGCAAGGCATCAAAAATTTGAGGAACTTCATTACGGTTGAACTCAACGTCAAGAACCGCGCCAATAATCTGTACAATACGACCGCTACTCATTGCGTTCTCCTTGAACTTCTATATATAGGTGTAGTCAATTATGAAACAGCAGCAGCACCGCCAACGATTTCCGAGATTTCTCGGGTAATCGCCGCTTGACGCAGCTTGTTATAAACCAACTGTAAATCGTTAATAAGGTCACCAGCATTATCTGTTGCCGCTTTCATCGCAACCATACGTGAAGACTGCTCAGAGGCAATGTTTTCCATTACCGCTTGATAAACAATCGACTCAATATAGCGACCAAGCAATTCATCAATTAACGTCTTGATGTCAGGCTCGTAGATATAATCCCAGCTAAGTTCTGTCTGTAGACCACTGTCTTCATCATCAAATGACTGCTCTGGTAGAGGAACCAACTGATTAACCGTTGGTTTCTGAGTCATTGCATTGACGAATCGGTTATAGACTACATAAATACGGTCAATATTGCCGTTATTATAGTCTTCAAGCATCGCTTGAACCGGTGCATTCAATTGTTCAAACGTTGGTTTATCGCCATAATCGGTCACAGCCGACGTAACTTTACCACCAAAGTTTTTGAAGAAACTCACACCTTTGGCACCGATGACTGCAAACTCAGCCTGTACAGACTGATCTTGATAATCTTGGATACTTTTAGTTAGGGCTTTGAATAAGTTAATATTCAAACCACCCGCTAGGCCACGGTCAGAGGTAATGACAATATAGCCAACCTTATTGACTGGACGCGATACCATATACGGATGTTTATAGTCTGATGAGGCATGCACCAAATGTGAAATAACCCGGCGCATACTATCAGCATACGGGCGACCCACGTCCATGCGCTCTTGCGCACGGCGCATTTTACTTGCCGCTACCATTTGCATAGCACGAGTAATTTTCTGGGTGCTTTTAATACTGGTGACTTTGGCACGTATCTCTTTTAAGCTTGCCATAATGATTCCAATATAAGAGGGTTAAAAAGCATTGGCGCATGCGACAATCGTTTGATATACAACATCAGTCCTACAGAATAACATTTTATATCTTGTGGCATTACGCGATCTAATACCGATAATGGTTAAAACAGTGGCGCAAATATCTGGTCAGACAACGCGCCACTTTATCAGCTCTAAGCTACAGTTATAACCAATTCGGCTTAACCCGTTAAATTAATAACTGTGATTTTGTTTAAAGGTCTCTAGAGATGACTTTAAACGACCTGCGATATCATCATTGTAGTTCGCAGTGTCATCAATCTCACGCATCAATTCACTTTGCTCATCATGCATATAACGTAGGTACGCTTCTTCGAAAGAACCAATCTTTTCGACAGGTACGTCAGCTAAGAAGCCTTCGTTTGAAGCATAGATAACGGCTGCTTGCTCAGAGATTGACATCGGCTGATACTGCTTCTGCTTCATCAATTCAGTCACACGCTCACCATGATCAAGCTGTTCGCGAGTTGCGTCATCAAGATCTGATGCGAACTGAGCAAATGCTGCTAGTTCACGATATTGAGCTAGAGCGGTACGAATACCACCAGATAGCTTTTTGATGATCTTAGTCTGAGCGGCACCACCAACACGAGATACCGAGATACCAGCGTTTACTGCTGGACGAATACCTGAGGCGAATAAGCTAGACTCTAGGAAGATCTGACCATCAGTGATCGAAATCACGTTGGTTGGTACGAATGCAGATACGTCACCAGCTTGTGTTTCAATGATTGGTAGAGCGGTTAAAGAACCAGTTTTACCTTTCACTTCACCGTTAGTGAATTTTTCTACATAATCAGCATTTACACGTGATGCACGCTCAAGTAGGCGTGAATGTAAATAGAATACGTCACCAGGATAAGCTTCACGACCTGGCGGACGACGTAATAGTAGTGAAATCTGACGATAAGCGACTGCTTGCTTTGATAAGTCATCAAATACAATCAGTGCGTCTTCGCCGCGGTCACGGAAGTATTCGCCCATCGTACAACCTGAGTACGGTGCGATATACTGAAGTGCTGCAGGCTCTGATGCTGAAGCAACCACAACAGTGGTGTATTCTAGTGCGCCAGTTTGCTCAAGCTTACGTACGACGTTAGCGATAGTCGAACGTTTTTGTCCGATAGCCACGTATACACATTTAATGCCTGAAGCTTTCTGTGCGATGATCGCATCAATAGCCATCGCTGTTTTACCAGTCTGACGGTCACCAATGATAAGCTCACGCTGACCACGACCGATTGGAATCATGGTATCAACGGCTTTATAACCAGTCATTACTGGTTGATCTACTGATTGACGGTCGATAACGCCTGGAGCGATCTTTTCGACTTTATCAGTCATCTTGGCATCGATAGGACCTTTGCCATCAATAGGATTACCCAAAGCATCAACAACACGGCCTAACAGCTCAGGACCTACTGGTACTTCAAGAATACGACCAGTACAATAGGCTTTTTGACCTTCTTGCAGCTTTAGGTAATCACCAAGTACTACCGCGCCAACAGAATCACGCTCTAAGTTTAGAGCCATTCCGTAGATTTCGCCTTCAAACTCAATCATTTCGCCGTACATGGCATCTTCAAGACCATGAATCTGCACGATACCGTCAGATACTTTGACAATCGTGCCTTCATTCTTTGCAGTTGCACCCGCATCAAGGTCTTGAATACGCTGCTTAATCAGGTTACTGATTTCCGCTGGATTCAATTGTTGCATTGCCTTGTTTCCTTTAATTTATGATAACCCGCCCACTGACTTAATTGCTCTTATAATCATACAGTCAATATTTGACTGTATTGATGATTGGCATTAGGCAGTTAGCTGTGTTTTTAACTGTTGTAACTTGCCGCGCATCGAATCATCAATGACTTTGTCACCGACTTTGATTGTAGCGCCTGCCAATAGACTTGGATCAACTGATTCGTGAATCACTACACTAGCATTTAGCGAGGCAGCAAGACGCGTTTGTAGCGTTTGACGCTGTTCATCAGTCAATGGGTAGGCAGAGGTCACATATGCGTCAAGCTGCTTTAAGCTTATTGCCTTGTGACGGCGATAATGCTCATAAACTTCAGGAAGCAGCGCCAGACGCTCTTGTTCTGATAACTGTTTAACGAAGTTACTAAGTGCTACTGATACTTTTGGATAGCTTACGTTACTGTCAAGGCTAGTCCCTTGAGCTTCGCTTAATAACTGCTTAAAAGCAGAATCATTAGCGCTAGCTACTTGCGTATCATAAAGATCGACCAAAGCAGCTGACTTATGCTCAGCAGAAACAGCTGGATTGTCTAGCCAAGTACTGAACGACTTGTCATTGACAACAGTGCTAGCAACAAGTAAGAAGTTTTCCCACTCGTTGACTGCGCCGTTTTCGTTGGCATAGTCAAACGCGGCTTTAGCGTACGGTCGTGCTAAGGTTGATAAGTCAGCCATTATATCCTCACAATTACAGCTTCGCCGCCAGTTGGTCTAACATACTGGCATGTTTTTGCACATCGACTTTGTCTTGCAAAATCTTCTCTGCACCAAGTACAGCCAGTTCAGCAACTTGGGCACGCAATGATTCACGCGCTTGATTGATTTCTTGATCGATAGATGCTTGCGCTTGTTGACGAATGCGCTCGCCTTCCGCTTGGGCTTGCGATTTTGCATCTTCGACGAGCTGATTGGCACTCTTGTTCGCTTGCTCGATTAGAGCGGCAGCCTTGGTCTTTGCAAGATCAAGTTCCTGCTGGACATTTTGCTCCGCGGTCGCCAAATCTGCTTTTGCTTTTTCTGCGGCATTCAGACCTTCAGCAATTTTACGCTGACGCTCATTGATGGCACCGATAAGTGGTGGCCACACGAATTTCATGCAAAAAATCACAAATATTGCAAAAGCAATGGCTTGACCGACGAGGGTAAAATTGATATTCACGTGATCACCTCTTTGTTAATGAAAAATCAGTTTCATTGATCATGTTTGGTAGTCAAATCTTGACTATATTTGATAGAAAGTCTCCGAATACCAAACATTTACAACTGAGCTTTCGGATTAACCTGCTAGAGGGTTAGCGAACAACAATAGCATAGCAATACCAACACCGATCATCGGAATAGCATCAAGAAGACCTGCTACGATGAACATACGAGTTTGCAATTGTGAGCCAAGCTCTGGTTGACGCGCAACGCCTTCTAAGAATTTTCCACCTAGAATAGCAAAACCAATACCTGTGCCAAGTGCGCCAAGACCGATAAGTAGTGCTACTGCGATAACTGTGTAACCACCTAATACTGGATCCATTGATGTATCCTCATTTACCTATTGAATGTCTAATTAATGTTCAGTTGATGATGCAAGCGACATGTAAACTATCGTCAGCATCATGAATACGAACGCTTGAAGTGTAATAACTAAGATGTGGAAGATAGCCCACGGTACCGATAACGCCCATTGAATCCAAAACGGCATTAGAGCAATCAGTATGAAAATCAATTCCCCAGCATACATGTTGCCGAATAGACGCAAACCAAGTGATACAGGTTTGGCTATTAGAGTAACTGCTTCTAGGATGAAGTTGATGGGAATCAAAATCGCTTGTACGATTGGGTTTTTGGCGCCAAACGGATGCAGTGTTAACTCACCGATAAAGCCGCCCAAACCTTTTTCTTTAATGCTATAAAAGATAATCAGTGCAAAGACAGAGAACGACATGCCAAGCGTGATGTTAGGATCAGTCGTTGGAACAATCTTAAAGAAAACATGATGTGGATCATGACCCATAGCGGCACCGATTTGACCAGCAATACCTGGAATGAAATCAACAGGTATCAAATCCATCAAGTTCATCAAAAAGATCCAGACAAAAATGGTCAACGCCAATGGCGCAATCAGTTTTGATGTACCACTGTATGAATCACGAACGTTGTTATCAACAAACTCAACGATCATCTCAACTGCTGCCTGAGTTTTTCCAGGCACGCCTGAAGTGACTTTTTTGGCAACCATCCAAAAGACGGCGCAAAATAAGATACCTAGACCAATCGACCATAGCATAGAATCAAGATGGATAGCGTTAAAGCCCATTGCCCCTGCTTCTTCAGCAGTATGAGCAACTTTCCAACCTTCGCCCGGCAGATAGCCATACGTCCAATTCGTTAAGTGGTGAGAGATATATTCTGATGATGTTTGCTCGGATGCCATAATGTAAGCTTCTTATTAATCAACGATTTAATCAACTACCAAAAATATGGTTGTCATCTGATGAGGTGTAGTATTTATATCTATCTTGCTATTAAACAAATAAATAAACCGTACTAAATCACTCATGTAACCAACAACATCCAACCCATAGTTCTATTACTAATATGCAATATTTGATAGCGTGAGATAAATTTTAGCTATCAAAAAAGGGCTTATGATAACTCAGTAATAGCCCTTGCATTTTTATACGCAAAATTATTATATATGTGCTTGCTCACTGACCGTTTTTTACGATCGGCACTTAATGTAGCGCTTATAAGCAAAATATTTAGCCGCCTATATTAATGCAGCGTTGTATTCGTGTAAAGTCAATTGTGATTTTTTTATCCACTGTATGAATAAGTTAGCCACCAGTTTTACTTGCTAATATAGCTACTAACCATAATCAGATATCAGTAATCTAATTATCAGCAATACAGATAGTTGAGTAACCCCTACCCTCTCACTGCATACTACGTCTAACATTGAGACTCATAGTGCGGTCTTTATAATCACTGGTGCTATCCTAAGACAGCGTTGTGCTTCGACTTTTCGAACTAGTCATAGAGAAGCTGGACGGCAGGGTGACTTGCCAGTACTATTAATAAACCATCTGTTTAGCGATCATTTATTAGCGCTAGCGTATATGCCACAACATCCAACTGTGACTAATTTGCATTACCATAAAACCGATAAACAGCGCTGGCGCAGATAGGGGTTGTACGGTAATAAAAATTAGTGCAAAACCAAACACGGTCAATAACCATTTTGACATTTGACCCCGATATAGCTGGCTAACGATGCGTTGGCGCGCGCGATATCCGGTATACCAAAAAATAAAAAACGCAAATACTGCTTGAGTGATAAAACTTAGTAGCGCACCAATTGCAGCGCTTTTTGCTATCGTAAGCTCACTATGTAGCCAAATAGTATCCACTATCCAAGCAATAATAATAAGGATAAATAGTATCCATGCTTGTCGTTTAATATAGATGCCAATCTTGTCTTTTTGCGTGCGTTTGGCAGGCTTGGTCATCGGTATTCCTATAGCCCTTACAGCATTGGGACAATATATCATACTTATGATAATTTTATCCGTGAATGACTTACTCTACAGGCATTACCTTTCGGCCAAAATAAAACGCTACTTATTATAGGTAGAGCGTAACTATTAAGCAAGTAAAATATGACTTTTATCAGTCACCTAACGCATCTTGCTAAGATTATTATATTATTTAGTCTGTAATAAATGCTCGAAGCGAAGCTGTACAACCAACTCAAATAATCCTAGCAAAGTACTGTTTTTGGCTACATTACGAGATACATTGATATATCTGTTTGGCCATATTCTGCCAACCACTGATAAAGTCATCGCTACTACTCATATCTTCTGGCTGTACCGTATTCTTCACTGGTTGTAACTTCGCAAGTAAGCCTTTTGCTGGCTCACTTGGACTGACTAAACACATTTGCTTAGCTGGGCGTTGCTCGTTTAACCAACGTAGTTGGCTTGCTTTGGGTGATAGATGATGATCTACGCTAAGGCTACCGACGAGCGTTAAGTGTAAGCTGTCTTCGATATATTGATAAGCATCATGATAAGCCCAATAAGGTCGTGTTTTTGAGGTACTTTGAGTAGAGCTTTGCTCAAATGCAGTAACTTCTTTGTCTAGTTGCTGTGCAAATTTTTTCGCGTTGGCTTGGTATAGGTCTTTATATTGCGGATTGGCATGGCTATGAATCACAGCCAATGCACGGGTAATGGCTTTGGCATTTTCAGGGTCTAACCAAATATGTGGATCTAGTGTACCCGCGATAGCGTCGCCCTTTACATCACGTAATGGATGACGATTGAATGCATCAAACTCAAATAAAGCAATGGCATTTGGGGCTGTTTTTAGACTTGCTGCTACATTGTTTTCTAGCGGCTCACCAAACCATACCACAAACTTACTTTCTTTGATTGCCTTGATATCACCAGGGCTAATACTACCATGATGTCCTACCTCCCCCGCTTGCAATAGTCGATTGGCTGATGGCGCGCCTTCTGTTACTGCTTCACTTAACAAGAATAGCGGATAATTACTAACACTGACCGTTGCAGCTTGTGCACTCAGTGTGAAAGACCCTAGGACTATCAATCCTGTCATTAGCAAGCGCTGTAATGTGATAAGCGAACGTACGGAGTAAGTAAAAACAGCGTTCATAGTAAGCTCTTGTATTGTTAGATAGCATTGTTGGATAACGAACGTATAAGTCATAGTGTCCTGCCCCACTCCTGTAAAAAGGGTAGATATACAAGACTACTATAAGACAATTCACTCAGTTATTATTTTAGTATGTTATACTATAACAATAAAAAACGCTATCATAAAAAACGTCATGCGATTACCATGCTATTTTTAGGAGCTTGTACCATGTCTATTACTTCATCGATCTGCGAACATTTGCATGATGCGCAAGATCTGACTCCGCATGATGTTCATGAACGCTTAGCAGCAGCTAAAGAGCATTGCCGTCTAAATGGCGCGCGCTTTACGCCTTTGCGTCAGCAGATATACCAATTGGTCTTAGAGGCGGATCAGCCCGTTGGCGCTTATGACCTAATCACTCAGTTGCAGCAAATGCGATTATCTATACCTGATGGCAACGATATTCAAAAAGCAACGAGCTCACCCACACTATCAATAGACACTAAGACAACTAAAAAACGTGCGCCGAAAAATGTCGCGCCGCCAACGGTTTATCGCAGTTTAGAATTTTTGCTAAGTGAAGGGTTGATTCATCAATTAACCTCTATTAATGCTTATGTTCCTTGCTGTCATCCTCGTGCCCAGCATACAGCCGCCTTCTTAATCTGCGATCAGTGTCAACGCGTTCAAGAATGCAGCAGCCTGCCCGTTCAGGAAATGATGAGCTTTGCCGAGCAAGATGTAGGGTTTGTGGTTGAGCGTAGTGTCATTGAGCTTGGCGGTCGTTGCCAAGCTTGCCAGTAGCGCTACTATGGTTTTTGTAAACGTTTTAAGCATGATTCGTCGATTGTCTATTTACCTATGCGTTGTCATATTATGAATACCTCTACCCTACCTTCTAATCAGTCAAATACTGCCGTTACGAAGAGCAGTACTGTGAGTAATGCCGACAAATTATTGAGCTTAAACAATATCAGTTACCATATTGGGCCTCAACGTCTGCTCTCTCACATAGATATCGACATTGCTGTTAATGAGACGGTCAGTCTTATCGGTCCCAATGGTGCTGGTAAGTCGACACTAGTCAAACTCATCTTAGGTCTGATTGAGTCAACTGATGGCTCTATGACAGCACATCAGCCGCTACAGCTTGGTTATGTGCCGCAGCGATTTGCTGTGCCACCGATATTGCCACTGCGCGTTTGCGATTTGTTGGCGCAAGCAGATAAGAAACGTTTAACCCCTGAGCAGCGGCAGTTTATCTTTGATAACTTATCATTAACCCATCTACTGTCACGGCAGATGTTGCATTTATCAGGTGGTGAGACGCAGCGCGTACTATTGGCCAGAGCGCTACTAGACAAACCCAACTTGCTTATTTTAGACGAGCCGATGCAGGGGCTCGATCCTGATACTGAAGTTTGGCTATATCAGTTTATTGATGAGCTGCCTGATTTCTTACGTTGCGCCATGCTAGTGGTGTCTCATGATTTACACTGGGTTATGAAAGGCAGCCGCCGCGTCATTTGTTTAAATAAGCATATTTGCTGTGAAGGACAACCAAGCGAGCTAGCCATTAGTACTGAGTTTCAAAAGCTATTTGGTCATCATTATGAGCAGCCATACGTGCATCAGCCCCATGCCTGTGAACACCATGCACCAAGCGAGTTATAGTTTTAATAGACAAAGCTCGAAATCTAGCTCATCAAAGCCAAAACTATCAAATGTATAAATAATACGGCTTTACTCTATTTATAAAATTTTTACGGACATTCATTATGACTGCTTGGTTAGCCATCATTGCGCCTGCTTGGATCGCTGGCAGTATATTAGCGTTATTATCAGCGCCGTTAGGTTGCTTAGTATTATGGCGGCGTATGGCGTTTTTCGCCGATGCCTTAGCCCATGGCACGTTGTTAGGTGTGGCTTTAGCGGTGTGGTGGCAATTACCAATGGGTATCGGCATTGCATTAGTCAGTGTCATGGTCGTACTGGGATTGGTCTTGATTGATGATGAGCGTCTGCCAGTGGATGCTGTATTGGCAGTCGTGTCAGTGTCGCTCTTGTGCCTAGGATTGCTGGCTTTGACCCAATTGACTGACCAACAGGCCAATGTGCTCGGGTTTTTGTTCGGCAACTTATTAGATCTTGATTGGGCAGATTTGCCTTTGCTTGCTGGTAGCGTATTAGCTGGCTTGGGACTGCTTATCTATATTTGGCCTGCGCAAATCAAGCTTGCAACGCATGAAGCATTGGCACGTATTCAAGGTATCAACCCAACACGGCAACGGCTGTTTTTTATGGGTGTACTGGCAGGGTTTTGTGCGATTGCATTACAGGCGGTTGGCAGTCTATTAATTAGCGGATTATTAGTGCTACCTGCACTGACCGCACGTCTATGGTCAGCATCGCCAAAACAAATGGTGATTATAGCGTTGATAAGCGCTCAACTGGGTGTGACACTTGGTGTGTGGGGCAGTATTTGGCTAGATATTCAAACAGGTCTTTCTATCGTCTTGATATTAGCTGCTTTATTTTTTACTGCACTCATTTTTTCGAAGTTAATAAAGATAAAACTTTAGTTAGCGTCGCTGTAAATACGTTATAATGAATAAATTACGACTGTTTTTCGCTATCTTTTTGTTGGACTTTATTTTATTAATATAATGAATACTTTAGTTCGATAATACTATAAGGTGGCTCTAGACTTTAAATTTGCTATTGCTAGTTGATAGTATAAATATCGTTGATTAGAGTCAAAGTAAGTTCAAAGCAAACGCTGTGCTCTTTTATAGTAGATTGATGATAATTATAAATACCCAGTGAAAAATAGTAGCTCATTTATCCATACTCGCGCTAACAATACTTATTGTTGTGACTCGATAAGGGACTGAACCAATGCCAAACTATCCTGCCAATAAGTTAAGCACCTCTGATAAAACGATAAATATTTTACAAATTACTGATTTGCATTTATCGACGCCTGTCCTTGTTGATCCTGTCCTTGTTGATGAGAGTAATACCTATAGTGATGATATGGCTTGTCAGCGTAGTTTTGAAGCAGTTCTCCAACAGGCACTTAGTGAAGATATTCGCTGTGATTTGATTATTGTGACTGGTGACTTGGTCAATCGAGTAAAGTCTTCAATTTACGATCATATCTTTACTGTATTACAGGCGACTCAGATTCCTTTTGCCTGTATTGCTGGTAATCATGATGTGACGGACGAGAATGGTAAAGACTTGCCGTTTTTTCAACGAGAGCTTGTCGCTCAGCCTGCTGACTCACGTTTGTTAAGTCGTCATGTCATTGAGACTGAATACTGGCAGCTGTTGTTATTAGACTCCTCCATTTCTGGTAAGGTCGCAGGCGAGATTACGCCTACTGATATTAATTGGTTATGTGAGAGACTCAGTACCTGTAATAAGCCTGCATTAATCGCCCTACACCATCATATTGTTCCAGTTGACTCTGACTGGATTGATACCCATATGGCAGAAAACACTGAGAGCTTTTGGGAGCATATGGCACCATTTGAACAGCTACAAGTGGTGATCAGTGGGCATACTCACCAAGAGCAAGTTCGACTGCGCCAAGGCGTCACGGTGTATAGCACGCCATCTACCTGCTATCAGTTCAAACCCTATGAAGATGATTTTTCTTATGATGAGCATGCATTACCAGGATATCGCTGGTTGCAATTAGCCAACAATGGAACAGTTGCAAGCTGGGTTGAAAGACTGGATACTTGATGCCCAGAATTATTGGGAATAGTATAACCATTAGCCCTTTGTACTTATAGCTTTCGTCAATAATTCCTAATCAAAAATGCAGTGATGAACAAATAAAATATGCATTCAATATAAAAAATCACTTCATTATTATTACAAACAATGATACAACTTATGAAATAAAGCAAGGGTGGCCCAATATCTAATATGAAGCCACTGCACGATAGCTAGGATGGCCCATTAACCACAAGCTCAGTTTTCACAATCACTGACCTACGGCATGCTTTAGACAGTATTATTCAAACCGAAGTTTATATAACAACCTATCTAACAATCGGTATATAACTGTCAGTATATAAAGTCTACGATATTATTTGATCAGCTGTGTTACTTGTATTACCAAGTGGTGAAACGTTTGATAAAAGGACAAATTGTAGCGTTTGTAGCATTAATAACGTCTTGTCTTTTGATACGTCGTTTTATTGAATTAATTTGAAAAAGTAGGATACCCATATGAGCACCCTGACCACGAATCCGAGTGAAGTTAAATTTACTCCTTATGTGCCGGCCAAAGACGAAGAGTATATGTCTGATGCGCAGTTGGAGCACTTTAAGGCTATTTTATTGGATTGGAAAAACCAACTGATTGGCGAAGCGGATCGTACCAAAAACTACATCCAAGATGAGTCAAGCGCCATGCCAGACATCAATGACCGTGCCACTCAAGAAGAAGAGTTTGCATTGGCATTACGTACTCGCGACCGTGAGCGCAAACTTATCCGCAAAATCGACAAATCTATGTTAGAAATCGAAAATGATGACTATGGATTTTGTGAGACTTGTGGTGTAGAGATTGGATTACGTCGCCTTGAAGCACGTCCAACCGCAACTCAATGTATCGACTGCAAAACCTTATCTGAAATTAAAGAACGTCAAAACCAAGGCGCTTAGATCAGATATTACAGATATAAATGTCAGCAGAAGCGACCTTGTAATAGGTCGCTTTTTGTATTTTAGACTGTCACTATTTTGCTGCGTTACTGACTTTGCTCTGACAAATATAATCGCCTGAATAATGACATGACTAACAAAACAATCTCATTTAATGAATATCTTTTGATACTCATATTTATTATTCTATCTTTATTACCTCTTATAGACAGCCATTTATTTTGAAAACAACGCCTACCACCATGCCGACTCAAACGCTACCATCACAGCCTATTGGCCGCTTTGCGCCTTCACCAACGGGTGAGTTACATCTTGGTTCTCTAACGACTGCGCTTGCCAGCTTTTGCCATATCAAATCAATCGGTGGTAAATGGCTGTTGCGTATGGAAGATACCGATACTGAACGCTGTGATAGACAGTTCACTGAGCAAATTTTGATGGATCTTGAGGCACTTGGATTGCATTGGGATGGTGATGTTATTTATCAGTCTGAGCGCATTGATATCTATAACGATTATCTGTCATCATATCTGGAGCCGTTGACCTATGGCTGCCAATGCTCTCGTAAAGACTTAGAACAGTACTGGGCGCAAGAAGAGATAAGTAGAAACCATAGTCTTGCCAGCTTAGCTGCGCTGACCGACCAGACATCCTTAGACGAACAAGTTTCATCAATTGGCCAAGTACAGCCAAATAGACAACGCTATCCGCGTCGCTGTGTGGCAGCTGACCTTGATAGACAGCAGCATAAGCTACGTATTCAGCTACCAGACTATCGGATTGGCTTCAATGACGGTATTCAGGGACTACAATGGGATAATCCGCAGCAGACGTTAGGTGATATGGTCGCTCGTCGTCAGGATGGCATGATTAACTATATACTGGCAGCCAGCCTCGATGATGGTCTACAGCAGGTTACTCATATCATGCGTGGCCTTGATATTCTACCTATGACGACGGCGCAAATCGGTATCATGCAAGCCGCGCGCCTACCCACTATTGACCAATGGTATCATCTGCCATTGATTAATAATGCTGATGGCAAAAAGCTCTCTAAGCAAAACCTTGCTCAACCAATTGACACATCAGACCCGAGTCAACTTATTGCTGAAGCCCTATCACTACTACAGCAAGCAAAGGTCGATATCGATACCCCAGAAAACATGCTTAAACAAGCCATTACGCAATGGGACAATACCCCACTACAAGGCAAGCAACAGTTAAACTTGTCCTATTAATAAGAGTTCAAAAGCTATAAATAGACAATAAAAAGCGCCACTATGAGTGACGCTTTGATGCCAATCGTACTGGGCATGATTTACCGAAATCTTAAAGCTACATGACACTCAGCCAATTATAGGCAAAGCCTATTAGTAATAACGGCATTGGCTTTTCTCGATTTCAGGGCTTTCTTTATATATCTTCAATAATAGCGCGACCATAACCAAGCTAATCAACATAGACGAACCACCATAACTAAAGAACGGCATAGTGAGACCTTTGGTTGGAATAGCACCCATATTCATCGCAGCGTTAATAATCGTCTGGGCAATAAATACCACACCAATACCGAAAGCAGTATAGCTCATGCGCATTTGACGACGTTTCAGCGCGTTGTAACTGATCCGCATCGCACTACCGATGATCAGCGCTTCAAGTATCAGTACCATGCTGACACCGACGAACCCTAACTCTTCACCCGTAATGGCTAATAGGAAATCCGTATGCGCCTCAGGCAAATGCGACAGTTTCTGTACACTTTCGCCATAGCCGACACCCGTGAATTGGCCACGGCCAAAGGCGATTAAACTACGCGCCAACTGATAATCGGTATCCTGCACATCGTCAAATGGATCCATAAACGACATCACACGCACCAATCGGTACTCTGCCGTAGTCACCATCAAGACAGCTCCACCAACAGCAGCAGCAGCCAATGCTAAGAAATGCTTGTAAGGCGCCCCAGCAATATAAAAAATCGCGAACAGCGTACCAATAATGACGACAAAAGAACCGAAATCTGGCTGTGACAATAGAAGTATCGTTATCAGCGCGACTACCAACATAATTCGTAAGAAACCGTCTAGGCCATTACGAACTTCAAAAGACCGGCGTACCACAAAGTCAGATACAAACACAATCATGACCAGTTTGGCTAACTCAGCTACCTGAAAGTTAAAACCACCTACCGTAAGCCAACGTTTGGAACCATTGATTGGTGTGCTAAACAGCGTGGCAACAAGTAATAGCCCTGTGATGCCTAACAAAGCAAACTGGGTCTCGGTCTTATATAGGGTGCGCAAAGACACGCCATAATAAGGAATAATCGCAACGATTAAACCAATTGTCATATACAACAGCTGGTTTTTGAAAAAATACAGCTCTGTCATACCGCGGCTAAGCGCAAAAGGAATAGAAGCAGAAGCAACCATCAGCAGACTAAGCACCATCATACAGCCGACGCTTGATAATAAAATTGCGCGCGCTGACGGCATAGACAGAACACCGTCTGAGCCAGAGGTTTGCTTGGTTTGGGGCGAGTAACGAAAAAAAGAAGAGAGCGCCATAATTTTATATACACTAACAAACGAAAAAACACGGCGTCTATGAAACGCCACCGTTTAAAAAATTATAAAGTAAATCGTACTAAATAGATGGTGATAGGAAACCTTTAACCATTGGCAAACGCCTTAGCCAGCACCTATTTCAGTAATCAGGATTATATGCTTGACAGTAGCAGCAATCTATAAGCAAAACAATCATTTATCCAGAAAATACTGGCTGTTGCTAGAGAATAGACATCTGCTATGCCAACCTATATAGCTGCTTAATATATTCGACTACCTATCAAGCTTCTGATTGTGCGGTGTCTAATTGATTGACCAGTTGGCTAAAGTGTTCACCGCGAGCCGCATAACCACTATATTGGTCAAAGCTAGCACAAGCGGGTGACAGCAATACAGCTTGTACTTGCGATAAACTACTGGTAGTGACTTGTTGAATAGTCGCAAATGCGTTCTCTAGTGTCTGACACTGATGTAGTGCGACATCATCACTCAATTTCGCAGCTCTGAGATGTTGTTCAATCTGCTGACCATCCTCACCAATGAACAAGACTTGGCTCACGTATTGATTGATAAAAGGCGTTAATTCACCAAACTGTTGCCCTTTGCCTTGCCCGCCTAGGATCAATAGTAGCTTACCGTCTTTTGGCGCATAGACTGCGCCCAAGCCTTCGATAGCGGCCATGGTCGAACCAATATTGGTGCCTTTAGAATCATTGAAATAATCAATACCAGCAGCATTGGCCACATATTGGCAGCGATGTTCAAGACCTGTGAACTGCTGTAAAGTGGTCAGCATACTCTCTAGCGGCAATCCTGCAAGCTCGCCAAGTGCCAGAGCCGCTTGCGCATTCAGTAGATTATGACGACCTTTAATCAACAGTTTGTCTGCCGACAGTAATCGTTCTGTACCACGAGCAAGATAAGTTTGGCCCTCTGTGTCGGTAATCAGACCATACTGACCTTTATCAGGGGCATGAATACCCGTACTAATTCTCGGTAGGTTGTCTGCGACCAATGGACGAGTGAGCGCATCTTCACGGTTAATCATCACCGACTTGGCACCTTGGAAGATACGATGTTTGGCTTGATGGTAGCCAAGCATATCTCCATGACGATCTAAATGATCAGGCGACATATTGAGCACAGTTGCTACCTTTGCGCCCAAGTTGGTAACGGTTTCTAATTGGAAGCTAGACAGCTCAAGTACCGCAAGTTCCATATCAGAATTATCTAGCAATGTTAAAGCTGGTACACCGATATTGCCACCAACACCCACGTTAACGCCAGCATCTACCGCCATTTGGCCAACTAACGTAGTGACCGTACTTTTAGCGTTAGAACCTGTAATCGCTACGATTGGTACGGTACAAGCTTCACAGAACAGTTGAATATCACTAACTACAGGGATATTGGCTTGGCGAGCAGCAGCCACAGCGGCAGTCTCAAGAGAAATACCTGGGCTAATAATAATACGTGCCGCTTGCTGCAATAAATCGGCATCTATCTCACCAAACTGGCGAATCTCAATCTCGGCTGGCAACTGATCGGCCAATTTAGGGGTAACTTGAGCATCAGTGACTGCGACTTGATAGCCTTGCTTGGCCAGATAATGCGCGACTGACAATCCAGACTGCCCCAAACCGACCACGACTTGTAGACCACTACCCTTATGAAGTAAGGCTTCTGTTGCTGTATTAGTGGTCATATCTATTCCTTCTATTAAACGAGAAAAGTTGTATCAAATAAAT
The DNA here is from genome assembly GCF_050267985.1 of Psychrobacter sp. NPDC078929. Classification (NCBI taxonomy): domain Bacteria; kingdom Pseudomonadati; phylum Pseudomonadota; class Gammaproteobacteria; order Moraxellales; family Moraxellaceae; genus Psychrobacter; species Psychrobacter sp. NPDC078929. The sequence continues at coordinate 89,051 of NZ_JBNNFX010000008.1, read as the reverse complement.
CTGCTGTATAGCGACTCTAATCGACACCGCTAAGATGTGCAGCATCTTAACGCCATCGTTCAGATTTCGGTACTGATTTTTTATGAGTTTATGCTATTATTCGCCTGTTTTTATATTAAGTGGCTAATGCTATAATAGTCAGCTTGATTAATATTTATCAGTATTTTGCTGAGCACATTGCTCAAGCATTTTAGTTTAGCATGTTGTCACATTTATCGCGCGATTGTCACGTCTCTTCATCAACGATTCTTGTTGTGATAAGGGTGTATCAGACAATTTTGATAATTTGACGAGTGATATATCACCTTCTACTACAGCAAGTGATTGCTGACTCTATATATTATTGTAGGTACATCTATCTAGTTGCCTATTTTAAGCAATCTTTTAAAAAATATTTTTAGGTAATTTACTGCCCTTATCATCGTATTGATTATTGATGAGCGTATTTTTGATACCAAAAAAATCAGTAGATACCTCGGTTATTAGTTAGATATCTTAGTTATTAGTTATATACCTCGGTTATTAGTTTCTCACAATCCAACACAGCAACATGACCTAGTGCATGTTGAAGTAAAAGAAAAATGAATAGCTATTATTAGCAACGCGATCATTTTATAAATGAGTAATGATTACTTTTTTTGCCTCTAACCCTATGTAGTTTACTTATGACATCTTTTATTGATAACTTGCGTGACGAGTGGTTTTCCAATGTTCGCGGTGACGTTTTATCGGGTTTGGTTGTAGCCCTAGCCCTTATTCCAGAAGCCATTGCCTTTTCTATTATCGCTGGTGTTGATCCAAAGGTTGGCTTATATGCCTCATTTTGTATCGCGGTAGTGATCAGTTTTGTCGGTGGTCGTCCAGGTATGATTTCGGCGGCGACTGGCGCTATGGCATTGGTCATGGTTGATTTGGTTGCTGACCACGGTCTGCAGTATTTGCTTGCCGCAACTTTGCTTTGCGGTGCCATTCAGGTCGTGATGGGCATACTAAAGCTTGGTAATCTAATGCGCTTTGTTTCTCGCTCAGTGGTTATCGGTTTCGTCAATGCTTTAGCAATATTGATTTTTGCCGCGCAATTACCAGAACTGAACCCAATGACTGAGCGTGTCGGCATGACCGTTTATATCATGACGGCAGCTGGTTTGGCGATTATTTATCTGTTTCCACTTATTCCTAAAATCGGTCGCATCGTTCCTTCACCGCTTATTTGTATTGTAGGTTTGACCGCTGTTGCAATGTATATGAATCTTGATATTCGTAACGTTGGTAGCATGGGTGATTTGCCAGATGCATTACCAGTATTCTTGTTGCCTGACATTCCATTGAACCTAAATACCTTGCTGATTATTGCGCCATACTCTATCGCGCTTGCCATCGTTGGTCTTTTAGAGTCTATGATGACAGCAACGATCGTCGATGAATTGACCGATACACCAAGTGATAAAAACAAAGAGTGTCGTGGTCAAGGTATGGCTAACGTCGTATCAGGTTTCTTTGGTGGTATGGCAGGCTGTGCGATGATTGGCCAATCAATGATCAACGTCAAATCGGGTGGTCGTACGCGTTTGTCTACTTTGATGGCCGGTGTAGTCCTTCTGATTATGGTCGTGTTTTTGAGCGAGTGGGTCAGTCAAATTCCAATGGCAGCCTTGGTTGCAGTCATGATTATGGTATCGATTGGTACGTTTAACTGGCAATCTATTCGCGAATTTAAGACACACCCAATGTCGTTTAATATCGTCATGCTAGCGACTGTATTGACTACCGTCTTTACTCACAATCTGGCTTACGGTGTGGGCGTAGGTGTCCTGCTATCTGCTTTAGCATTTGCCAATAAAATTGGTCAGTTCCTAACCATCTTTAGTGAATATGATGACAGCAGCAATACCCGCTACTATTATGTTCAAGGGCAGGTATTCTTTGCTTCTACCACCCAGTTCTTGCATAGCTTCGATACCAAAGAAGCTGTAGATAGTATTCAGATTGATGTAAGCCAAGCACATTTTTGGGATGTTAGCGCTGTTGATACCTTGGACAAACTAGTGATGCGCTTGCAACGTGAAGGCATTGATGTCAAAGTGGTAGGACTCAACAATGCGAGTCGAACACTAATTGATCGCTTCTCTGTTCATGACCGCCGAGACATTGGCTTGTTAGACTAAGCGACACTGCTAAGTAAATCTACGCGGTTGCCATGTGACTGTATTATTAGTCTATGGATAATGTATCGGATATTAATAGACAGTTATATTGGTAAAAGGGTTGGATGTATTTTGCATACGCCAACCCTAAACTGAGATAGCCGATTTTTATTATTAAAATGATGTGGTCGTTTTATGAGTAATTTAAAACCAGATAGTGTGATTGCTTGCTTGGACTGTCCTGATCATGTTCAAGCGGTACTAGAGGCCAGTATGTGGGCTTCTATTCGCCTGCGCGCGTCTGTTGGCTTATTGCACTCGATGCCAAGCTTGCAGCAAAAAGCCGCTATTAATTATTCTGGTTGCCTCAATATTGATGATGAAAACGCTTTGCTCGAACAGTTCACATCCAAAGAGCATCTAAGTAACTGTGAGCTAAAAGCGCAGGGCCGACTGCTATTATCTCAAGCGACCTCGTATTGTGAGCAGCAACGTCATAAGTTAAAGACATATACACTACATCGTCATGAGAACCTCAATCAGAGCATTGATTACGTCGATGACCAAGCACAATTGATCGTTATAGGCCATCACGTCACCTGCAAATCAACGCTGAGCCAACTCATTCGAGTCAGTCATTGCCCCATTTTGGTGACACATGCACCATTTTTGCCCCCTACTACTGCTTTATTTGCGTTTGATAACAGTCCAACGTGCCATAAACTACTAAATTGGCTGTGTAAAACGCCACTGGTGCGTGCACTAACGGTTCATATTGTGATGGTTGGTAAGGAAACTTCTGATAACTGTGATGCGTTGCGTGAAGCCTACGCCAAGCTCAAACAGGCGGGTATCAAATCCAAAAAGACATTGCTTGACTGCCGTGATGTAGCTGCGGCTTTGAACTACTATCAAAACCAACATGATATCGGTTTACTTATGACTGGGGCTTTTGGCCAATCTCGTCTACGCGAATTACTACAAGGTAGCGACACTAAAAAGCTATTGGTCAGCACAAAAACCCCTTATCTACTATTTCCTAAAGCATAACGACGTATATATAAATACGCCTTAGTCCTTTATCTACCTAGGCTCAGGGGCCTGACTACTATGTTAGGCTCTGCCGCTTATCTCTATTTTCTCTCTACCTTCCCGCCATTCATCTTTGATATGCTTGCATGAAAAGGCCAAGCTAACGACCAAACTCAAGTTAGCAAATCGTCACATGAAATAAAGGGATAGCCTCCCCAAGCACTCAAAAAGTTGGTTATAATAAAGTTTTCGTTAACCAAACGCTAAAGATTGATTCACCTTTATTATGCTTGTAGCGATGGCTCTAATCGTTGCATCGTAGCCCATACTCTATGTTACTACTGTCATTACTTTTTAATGAACAACGCCAATTCTACCTCCCCCCTTGAGTAGGTTGGCATAGTTCTTGAATAACTTACAGTAAGCAAGGCAGAGATATGATGATGCATCATAGTACTTCTATCAATCTGCGGCATCACACAAATAAGGAATTTTTTATGAAGCTAATCACTGCGATCTTAAAACCGTTTAAGCTCGACGACGTGCGTGAAGCGCTTTCCGACATCGGTGTTAAAGGTGTCACTGTCACTGAAGTCAAAGGTTTCGGTCGTCAAAAAGGTCATACAGAGCTCTATCGCGGCGCAGAATACGTGGTGGACTTTTTACCTAAAGTAAAAGTCGAAGTCGCTGTGATCGACGAGATGGTTGAGCCTGCTATCGAGGCAATCACTCGTATCGCTAGCACTGGTAAAATTGGTGATGGCAAGATTTTCGTCACTGCACTTGAGCAAGTTATCCGCATCCGTACGGGTGAAACAGGACCTGACGCTATCTAAATTTGAAGACCTACCTACGGGCATAAACTTATAGGTACAGACTCTTACAGCATTTTTATCTATCGGTAATGCCGATATCTATATTATAAATTCAAGGGGGAATTTAAATGGAAAGTCAAATCTTTGAGCTCCAATATGCGCTTGATACGTTTTACTTTTTGATATGTGGTGCGTTGGTCATGTGGATGGCAGCAGGCTTCACTATGTTAGAGGCCGGACTGGTCCGATCAAAAAACACAGTCGAAATCTTAACCAAAAACATTGCCCTATTTGCAACGGCTAGTATCATGTATATGGTATGTGGCTATGCGATTATGTATGGTGGCGATCTATTCTTAAGCGGAATTGCAGGCGGTGATACGTTAGTAGAAGACGCCCTAGCAGCCTCTGCTGAAAACGGCTTCGGTGGCGACTCTGTCTACTCTGCCGCATCAGATTTTTTCTTCCAAGTAGTCTTTGTAGCGACCTGTATGTCAATCGTATCAGGTGCGGTTGCTGAGCGCATGAAACTGTGGTCATTCTTATTATTCGCTGTGGTCATGACTGGTGTTATCTACCCACTAGAAGGTAGCTGGACATGGGGCGGCAACGATGTCTTTGGCCTATTCAACCTAGGCGACATGGGCTTCTCTGACTTTGCAGGCTCTGGTATCGTACATATGGCAGGTGCAGCAGCAGCTCTAGCAGGTGTACTACTATTAGGCTCACGTAAAGGTAAATATGGCCCTAATGGCGAGATACGCGCTATTCCTGGTGCCAACCTACCATTGGCGGCACTCGGTACACTAATCTTATGGATGGGTTGGTTCGGTTTCAACGGTGGTTCAGTGCTCAAATTAGGCGACATCGCTAGTGCAAATGCTGTTGCAATGGTATTCTTGAACACTAATGCTGCTGCTGCTGGCGGTGCTGTCGGTGCCTTGATCTTAGCCCGCATCATCTTTGGTAAAGCGGATCTAACTATGCTTCTAAACGGTGTACTAGCAGGTCTAGTTGCCATTACTGCTGAGCCTTCAACCCCTTCTGCATTACAAGCCACTATTTTTGGTGTTATCGCCGGTATTATTGTAGTGCTATCTATTTTAGCCTTAGACAAAATCAAAATTGATGATCCAGTTGGTGCAATCTCAGTTCATGGTGTGGTCGGTCTATTTGGTCTGCTAATTGTACCTATTACTAACCCAGCATCTACCTTTATCGGTCAGATTGTGGGTGCTGCAACCATCTTTGCTTGGGTATTCATTGCCAGCCTAGTGGTTTGGTCTATCATCAAGCTAGTTATCGGTCTACGTATCTCTGAAGAAGACGAATACGAAGGTGCTGATATTGCAGAATGTGGTATGGAAGCTTACCCAGAATTTATAAGATAAGCTCCTTTCAAGTAAGCTAAAGATTGATGTTAAATGCGCTGATACTACCCACTGTAGTATCGGCGTTTATAATTTTAGTGTTTAAAGTTCTCCCCTGTTGAAGCCATAAGCTTAAATCTAAAACGTAAAAAATCCCGCGAGACCTTTCGGTAACGCGGGATTTTTATGTATTACACTAAAACTAATTTTTTAGTTTATTTCTTTTTCCACTCTTGGCTACGAGAGAATGGTCCGATATAGCCTTTTAGCTTCAATGTGTTGCCGCTTAAGCTTGCAGTCATACGATAGTCTTTGCCTTTTTCAGGGTCAGTAATCGTACCACCACTATATTTACCACCACCGTCAGCTTTTAGACCTTTAATAATGGTCGTACCAACGTGCTTTTTGCCTTTAGCTGAGTTAGTAGCAATAAGAGTACCGGTCAACACACCATTTGACTCAGTGATCTTTACCGTACCTTTTGGCTTGCCTTCATCATATGTCTGCCAAGTAGTGTTGGCTAATGGGTCAGCGGCGAATGCCATGCTAGCAATACCAATACCAGCAACTGCTAAAGTGGTCTTTGTAAATAATTTCATAGATTGACTCCCTTCATACAATGATTACTCGAAACGTTATGTTTCTGTTGTCCTATGCTTATCCTTTGCTAGAATCTTTCATTACGAGCTTTATGATTTCGACCTTTTTAAATGATAGTTACCATTACAACTTATAAGCTTTTGGTTAAAGATTCAAGCGACACAAGCGATGTCTTAACTCATTATAAGCAATTTTTAGGTTTTGCCTAGTAATTTTTTTACAGTTTCTTATTTCTATAAAAATAAAACCATATCAAAGAGTTACAGAAAAGGATTGTCGATATCTTTATCTAATTGGTCATCATTTTCCTTTGACTTAGCATCATTCTTGCTATATAGATTTTTATCTTCAAATGCTTGTACGATTTTTCCCGATAGCTCATGCAACTGTTGGGCTTGCTTATATCCTAACTCATCAAAAGTGAGATCAATATCACCATATATAATAATCTTGTCTTTTTGATTTTCAATGACAAGATCACCAATCTGCATGCTTTGATGGTCGTTGGCGAATGGCTCAATCATTTGATTATCCTTATTATCAGTAACATTGTATTTTTTCAGAATGAGGCGGTTTTAGGGTCTTACTTTCAGCTTAAGCCTGTAATTGTGCAATCAACCATTCTAAAATAGCCCAGACAAACAGTATCCACTCAGGCTCTTCTACTGGCACCTCGGGGGTATCTGAGCTCTCACCTGCCTTCAATGGTAAATCAAACGCTTGAGATTTGGACTGACTATCTAGCATAGGTAATACATCAATGCCAATCTCAGTGGTCAGCTCATCGATACTAATTACGTCGATGCGTTCTGACTCATCATTTGGGGCGTAATACACGCCTGCTTGATTGGTTGCTGGGATATATACCGCTTTGAAGAAATGGCTAGGCACAAGGACACGGTTAGCGAGCTGCTTGGTTTTTTTATCAGTAAATGCCACACCCGTGATGGTATACACCTCACCGTATTGCTGCGTTAAATACCGAGTGGCAGATTCAATATTACGCCAAATGTAGCGATTGTTACGTGGTGACTGCGGAGCAATATTGGCTAAACTAAAGCTATCATACTGCTGGCTGCGATTGGCCATATTGGCATTGGGTGCCAAATGACCTCGATCATAGCCAGAGCCTGAATAATCGGATAATGAGGCTCGTGCTGACTTTGGCAGTTTACTCTCTTCGTGAAAGCTATCTTCACGATCGATCTGCTTAGCTTGTTGTAGACGTGTGCGATCGAGATGCTCTGCTGACCAAAGCGGTGTACGCGATACCCCCGAGTACATGACCGCAAAGCCATCCATGCATAGCGCTTGTGTGTCTTTTTTTAGCTTGGTATTGGTAAATTCAGGATAAACACCCCCATAAAAAGACTGGCTACACTGGGTCAAATCATCAGCGTGTGCTTGGGTAATACCCGTCGCGACAAGCAATACTGCCATCAGTGCACTATTCTTACATCCGTACTTGATCCTGCTAAAACTTATCATTCAACTTTCAACCATTTATACTTGCCGTTACATACTTGCTATCCTAGCAGGCGCTTGCCAATAAAGAAAGATAGCGCGCAAGTCGTGACATTCTAAATGGTATCCGCTATACTTAGGCGTTCAAAAAACGGTGAAGTGGGTGAGTGGCTGAAACCGCACGCCTGGAAAGTGTGTATACGTTCATAGCGTATCGAGGGTTCGAATCCCTCCTTCACCGCCAATCTTATAAAATCTTAGTTTTCCCACCTTGACCCAATTCCACTCATATACCAATTAAACCCTTTATAAATAACGCGTCTAGCGTTTTTTTTATGTCTGCTATTTTCCCAACCCCACCCAACGTGACCCACCTATCACGTCGCTTGTGTTGGTCTATTCGTTGGTCTATTATTCATATAGACCGTAATTAGACCAACATTCGATCTAGATTTATACGCCTTAGACCAACATAATTGTCTTAACGCTTTGAATGTATAGCTCGTAGGTATGAGGAATAGACCAACATGTTAAGTGATACCAAAATTCGTAAGCTTAAACCAAGTGAGAAGTGCGTACCTTTGCGGCCTGACAAGTATACTGACAAGTATGGATTACAGCTTTTTGTGCGTAGCACGGGTACAAAATCATGGATAAGCGTTTATCGCTTTAATGGTAAACAAAAAAGTATGACTCTTGGTACCTACCCACTCATGTCGCTATCTCAGGCCAGACAAGCCAATACCGAGATCAAAGCATTATTGGCTAACGGTATTGATCCAAAAAATAAAAAACGGCAAGATAAGCTTGCCAATATTCATGCGCAAAAATTTAATGACTATGCGCTAGACTGGCTTGCTGAACGACAACGTAACGTCAAGCCGCGTACTTATCAGCAAGACTATAACCGTATGCATAAAGATGTGTTATCACATTTTGAAGGCATCGCTTTAAAAGATGTAAGCTTTGAAGACTGCCGATCAATGGCAGACGAGATCGAAAAGCGTGTGAACAAGAATGGTGAACCACCACGTGAGGTTACCAGACGCACTATTGATTTGGTTGCTAATGTTTTAAAGCGTGCCAAACGCGAACGTATCATTGAGCAAAACCCAATCGATGATCTAAAGGAACTCTATCCTAAAGCCAAAAGTCAGCACATGAAGCATGTCGATATCAGTGAGCTGCCTGGCCTACTACAAGCTATCGAGGGTTATCATGGTCACGACCAAACTAGATTAGGTATGAAATTCTTAGCCTATTCATTTTGTCGCACCATTGAGCTGCGTATGATGAAATGGTCACACATTGATTTTGCTAACCGTTTATGGCGTGTTGATATCGACAATCTCAAAATTGCGCGTAAGCATGTCGTACCACTATCAGACCAAATGCTCGCAGTGCTAGAAGAAATGAAAGCCATCACAGGGGAATATGAATATGTTTTCTATCACACGGGCATGCATCAGCCGTACAGCGAAGAATTCATCAATAACGCGCTAGATATACTAGGATATGCTGGTAAACAGACAGGACACGGCTTTCGCCACATCGCTTCAACCAATTTGAACGAGCTCGGCTACATGGGCGATGCGATCGAAAAGCAGATGGCGCATGATAAGAAAAGTAGCATTCGCGCAGTGTATAACCACGCACAGCACTTAGAAGAGCGCCGTAAGATTATGCAGGTCTGGGCAGACTTTTTAGATCTGCTTAGAGACAAAGGCGAAGTCGTAGACTTCCAGACAGCGCGGCAGCAGATCGAAAAGTCGTTAGAAAGTAAGCAGCCTGAACCATTACAACACACTGATAAGCACGACCTCATTAAGGCATTGTTGAGCCAAGGAATTACTATAGATGAGTTACAAAGCTATGTCGATAAGCATTAGTATAAATCCTTACCATTGACATCTACATACTCCATTTCGTAAAACCGATTAATTAGTATATCAAGCATGGCTGTCTCTGACAGCCCTTGTACCTGCGCCATCTTCTCTAACCTACTTTTGGTTTTTTTCGTCAATGGTAGGTGATATGGCTTTTTTGTCTTACCTGCATTGCGATACTTCTGTTGGCTCCAACCTCGTTTCATTTTATCGATTATAATTTCTTTATTTGCACTAGTACTATAAGAATAATTAGTATTTTTTATTTTAGTATAGCTAGGGTAATCAATAAGATCTAAAGAAGCCAATATTGTGGCTTTTAATTCCTCATCTGAATCTATATTGTTGTTCACGTTTGCCATTATATTTCTACGATTTAAATAATTAAATACCCAAAATAGTATTTCTTGTCCATGGTTACTTAACCATTTAGTATAATTTTCATTTGAAATAACTTCTTTATAGATTGAAATTATATTTTTTATTAAAAATATTTTATTTTCCACTGTAGACCTATTCTCCTGCCTGTCAAAATAATAATAAATACTTTTAATAATATCTTTAGTGTCTACAATTTCTATATCATAGTCATATTCATTAATAAGGATTTTTAAAGTAAATACCTGAGCTCTCAAGTTCTCCTCGATCAACTGAAAATGCTTATTAGGCAATAAGACATGTGACATTTTCATACAAGCTTCATATGTAACTTCTTTAAAATTTTCTAATTTTGCTAACTGGGTTATTAGTTCTTCGTGTAAGTTATTTGATCTAGTACTCAGAAAAGAAACTTTACCTATCTTATCGGCAAGATAAAGTTGTAACCAAGCCACCTCTCTTTCTGACAAACATCTGATGTTTTCATCAAAGTATTTCTTATTTTCATGTATTACATTTGATGCATGACCTACGTTAATATTCGACATTATTCCACCATTTTTATTTTATCACGCGTGATATTTTCATTAGTAAATAGTAATAATATTGTAGATTTAAAGTGTTATTTAAGCAATATTTTAGTGATATTTTCATATCGAATATTAACCTCAAGTCTTCTATTTCAATACTCCAACCCCTAGATTAGTCTAGTTATTGCTACAATCTGAGTTCTCAGGTAACTATCCCCCATCATACTCTTAGTTTATTGAGAAAAATATGAAGTGATTTTTAAGCAAACTATGTGTTTATGCTAGAGATATGTGGATTTTACTGAGATGCAATAAGTTGGTATTAGAGTATCAATATACTTATCAATATACTATCAATATACTATCAATATACTTGTAAGTACTACTAAGCTAAGAGTTACTCTCTTAGCTATCTGCATTATAAAATTACGAATGTGCGTAACCCTATGAATCAATAAACTCATAAGGAAAATCATGTCACATTTAACTTATAATCAATCCAAACTTACCAATGATGTTGATAAACTGGTCAAAAACGTATTATTTAAAAATCTTAGAGGTAAACGCTTTCAAGATCAATTGAACGAGTTATATCGACCATTTATGTTTATGCATTACTCTCAAGATGCTTTGACTTACTCACAAGACTCTGTAAATTACTCACAAGCTATTAACGCATTTATGAACAGTACCATTACTTTAATTGGTGCTTCGTATCCTTGTGATGTTATTTGGGACTATGAGAGAAGTCAAAAAATCATTACAAAGTTATTAGAGTATAAAGATAGTATTATGAGAGAGCTTTATGATTGGCGTTACCAAGAATCTCAAAATCAAAAAGTTTTGGAGTGTTACTTTAAAAATCTGATTGAGAATAAATCAAGAGTGTTAGTTATTTTCATTGAGCTAAAGTATTTGAAAAACCAACGATATAATCTGACTATTCACGATTTTTATAATCACATGAAAAATCTCAGAAAACTTATCAGCAAGAAAAACGCTTGTTTTAAACACCTAACTGGTTATGCATGGGCATTAGAGCAGGGCTATAAATATGGCGGTTTCCACTGCCATTTAGTCTTAACTTATGATAATTCAAAAAGATATTCTGACTGGCATATCGCTAAAACGATAGGTGAGAAGTGGCAAGAAGTCACAGAGGGCATCGGTACTTATCATAGTTCTCACGACACTAAGACCAAATATAGTTTTGAAAAAGATGGAAAGCTAGGTGTTGGTAGAATACATCGTGATAGTCCTCAGGAGGTAGAGAACGCTTTTACTGTAGCAAGGTACTTAACAAAGTCTGATAAATACGATCAAAAGCTCAAAGTGTGGTTGCCTAAGATGCAAACATTTGGACATGGTGAATTTAAGGAAAAATAGAGAATAAACGCTTTGGCTTGCTTAAATATCAAAATAATTTCAGATATACAGTATCGCCATGAGATGAGATAAGGAGCCATCGCTACCTTATCCATCTACCCCTAAACGTCTAATCAAGGTCTGCTTATAGCAGGCCTTTTTTATGCGCCACTATCAAGGAGATCCTATGAAACCTATCTGCCCCAACTGTCATTCAGCACACGTTATAGAGAATACGGATACCAATATGCAAAGCATGTCGGAGCATCTGTGCTCACCTAAGCTCTTAGTCAGTCTTGGTACTAGCGTCTGCAAGTACTACAAGATCAACCCCATGATCGGGATGGTTGCAGGTGGCGCACTTGCCACCGTGATCAATCTGGCACAGCAACGGCTGATGCAGCCGCCACTACTCAGAGCGACTATCCTGCCGCGCTATCTATGCAGTACCTGTCAGCATACCTTTAGTATCTGACGTCCTCATTTATTTACTCAATCAATTATCAAAGCGTTTAAACAATCAATCTTAAAAGGAGCATCAACATGGCACATTTAATCGAAAGCATGGCATACGTTGGCGAAACCCCTTGGCATGGTCTTGGCAACGAGCTTTCCCCCAAGCAGCCTATTGAGGTCTGGGCACGTGAGGCTGGGATGAATTGGCGTATTGAATCATCGGATGTGAGCTACATGGCAACCAACGATAAAGGCCAAAACCTAATCATGCCTTATGACAATAACAAGGTGTTGTATCGCAGTGACACCTTAGAGCCACTATCGGTAGTTAGTCAGCGCTATCAAGAAGTACAACCCAATGAGATATTGGAGTTTTATCGTGACCTGACTGAACAAGCTGACTTTGAGCTGGAAACCGCAGGGGTGTTAAAAGGTGGACGTAAGTTCTGGGCACTCGCACGTACGGGACAATCCGCGACACTACGTGGCGGTGATGTCAGTCATGGCTATTTGCTACTAGCAACCGCTTGTGATGGTACGCTTGCCACCACAGCACAGTTCACCAATATTCGCGTGGTGTGTAATAACACCTTAGCGATCAGCCTTGCGAACGGTAGTGGCGGTGTGGTGAAAGTACCGCATAGCACGACCTTTGATGCCGAAAAGGTCAAGCAGCAATTGGGCATCTCCGTCAGCCAGTGGGATGCGTTTAACTATGAGATGAAGCAGTTAACCAATAGGCGCGTCACGCAAGCAGAAGCGGCTAACTACTTAAACCGTGTGTTTAACGATGTCAAAGACGATGGCTTGATCCTGTTTAATACGGCAAAGAAGGAAAAAGATGCGGTCCCTAATGCGAAAGCCATGAATCAGGTGATGAACATGTTTAACGGTCAAGGTCGCGGTGCAGATTTGGCATCAGCTAAAGACACGGCTTATGGGTTATTAAATGCGATGACAGAATTTGTTGATCATGAACGCCGCGCCATGTCGCAAGATCATCGATTGGATTCCGCCTGGTTTGGGGCTGGTGCTAAGCTCAAGGACAAAAGCCTCGATGAAGCGCTACGCTTGATTGCCTAGCTACTCTGTCTAACGAATTAACCACGCCTTTGCGCGTGGTTTTTTTATGCCGTCAATTAAGCAAGGCACATTTACAGATACAGATCACCAAGAATAAATCTACTAAAGGAGTTCACCATGAACCTGATCGCAGTAAACCATACCACCACGACTCAGTTAAAACCCAAACGTTCAACCATGACAGGTAAGGCATCTCGAACCGCTAAGTCTAAAATCAAGGACAATTCAGCAGAAGTTACGCTAAAGCGAAATGAAGTTATTAGCAAACCTGTTCAAGCAAAGACATCAACCATCGCTAAGCGTTTGGTCAATACCAAAAAACTAAGCCGTGAAGACTGGCTTGAGGTACGCAGACAAGGTATTGGTAGTAGTGACGCTGCCGCTGCCTGCGGTATCCATCCGTATCTGTCCATGCTGGAATTATGGATGATCAAAACAGGACGCATGAGCTCAAACATTGATGCCAGTGGTAATAACGGCATTGAATGCTATTCACCACTCTACTGGGGCCATACCTTAGAGCCAATGGTGGCGAAATACTACCAAGAGCATACAGGTAATAAGGTTAGGCGTGTCAATGCCGTCTTGCAGCATCCTGATCCTAATAAAGCCTTTATGCTGGCCAATTTGGACTATGCCATTACAGGCAATGATGAGGTGCAGATTTTAGAGTGCAAAACTGCTGGTGAACACGGGGCTAAGCTGTGGCGTGATGGCGTACCGTTGTACGTCACCTGCCAAGTTCAGCATCAACTAGCGGTCACAGGTAAACAAGCTGCCCATATCTGCGTGCTACTTTGTGGTCACGAGGCCAAGATTTATAAGGTTGAGCGTGACGAGCGTTTGATTGAATCGATCACTGAGCACGAGCGTCTATTCTGGCAATATGTAGAAAACGATACACCGCCCACTCCGGATCATTCTGAATCCGCAGCACGAGCACTAAAACTGCTTTATCCAAAGCCTAAGCCATTAAGCAAGGTTGATCTAAGAGGCGATGACGGGGCTAACAAGTTGTTTGAACAACTCTTAAGCTACCGCGCATCCATAGAAGATATCGAGCAGCGTCATGATCAAGTGAAGCATCAGCTGCAAACGCTTATCAAAGACAATGAGGTTGCCGTGTTTGATAAAGGGGCTATTTCATGGAAGCGCTCGAAAGACAGTGTCGGTCTTGATAGCAAAGCGGTTATCAAAGCGCATCCTGAATTGCTCATACAGTTTAGTAAAACCAAGCAAGGTAGTAGACGCTTTGTCATTCTTAATGACTAAGCCATCAGTCACTTAATCATCAACGCAGCAATCAACCAGTTAAAGCGAATCAAGCAAGCACATAAGGCCCACCTATCACAGGTGGGCTTTTTTATGGCCAAACAAAATCTATTAAACACAAGGAATTTCATCATGATTAAAGGTCTAACCATTACTCCACCAGTTCTAGGTCGCATCAGCATCGGCCGTGTCATTGAAAAAGATGGCAAACGTCTACCTGCCAAAGACGATCAATTCACTATCACCAGTCAAGTTCAAAACAAGGATGGTTGGGTCAACCATCCACTCGATGCAAAGCTACGCGAAAAGAATGACGGTAAGCTCAGACAAATACCAGTACGCATGCTGTTTAATGATCCTGAGTTGAATTTACGCGCAGAATACACGCTGTTCGATAGACAAACAGGTCGTCCACTATGCGTGGGTGACGGTGAGAAATGTCAGCGCAGAACCAATAATGGTGTCGAGCAGCTTCCTTGCCCATCACCTGATCGCTGCCCCTTAGCGCAAGGCGGTGCTTGTAAGCCGTATGGCAGACTGTACGTGAATCTGTCTGAAGACGATGAGCTCGGTACATTTATCTTTCGGACGACTGGCTTTAATAGTATTCGCACTTTAGCCGCACGTCTTAGCTACTTTGCAGCAGTATCCGGCAATAAGCTGTCGTGTTTGCCATTGCAACTCACACTCCGAGGTAAAAGCACAACCCAAAGCTATCGTACGCCAATCTACTTCGTGGATTTGACGTTACGTGATGACGTGACACTAAAGCAAGCGGTACAAGATGCACAGGCAATTGATCAAGAGCTTAGCGAACACGGCTTTGATCAAGCAGCATTAGAGGAAGCAGCCAAACAAGGTTACGTAAATTCCTGCTTTGAGATTGATAGCGATGGTCTGATGGATGTGGCTGAAGAGTTTTATCCAGTAGAGACAGATGAGGCCAATAGCAGTCCTCAAGGAGAGTCGAAAAATAGTGTTGCTCCCTACAATGTCGGTAATATTGAAAGAAGTCTAAGGGAGAGTGTGACAGCTATAAGTTAAAACAGTGGTAAGGATAGACGGCATAAGAAAGGAGTTGATTATTCAGCTCCTTTTTATGTTGCATATCTGGCCAATCATTGGACTACATGGGATGCCGTAAAAAAATATGGGACTCCGTAACTGTATGAGAAGAAAGATTCTCATTAACTTACAAAGGAGATATTCATGGAACAGTTAAATGCGAACACACAACAAAACGTATCAACAGCTAGCGCTTTACAGATACCTCGCATGATACCGCTCAAGCAAGTAATGCATTATACAGCGCTTAGTAGTACTACGATTTATGAGATGGTCAATAAAAAATCTGATCGTTACGATCCAACATTCCCTGTTCAAGTGAAATTATCAAGGGGACGTGTAGCATGGGTTGAGAGTGAGATTGCAGAATGGTTAGAATTCAAAATAGCTGCGAGAACTTATTAAGCAGTGATATGAAAATAAGCCACTCGAAGTGGCTTATTTATTAAATAATTGAGAGTATGAAATTTTTAGAACAATATAAAAGCAATTGGAGTAACTATTATTAAGCTCAGTAATGTCCTTTCAAACCATATAATAACGAGGTCTCTAACTTTAATAGGTATATCTGTAGATAAGATACTTGGCACACTAGCAGAAAAGAAAATAATAGACGATACGCAAACAACTGCAATCACAAATTTGGTAATTATGTCTGCTTCAACGACCAACAATGGGGGCAAAAACATTTCAGTAATACCAAGAGCAGCTGCTTTTGCGGCTAGCATTGGATCAGGTAGCTGCAATAGATAAGTAAATGGATAGAAAACATACGCTAGGATATCAAACAACAATGTATATTCTGCTAATATAAGAGCGACAATGCCAATAGATAAAATGGTTGGCAGAATGCTCATCGTCATCAACAATCCATCTTTTGTATTTACCAATATATTTTTAAATATATTATCAGCTTTGCCAGCTGCTTGCATACCTTCCTTAAAGGCATGGCTTACTCTAGACCCACTATATTCATGCTCATTTTCTGAATGAATAGGGGTACCGTCAATATACTCTTCAGGCATGTTACGCAAAGGGTAGATACGTACTGTTATAGCGGTGACTAAGAAAGTAACAAAAAGCGTCGTCCAAAAATACAGGTTCCAGCTTTCCATTAAATCAAGCGTTTTAGCAACGACAATCATAAAAGCTACAGTCACAGTGGAAAAACCGGTTGCTACAATAGCAGCTTGACGTTTGGTGAATTTCTTTTCACGATATTCACGATTTGTAATTAACAAACCAACAGCAAAACTGGCTACAAAAGATGCTAAAGCATTAACTGCAGAGCGACCTGGTGTATTCCAAATAGGCTTCATAATAGGTTTAGCAATAACGCCCATAAACTCAAGCAATCCGTAGCCTGTAAGCAGCCCTAAAAATGCACCACCTAAAGGAACCATTACTCCTACAGGGATTACCAAATAATTAAATACATAAGGGGCAATGTGAGGGTTAAGGAACCACTCTGGTCCCTGTTCAAAATAAACCAAAAGTGCAAAGAAAGTACCTAGTATCTTTAGCATGGTAAACACGATATGAAAGGTACTTTTATTCCATGATTTATTAATAAATGGATAAACACTACCAGCAACAATGAGTAATAGGATGAAAAAAGTTATCCCTGTTGGAAAGTTACTACTTAACCAAGTAGCCATATGATCCAAAGGTATCGAAGAAACCTCACCAATCTTAATAGGTACAAAGAATATAAAAATGCCTAGTAACGAATACAAGAAAAATCGAAACACTGATAGTGAAGATACCAATTTAGATCGATTGCCTTCCATCACATATCTCTCCTAGATAAGTTGAAATAAATAAATCAAACACTAGCTCTGTAACTTAATAGTAACTAGTGTCTAATTTCGTCAACACATACACTCTAGTCTGTTCGTCCTTCTAAACCTGCTAACTCTTTGTCAGAAGCAACAGGAGCTTTCATCTCGAATATTTTTTCTACGACAGTGTAATCATAGTATCCGAGACGTGCTAAAGGTTTGATGGCAGCAATATCTATTTTGCCATTATCCATAATGAACTCATCTTTGATGTGAACATGCGCAACACGGCCAATGATAATGTCAAATGTTGAAACTGGATTTCCTGTTGGAATACGAATGGATTGAACATACTCAATCTCAAAGTTAATTGGTGACTCGGCAACTCTAGGTGCAGGTGCTTCGATACAATCAGATTTTGTGACACCGGCAAATTCAAACTCATCTTCACCGTACGGTAATGCTTTAGCAGATTTATTAACGGCTTCACGCAAATCATATGTGGCCATGTTCCACACAAACCATCCAGTTTCTTCAAGATTACGCACAGTATCTTTACGGCTTTGACCGTCATCTAAAACAGATTGATTAGCAACAAACATAACCATCGGTGGATCCCAAGTTAAGTTTTGATACTGACTATAAGGGGCAAGGTTAACTTTACCGTCTTTCGATATAGTCGAAATCCAACCAATTGGTCGAGGCACGGCGCTACTCTTGAACGGGTCGAATGGTAAGCCATGACTACGGATACCATCGTTCTTAGGAGAATAATGCATAAAATATCCTTGTAAATGCGTTACTAGAAACCAGAGCTAAAGAATGTATTATTTGTATATACAATTCATCCTTATTTAATAAAATAGCTTATTTTTTTTAAGAGAGCAAGTGAAAATTACTTATTTTTTGAATTTTGAGAAACAAAAATTACTTAAAAAAATAGCCCCATTTTTCAATGAGGCTATTCAAGATTCTAATTTTAGTTTTGATATATCTAGCGTTTGTTCAAGATAACTGTTCACCTATTTTTCCTTGAAAAGGATAAGATTAATAACTGCTTAAAAAACCTGCTTTTACAAGAGTGCAAGGCTTATTAGCACCGAATATCCAACCCTCACTCATTCAAATAAAGCTCAGCCATGCTATCCAGCTCAGTTTTGACCGCTTTCCAATGCGGCATAACTTGCGACAGCAGTCGCCAAAACCGCTCACTGTGGTTGTGCTCTTTGATATGACACAGCTCATGCAGTATCACGTAGTCGATACATTCTTTAGGGGCTTTCACCAAGTGTGGATTGAGGATTAAGTTGCCTTGAGCCGAGCAGCTGCCCCATTGTTTTTTCATGGTCATTAATTTTACTGAAGGACTATTTTTAACCCATGAAACCTTATATATCAAGGCTTCAAGCCTCTCTCTAGAGATCGACCTAAATTTATTCTTATACCATTCATCAATTAGGCTTTTCACAAGAACAGCTCGTGCTTCAAGATTTAATGTAGAATCACTTTGAGACAATTCTACGTTTAATTTACCGCGACTTAGCTTCACAGTGCTGTTTGTTACATCGTTAGTTTCTGCATTCGTTATCACTTTTAAGACATAACGACGACCCAGATAAAACTGAGTCTCACCGCTGACATAACGCTTAGGCAATACATGGTCTTTTTGCTTGGCAAAGTCCTGTATGTTTTGCCATATCCAGCGCGCACGCTTCATCATTGCGTCATTTATGATCTTATCGGTAGCATCAATAGGCGTGGTAACGACCACACGCTGATCAGGATGTACTTTAATCACGATTTTGCGAGGTTTACTTTTTTCAGTGGTCAGAGTGTCAGCTTTAGACTTACCTGTTGTTGCTTTATACGTTACTTCTTTACGCACGATTTCGTAGTAGATCTTATCTTGACCATAATAAAAAATGCCATTCTCAGTCATTGCCTACTACCCTCTTGCTGCACGTGGGCCGCTTGTTTCTCTTGACAGCCCAAGTCGGGTAATCTTTAGTACTTCCTCAATGAGCTTTTGCGCTTTGTCGATACCCAAATCCATAAATAACATCGGTAGCAATTTGACACTAATAGCATTTTCGATCTCTGCTGGATTGATAGAATACTCAGCCACGGCTGTCTTAACGATATTATC
The DNA here is from genome assembly GCF_050267985.1 of Psychrobacter sp. NPDC078929. NCBI lineage: Bacteria > Pseudomonadati > Pseudomonadota > Gammaproteobacteria > Moraxellales > Moraxellaceae > Psychrobacter > Psychrobacter sp. NPDC078929. The sequence continues at coordinate 69,664 of NZ_JBNNFX010000008.1, read as the reverse complement.
AATATCAAAGGCATAAGCGACTAGCTTGTCGTTATCTAGCTCTTTATCCGCTAAGAAATCAGCCTCAAATAAGTGCTTAAACAAACCAAAATATGCCTGAGCATGTTTGTTTAATTTACCACTATCATCGACAAAATCATTTGGTACATCAGCGACATCACGGTCTTTGACGGCTTGCTCAAAGTCAGCAAACATCATGTACTGCTTCACTGGCGCATCGAACATTGCTTTGGCATCCGCAATCGCTTGCTTAAGCAATTTAGAAAAATACTCTTGGGCATAAGGATCATCAGCCAAATCCTGCTCAATCATCTTGGTCACCCGACCAGTGATTTTATCCGTTTGGTTACGGGCTTCATCATCGCTTAATTCTTCAGGCTTAACATCCTTACCTAAGTTGCCAACCAAGTAAGCACCTTTTGCCTCACGAACCTCAAGCCCTGCGATGTGCTTATCAAGTAAGCTTCGAATATCCGCTTCATACTCATCGTAATCGATGGTTTCATCAGCATCCTCGCGCACTTGCTTACGTAGGTTGATAAAGGCTTTTAGATCGGCTTTATAACGATCACGTTTACTATCAAACGACTTATCTTCAAAGAAAGACGCTGACTGCAACGCAATCTTCATGGCGTTAGAAAATCTGGTCAAAGCTGAATAAAAGTCGTCACGCTCTTTGAGCTTGGTATCGACTACCCTGCCATCGATTTCCTGCATCTTTGGTGCAAGCACCTGCCTTAGCGCTTGCCCATCTTGTTTATTTTTCACCGATGAGAATATTGCCCACAGTTCGCTATGCAGTCTGGGTAGCTGCTTATACTCAGTATCCATCGCGTTATATAGACCTTTAAGGTCTTCGATATCAAAGCCACCTTGCGTACGTTCCGCTAAGTCTTGGTATTTCTCAATGGTGATATCCAGCTCTTTTAGGATGCCACGATAATCAATCAGATAACCAAAACGCTTTTTCTCATGTAAGCGGTTTACCCGTGCAATCGCCTGAATCAGGTTGTGCTGCTTTAATGGCTTATCGATATACAGTACGGTATTCTTTGGTTCATCAAAGCCCGTTAATAGCTTATCAACGACGATCATAATGTCAGGACCATCATCTTGACTAAAGGCTTCTATGATGGCTTTGGTATAGGCTTTTTCGTCACCGCCATACTGATTGGCGACATTATCTTGCCACCAATTCTGGACGATGTCTTTTGATTCGCCATCGACGGTGTCATGCCCTTCACGGGTATCAGGCGGCGATATGGCAACCACGGATGACACTTTGCCTATCTTATCTAACGCAAGCTTGTAACGGATAGCAGAGGCTTTAGAGTCACAAGCCAACTGACCTTTTAAATGCTGCTGTTTAAAGTTTTGGAAGTGATCGGAGATGTCATGAGCAATCAGCTCAATACGACCCTCAACCTGATAGATTTGACCTTTTTGTGAGAACTTACGTTTGAGGTCAGTTTTTTGATCGTCGGTGAGCTTTTGGGTAATACGGTCAAACCAGCTATCTATGGCTTGATCATTGGTATTGAGCTCAGGGATACGCTCTTCGTATAACAGTGGCGTAACGGTTTTGTCTTTGACTGCTTGCTGCATGGTGTAAGAGTGAATGATGCTACCGAATTTGTTTTCGGTCTTATCGTCTTTAAGCAGTGGCGTACCCGTAAAAGCAATAAAGGCGGCGTTTGGTAGGGCTTGTGCCATACGAATATTGTTCTCACCGTTTTGGCTACGGTGACCTTCATCGACCATGACGATGATATTTGGGCTGTCGTTATAGCATTCATCATACTTAACGGCTGAGCCAAACTTATTAATGATAGAGAAAATAACGCGCTCATTACCGTGACCAATCTGCTGCGCTAGACGGCGACCAGAGGTTGCCATGGCATCGGATTTATCTCGATCGGATAATACGCCACCAGAAGCAAAGGTTTTACTAAGCTGAGTTTCCAGATCGACACGGTCGGTGACTATGATGACACGGCACTTGGCAAGATCCTCTAACCAAATAAGTGCTTTGGAGAAAAACACCATGGTGAAAGATTTACCACTGCCTGTGGTATGCCAAATGACACCGCCCTCACGACTGCCCTTTTCATCGAAACTACTAATACGCTCAATCAAAGCTTTGATGCCAAAGACTTGCTGATAACGGGCAACAATTTTGCCAGCCTTTTTGTCAAACAAGGTAAACAGGCGTGTCATCTCAAGCAGGCGCTGTGGCTTTAAAAGACTGATGATTAAGCGGTCTTGGTCGGTGACGGCTAGATCACCACCAGCAATCAATGATTTATATTCATTTTTAACTTTGGCAGGACGATGAGCAAATAAACTCTCAATCTGATCAGTACTGAGCGCTTGGTTTTTCAAACGAGCAAACTCAGGCTCAGAGATTTCTTCTTCGACCCATTTTGCCCAAAACTTCTCAGGCGTACCGCAGGTGGCATACAGACCGTCATTACCGTTCACCGCTAGCAATAACTGGCTATAGGCAAATAAATGCGGGATTTCTTTTTGCTTTTGATTGCGAATATGCTGGGAGACTGCCTGGGCGTTGGTCGATTGCCATTCTCTACTAGAGTCAGGGCGTTTGGCTTCGATCACTGCTAATGGCAGACCATTCACAAAGCAAACAATATCAGGTCTACGACTGTTCGTACCCTCGCTATTAAGTACCACCAGCTCTTCGGTAACGTGAAAGCTGTTATTACTGATATTATTCCAATCTATCAGAGCAATGGTCTGCGAGGTTCTTTTACCGTCGATAAACTCAGTCACCGTCACGCCATACAGCATGGCGTTATATAGCTTTTCATTGGCAAGCTGCAAGCCTAAGTTCATGGCTGGGTTTAGCTCGTGCATGATTTTATCAATAGCATTGTCTGATAAATGATATGACTTACCTTCAAACGTAAAAGCTTGCTTGGCTAAAAACGCACGCATGATAGGCAATAACACCACTAGGTTAGTGGCTTTATTAGCATTCGCCTGATTCGCTAGCAACTTACTGCTACGCATGGCGATGCATTGGCTCGGCGGAATAAACTCATAGCCTAGCGTAGTAAGCAGTGTTAAGGCCGGTATTTTTGAGCTGAATTCTTCAGCGAAGTTGATGCTATTAATTTTAGACAATCAAATACCCCTGATACTTATATTATTTATAATATATTCTCTGAATCACTTGTGAACTTGGTTTTTCACTTATTAAAATAGGTGCAAATTGTCTTAAAGATAGTGCGTTAATAACACTTATTTCTGGGTGCTGATGTGAGTTCTTTGTGCCGTACGATACAGGGCAGGTCAGTGAACTAAAACCGTCTAATGCGTTTATATCGAAGCTTTTGCTAGAGCCATGATGAGGTACTTGAACTATCCCAACACATCGGTTTTGAAGTGAGTAGATATCTTTTAACTGAAAACCGTTGAAATCACTATCACCCGTATAAATACAACCTACTTGATTTTTATAGTTAAGCGTACAGTAATATTCATGAGCAGTACTTTCGTACATCCACATGTCTTTAGCACTAAATTCATCTCTTGGACCGGAATAAAGCAACATTGAGTTTTCATTAATATTACCATCTAATTTTTTGTAAATAGCCTTAAGCTCATTTCGAGAATTTTTATCGCTCAACTGCTGAATTGTATAATCAGGATCATTTTCTAGTTTATTAATATCATATTTGCTTCCAAGGTTACTAAGTCTACTAATAAGATCAAGGTGACGGTCTTTATGCTTATAATTATGTGGAATATAAACCCAATTTGGCGTATCTCTTAATGTTAGTTCGACACCACTAGAAATATGTTTCTTTCTTTTTTTACTACTAGTAATATCTCTTAAATCAACTAACCTATTATCATCAATTTCATCGTCGTCTGAGTGAACATAAACTATAGTCGTATTTGGACCAAAGTAAGCTTCAGGATTTTTAATTAGTGTTATAAAACTATGTGAAAGAACACGGTTGATATTTATTAACAAGTTTTTGTGCTCTTTCGTTAACAATGGAATTACAACTGATTTGATATTTTTTACTGACTTCTTTAGCATTGGAATTGCAGATATATGATCGTAGTCGAAATGAGAGATAAAAAGTACATCTATATACTCATCTTTTGAAAATACATTTCCTGCAAGTTTCTTTGCATAGTTAGAAATTGGGTGTGCACCGCAGTCATAAACTATATTAAAATTATTGTGACGTTCCGAATAAAATCCGCCTTGTCCTATAGGATGAAATGTACGGATGACCTTAAGATTAGCCATTAATCACCACCTGATTCTTATCTATCAATAGTTGCTTTGGGATAAACTGATAGCTTAGCGTATTTAGCAAAGTTAAGGCAGGTATCTTTGAGCTAAATTCTTCTTGGAAATTGGTACTGTGGTTGGTCATATCTACCCACTTTAAAGATAGCGTTTGTCTGATTTTATCAATTGTAACTGATAACGTCATAAAAAAAGGCAAAGAAAAACCGCCAAGGTTGCGCGTCACTCAAAATGCGTAGCATGGCGGTTATGTTGGGTGTGGATTAGTTAATGTTTACCATTATGTCAATATTTGCTCATTTTAACGTCGAGATGTCAAGACTATGTCCTACACCACTAATTATTTAGTTCTGTTTTTGAATTTCCTCACCAATCTTTTATATTCATCTCTTATTAAATAAATATAAAAAACTATTAAACAAAGGCACGTAATAAATAGTATGGGAAGCTTATAATTCAAAACCGTAACTGACAAAAAACGCTCAAAACCATATACAAAAATTAGAGTTGCTATACTTAAGACTGCTCTTACATATACTGAAATAAAGTTAAAGCGAGAATCTAATATATGTTGCATTCTTGAAAGTAGTTTATCTTTAGTGACAATAGAGCTTACATCGCCTTTGTTGAAGAACCTCTCTATAGACACTCGTATGTAGGCTAGCTGTTCATTCTGTTGGAAAGTATTAAACATGACAAAACCGCTAAATATCATCAACGCTAGATACGAAATATTTAAATTAACCTTGTTTAACTGTATCAGGGCTGCTGCTACTGGTAGACCTAATGCCTGAGTTTGTAATGTTCCTAAAGAATCGTTTACAGATTTTACAAAATAGTCTAAATCTTTTTTTAGTTCTAGCTCAAGCTTCTGATAACTAAAATTATTTAAATAGGCTTGAAAGCTACCCAAAGTACAGGAGGATATCTTCTCTATACTTTTTACAAGCTCATAAAACCTTTCTGATTTTTCATAATTTTCCAGTATGTTAGCTGTTTCCATAATAAATATAGACTGTTTTTCTGTCTTATGTTTATCAATTGGCTCCTCATTTAAAAATTCTTTTAGCTCATATATTGATCTTCCTAGCACTTCAATATTAATGTTATCAAAGATCTTCTTATACGTTTCTTTAAAGCTTTCTCCTGAGTTAGGAGAGATAACTAGTGGTTTATCTGTAAATAATACGACTTGCCTATGACCATCTAAGTATGCGTATTTAGCATACAACACCATAATTTCATTGAGATAAACAAAATATTGGCGATACATACTCATATCAGACGCTAAATCATTTTCGAATGGAATTATAATTTTACTATTCCAATCTATTTTTTCGAAAGATGAAAGAACATAATTCAGCAAGTAGTCTAAGGTTGAGAAAAAATTACTTCTTACGGAAATTATATTTACGCTCAAGACGAACGAATAACTGTTACCAATTTTAAAATCTTTATACATAGGGGCATAAAGGTCATCATCGTCAAAATCAATAGATATAGAATTATTACTATTGGTGTAATGTTCAGTATATTTTATTATAGAGTGTATTTTATTATCTTCATCTGCTATAAATTCACCTATAAAACCTGTTTCAGTATAGGATATTACAGTAGATATTTTTAAAACTTCTTTGAGGCTATTAACAACATTATTCATCCTGTATCACTTTATTCTCGATCTTAATGCCAATGTTATTACGCTTGATATCTTCATACTCTTCTTCAGTCAATTTTATCATTAACTTATAGTGTTTGTCGTTAACCTGTTGACTCTCTACGACAAGGGATGTCGCCTTATCAATATCTCTTTTCGTACCTTTTATACTTATACTTTCGCCTACTTGAATATCTACTTTTAACTTTTTATCCACTGTAGATTGTTTAGGATTAAAAATAGAGTTGTAGTCAGTATAGCCCTCGTTTTCACAATAATCGCCAAAGGTTATAATATCTTGGTCTTGTGGAAATAACTCTGGATTTGAAACTCTTAGTGCGTCGAATATGGGAAGAATGTCTTCTTCAACATTCACAGTTTCTTCAGAGCGACATTTCTGACTCATTAGACCGTATATTTGCTGTTCAGTACTATATCTTAGTTTTTTTCTACCTTCATATGTCTCTGGAATAATATGGTCTAAATACTTACCAATGTACTTAATTACTTCTTTTGTAGTTGCACCATCATTCAAAGGAATTGCAGTTGGAACAAAACTTTGAAAATATTGAGCCACAAAACCTTTTTTTCTTGTCCATCTTACATAATTAGATATCTGATTCGTTGTATCATTATCCTCGTCTGAATTGCCATCTTGTACAACACTATCTTCATTTAAATGTTGGTTAAAAACAGCAAGCTCTATGCTTACAGAAAATCTTAATGAAGCATTATCAATGTTTGTATTTGGTATAATTGCTCCAGTAGGGTCTAAAGTAAAACCAGAAGATGGATTAACAAGACCAATTACTAAATAATCTTTATTGTCCCTTCTATACCAAAGTACTGGTATATAACCTCCTGTTGCCATCATCTCATCTTGCATTTGCTTTTTGAGTGCCCTAACTATCTCTTTCGATAGTTCTAGAAAATCATCAGCTTCAATATTCTGACTACTATTACTCATATAGTGAGTAGCTATTACTTTTGATAAAGTATTTTCTCTAGTGAAGCTACCACAAGTTGATGTTACTCGACTTGCGTTTCTTGAATCATAATCTACTTTTTCAGCAAATTTATCTAATAAAGCATTGCTTTCGTGTAGACTTTGTCGCTCTACCAAAACTACAGACTCATCACCTTGAGTATGTCTCTTTTTTTGTAAATCGTGAATAACTGCTGCATGTATACTGATTGTCGTCATATTATGAATATCTTCTCTTACCAAAGTTTATATTATTTAAACAATTCACATTACTATACATAATTTCACTAGTGTTTACCTCTTATTCTCTTACTACTCAGATTTAAAACGTCCCATCAACCACCACCCGCTTCTTACCCGTCAACAAAACCTGCATCAACGCCTTTTTCTCTTGCTGCAAATCAGCCAGCTGCTGCTCAAGTAACTCAATTTCTTTATTGGCATTAGTTAACACAGTGGCGATTTTTTGTTGTTCTGGATAAGTAGGAAACTTAAACTTGAGTGCCATAAAGTCGGATGGCTTTACATTAAGCAGTCCGTGAGCACGACCACCCTCAGCTGCAACCTTTGTCAAACCTCTATTTAGCAAACCAGAATCAAAGTACTGCTCAAGAAAATCAGTATCAGTTTTCGAATGATCTTTAATTTCAAAACAAATATAAAGCGTGGTAACTACTCCGTCTTCATATCTGTTCAAACGCTTAATAGCTCCCATCGGATACCCATTTGAGTAGCTTTTATTATAGGCAAACTGCCCTTTTCTAAGAACGTAATAGTTGTCCAATATTTCTGAAGCAACGCTCTTTTTAAAAAATTCTTCTTGTCTTATTAATCCTTGTTGAGCTGATATGGTCACAACGTTTGTACTTTGACCATTATTTTTTTCCATGACTCGGCTACAGATATCTCCTAATTCAATTTCCTCCCACTCACCCTCAAACCGCTGACCTGACTCGTCAAGCAAACGCTTTTTACCCGTCAGCAATTGCTGCATCAACGCTTTTTTCTGCTGGATACTATTCTCAATCAAACGCTCAGTCGTGCTAATCGCTTTATCCCAAGTCGATAGGATTTTGGCGATTTTTTGTTGTTCTGGGAGTGGTGGAATCGGAACTTGAATTTCTTTAACAATTCCGCCGCTTAGATTTTGCTGACCACCACTATTGGCTAGCTCTCTGATATTTTCATATTGGCTAGTCAAATATTGATAATAATAATCTACGTTAAATCCTGCATTCAACTGTAACGCAGCACATGCTTGATTTGTAGAAGCTTCAATCCCAAGCTTGGCTACTTGACCACGAGTTTTTCCTTGACCATACATAGCCATTAAAATAGTATCTTTCGGATATAATTTTGCTGATGATTTTTGAAGACCTTCTTCAGTAATTTTTTGCTCAGTATCAGTAATCACATTGAACTTGACTTCAGCAGTAGTTACCCAAGGAATAGTGCCATTAACCCAGTAAGAATCTTTTTTTCTGCTAGGAGTACCACCCGAAGAAACTTGTGCTATGTCCTCTATAACGCCTGACTCCCAACCATTAGGCATCATAACCCAACTCCTTTAAAAACCCTGCCATTTCTGCTTCTAGCGCATCGAGTTCAGCCTTTAACTCAAGACGCTCAGTACGCACCGCGACCAGATCAATCTCCGCCTCTTCCTCAAAGGTATCGACATAACGTGGAATGTTAAGGTTAAAGTCGTTTTCTTTAATTTCATCAAAGCTCGCTAGATACGCGTATTTATCAACGCTCTCCCGCGCTTTATAGGTTTCGATGACTTTAGCAATATTGCTATCAGTGAGCTGGTTTTGGTTTTTACCTGATTTAAACTCATTACTGGCATCGATAAACAGTACCGTGTCATCGGTTTTATTCTTTTTAAATAGCAGAATAGCCGCTGGAATACCCGTCCCAAAGAACAGTTTTTCCGGTAAGCCAATCACCGTATCGAGCAGGTTTTCTTCGACGAGTTGCTGACGGATTTTGCCTTCGCTTGACGCACGGAATAGCACGCCATGCGGTACGACCACACCCATACGGCCAGTCGCAGGCTTTAGCGTTTCGATCATATGACTGATAAAGGCATAGTCGCCCTTAGTCTTAGGCGGTACACCTCGATGGAAGCGACCATAGGGATCGCTACTGGCATCGTCATGACCCCATTTATCTAGTGAAAACGGCGGGTTGGCGGTCACCACATCGAACTGTAATAAGTTCTTGCCGTCGCTACCTAATAGCAGCGGATTGCGGATGGTATCGCCCCACTCAATACGGTGGTTGTCCTCACCGTGTAGGAACATATTCATTTTTGCCAGTGCCCATGTCGAGCCAATGGCTTCTTGACCGTATAGCGCATACTTCTTAGAGTTTGAGTTTTTGCGTACCATCGCCCCGCACTTAATGAGTAGCGAGCCTGAACCACAAGCTGGATCACAGATTTCATCACCCTCAACAGGCTCAAGGATAATCGCTAGCAAATTCGATACTTCGGGCGGCGTATAGAACTCACCAGCCGTCGCGCCACTACTTGCCGCAAAGTGCTTGATTAAGTACTCGTACGCATTGCCAATCACATCGAGGCTACCGACACGCTCGGCACTTAGATTCAGGATGTCTTTGCCAAAGTCTTCTAATAAGTGGCGTAGTAGCTCGTTCTTTTGCTTTTCTTGACCCAGTTTATCAGTGTTAAAACTGATATCTTGGAAGACGTTTTTGAGCTTAGTACCGTTGGCTTCTTCGATAGCGTGTAGCGCCTCGTCAATACGTTGACCGTTGCCCGGCTGATGACGCTGCTCATACAAGTCCCAAAAGCTTGCGCCTTCAGGCAAGACAAAGCGCTGCTTGGACATCATGGCATGGATCAGCTCTGGGTTGTCGCCAAACTGCTCAACCAGCTTGATGTACTCATCACGGTAAACGTCAGACAGATACTTTAGGAACAGCATGGTTAAGATAAAGTCTTTATAGGTATCGGCGCTGATGACTCCTCGGAAAGTATCACAGGCGTTCCATACGGCTTTATTGATATCGTCTTGATTGATTTTGCTAATATTATTAGTGGTACTGGCAGGCATTTATTAGTCCTAGATACTTTGGAAGGTTACGAGTTTTTATAGTAAACAATGATGGTTCGATTAACTCGTTTCGCTTGGAAGTATAGCGCACATTACTGTTTCGAATAAGGTGTAATGTATTGCCGTTAGTTGGTCTAAGAATATACTAAGTCGGCTCTAAATAAAAAAATAGCGCCCAAAATAGGCGCTATTTTTTACTACTCTGAATAATGATTTTCAACGATAATATAGATAGAGTGCATTGGCAAAATAGTTCATTGTTCTCATATATCTCGAATACCGTTTGCTATTTTAATCATGAGCGGCTTGCCACGCACCCATTGAACCTAGGTAGATATCAATATGCTCAAAACCACGACTGGCAAGCCATCCTGCCGCTATCGTCGCTCGTGCACCGCTGGCGCACATCAACGTATAGTGGCGACTTGAGTCAAGCTCATGCCAACGCTCGTTAAGATGTCCGACATAGATGTGCTGTGACCCTTCAATTGCATTGGCATTCCTCTCATCGATATCGCGTACATCGAGCAGTGTCCAATTTTGAGCATTATTAAGACGATCTTCTACTTCATGTGTATCAACCATAGGGGTTTGTTGCATTTGCTCCCCTTTAGCAGCAGGAACGACACCCACATAGCCACCCACTACATTGTCGAGAGCAATTCGTACCAGATGCGCCATCGCAGTAGCAAGCTGCTCTTCATCAGACGCAATCAATGCCAAACTTTGTCCTTCTTCAATAAACCACCCAGCAAACGCAGGAAGCATGTTTACGGGTAGACTCATAGACCCATGCAGGTGACCTGAGGCATAAGCCATTGGTTCACGAATATCGATAAGATGATCGGCACCGCAGCTATTGAGTTGATCAAGCGAAAGATTACGAGGGCGCATAACGACTGGTGGGGCTTCACCACCTTCCATATTCAGTCGCTCCATTAACCTAAAGTAAGGGGGTTGGTAATGGTTTTCGCTCACTTTAAAATCAATAAAGTCATCACGGTCTGTGATTTGTAAACGCGGATTGTTCAACCTTTCGTGGCCGACGGTAGAGAATTCACGCTCTGCCATCCCTGAGCCACAGACTGACCCAGCACCGTGAGCAGGATAAATAATGGCTTGATCGCCGAGCGCTAGAATATCTTGTAGTGAGTCATAAAGCAGACCTGCCACTTCTTTACGGCGATCAGGATAGAAGTCAGTACGCCCAACATCTCCCACAAATAGCGCGTCGCCAGTAAAAACACCAACCGCTTTTTCTGGGTAGGCGGTATCAAAAAGAGCATAGGCAAGGTGATCATCAGTATGGCCGGGCGTTTCTAGTACGCGAATTTCAAGTTGACCAATAGTAAAGCAATCACCATTACGCGCCGTCTTAGCATAGACAATTGGTCGCTCTGGATTGGGGCCATGTAATACAGTGGCTCCTGTCATTTCTGACAAAATTGGTGCACCAGAGACCAAGTCTTCATTACGATGAGTCTCAAAAATATGAGTGATCCGAAGTCCTGCTGCGCGTGCCTTTTCTACATATATCGCACAGTCACGACGCGGGTCTATCACCGCAGCCTGACCACCAGAACCCACTAAATAAGATAGGTGTGAAAGCCCAGGTGTTTTAATCTTTTCCAAAAGCATCATTGTATCCTTATTATTATAATTTAAACCAGACGGCTGCTTTCAATAGTGAGCTATCATTAATTAGCTAAATATCAAAGAGCTATGTGAACTTGTTAAAAGTACCATACTATTTTAACGGTTATCAATATACAATAACATATATTAACTTGGTTGCTTTTATCAAAAGCAACATGCTTTATCTTTGAGACTTCGATACCTTTTGCTAGGAACAGTTTTTTAATGGTAATATGCACTTGAAATTAAATTTTCAAACTAGAAACATCTTGTTACAAATAAAAGGAAAGAAAATTCCGTTACATTTCTTACATCCAATACTTGAAAGGTGTTGGTCTAATAGCTGGTCTATAACGATTGTATAGAATATAAATATTAATAAAATCAATTGCTTATATATAAAGTTTGACTTCCTCCTTCACCGCCAATCTTATTCTGCTTAAGTAAAACCTCAGCTTTTCTATCTTGTTCTACCCTTTCCTAAATATTCTTTATATATTTTAACAGTTTAACAGTAAGACTTTCAGTCTATACTCATCCTCTACTGCTGTCTGAAATATTTCAGTTTAGCCTTAACTCCGTGTGCTGTATGAATCTAATAAATATATATAATCGAATAATACGTTTATTGACCAAGCTAAAAAATCGTACCATGGACTGAGAGTGACTCATAAAATGAGTCGATACTCTATTACGATTCGTTTTATTATCAGCTTAATTTTATTCCTAGACCCTTATACGAAAAGGCTTTGAGTTTTCCTGTGGCATTCAATCTAGCTTTGTATCTATATTTACCATCATTGCTATACCGTACAAAAATGTAATCACAATAGGGTCTCTGATACTCGGCAGATGCCATTGTCCAAAAATTGGATTATAGTAGATATCGGTAGTATTTATTTAAATAAACTAAAGGATACAACGATGAAAACACTAGGAATGTGTATCGTAGCAGGACTCGGATTGAGTGCTTGCGCTACTGGCATGGGCGGCATGGCAACAGGTAATACCAATCAAAATAATAGCTCTGATAACGTAGTCACTCAATACCCAGTTGAGACTGCCCTACTCAATATCTATACCAAACAACGTAGTGAAAAACTGATCGCTACTGTCGGCGGACAAAGCGTAGCCGCAGATATTCAAACAACCCCTAAAGGCAGCATGCGCTTTAATAATAGAATGGTACAAGGCGCAGAAGTCAGCACAATCAACACAGTGAATCAGCAGATTACGGATCAGTCAGTCGCTATCAATTATTTTACGCTAGACCCATTGGTGTTCCATGGTTTTACGGATAGTACGGGTGAGTATTCAATCGCTAAACAAACGACTAGTATCCCTAAAATGGCTACTGTAGGCGACTCAAATCAGCTCATCACTGAAAACGTATATGCTGACAGTAGTATGCGTCAGAAAACCGCCACTTATAAGCAGGACTGGTCACTCACACAAGATACAAATAACACGGCGTGGCTCTGTATAAAAACCTCAGGTAATCTGCTTTTGACTTCTGATGCTGCAGGTACGTCGTCAGAATGCTATAAAATCAATGCCAAAGGCGATGTTTTGAGTAGTAAAGTCACACTCACTCAGCCTAGTAAAAATGGTGCAACTAAGTTAATGACGTTTATCAGTCAGTAGTATTTGCCCAACTAGTAACGATCAATAGTGTCATATAAAAACAAAAAAATAGCGCCTAATTAAGGCGCTATTTTTGGATGCTAGGATCGTATTTCTACGAGCGACGGTCATGGTTGTTTCTATCGTGGCTGTTTTTGTCGTGGTTATTTTTGTCGTGGCTATTTTTAGCATGAACATTTTTGGCTGTTACTTTGTGCTTAGCAGCCACTACGTTCGCTTTGTGATGTGACTTTGCTGCCTTAGCTTTGGCATGCTTATAGTTATTACTCGCTTTACTGCTGCTGTGTTTTTGTTGCTGTACTTGGACTTTATTATGTTGGTCATAACTGGGCGCGGCATTAGCCTGACCAACCATTGACAAACAAGCAGTAGCGGCTAAAATCGAACTAACTAGTATCTTTTTCATCATTTTATTCCTTTGAATTCATATTTAGAGTAGTTATAGATAATGCATTTAGTGTTAAATGAACTATCGTGATAAAGCTTTACTCTATCGACAAAGAGAATGATAAATGATTCTAGTATTAAGTAGATTTATGAAACTTGAAGAAAGGTTGCGATTGTTACGAGGGCATGAGCGATCAAAGGTATGTTAGGCATTGGCGTAATGTTTGGTTAAGTGACAGTGTATTTACGCTTTATCGGTAAGCATCGTAAACAGGATATTTATAAAAACGCGAACGACTAGCTAGTTGATAACGAATGCAAATACGGAAACGGTTAGCTAAATTTCCTGATATCAATATTTCTGCTATTCGAAAAACCTAACTCATTAGGAGTTGCTGGCTAATGTTTAACACGAGCATAGCAATACCCCATACTGCTATGCTCTAAATGTGCTAAACAGACGTTTTCTGCAAAATATAAACCACAAACTTTGCCTCTGTGCTAAATACTTCTTTTTCTACGGTGGCCAATAGTGCCTGCCTTTTTTCGCTGCGGGCACGATAAGCGTAAGGTGTCATCGTCATCAAATCAGCCAAATTCTCTGCGGATAATGTCAGATCCGTACTGACACGGCAGGTCTCAACCAACGTAAAATACGGTGCCAATTCTTGTAAAAATTTATCAGAATCATGCTCACGTACATCATCAAATAGCGCATCACGCATCGTTGCCAAATGCCCGATATCAGGTTTGGCAATAATTAAATAGCCACTATCCATCAATACATTATCAAACGCCTCGGGCAAAATAGGGCTAAAAATACTGCTAATGCCCGTCATACTGTGCGGGCGTAATGGTAAATTTGCAGCACTGGTCACTAATGGGTAGACCGCTGTCGTCTTGGCAGTATCTTCTTGGCACGGCTGATACCATAGACGACCTGATAGTTTACTAACCTTAGCCAGCTCAACCACTGCAGGCTTACTGATGTCAGCGGCTATCAGCGTGTCTATAACATCCGATCCCATTTGTGCCATTGCCTGCGTGTAGTAGCCTTCTCCGCAGCCAATATCGAGCCAATTGACTGACTTGTTATCTTGCTTATCTATTAGCTCATCGTTAGACAGCAACTCTGTCATTTTTTGACTAATTAGGTTTTGGAGCGGTGCGTAGTGCCCATGATTCAAAAACCGTTTACGCGCATCGATAGATTCTTGGCTATCCCCAGGTGCTTTGGACTTTTTCTGTTGTACTGGCAGCAGGTTGACATAGCCTTGACGCGCCACATCAAAGGGATGTGGAGTTTGCTTAGGGTGCAAACTGCCATCACAGCGCCAAGTATCTGCGGCAGGCTGTAGTGGTGACTGACAAAGTGGACAAATAAATAACGACACGGGCATCTCAAAGTGATAGCAATATGCTTCGCATTTTAACAAAATTCATGGGCCTTGAGCGACAAAAAGCCGTCTCAATCATGATTGAAACGGCTTTTTGGATTTTTGCAAATTGATATCCATATAGATATTTGGCGGTTATAGCTTAACGCAGTTTTAGCGTCATTAGCCCAAGGATGACAAGGATAATGGCAATAATCCAAAATCTCGCTACCACTTGCGTTTCTTTCCAGCCAATTTCTTCGAAATGATGATGCAGCGGTGCCATACGGAAGACGCGTTTTTTGCGCAGTTTGTACGAGCCAACTTGCAGCATCACCGATAGCGCTTCGGCGACAAACAAACCGCCCATAATCGCAAAGGCAATCTCTTGGCGGGTCATCACGGCGATAGTACCTAGCATTGCACCTAGTGCTAGCGCGCCAACATCACCCATAAATACTTGTGCTGGATGCGCGTTGAACCATAAGAAACCAAGGCCTGCTCCGACCATTGAGCCACAGACGATGATGACTTCGGAGTTATAAGGAATATAAGGTACATGCAAGTAATCAGCAAAGCGTACATCGCCTGATACATAAGCCATCGCGCCCAAACCTGCAGCGACGAGAACGACTGGTAAAATCGCCAAACCATCCAAACCGTCGGTTAGATTGACTGCGTTAGAAGCGCCATTAATCACAAAGTAGGTAAAGATGATGAAGCCAATACCAAATGGCACCGCTGAAAACGGAATCATCCAGTCTTTGAATACTGGCAATAGCAAATCTTGCATCTCGCGCGTGGTGTTGATATCCGGTTGTAGTGTGGCGATATAATACAAAGACACACCGACAAACAGTGCGCCCATAGACAGCCAAAAATACTTTTTGCGAGCGATTAGGCCTTTTGGGTCTTTGTACTTAATTTTTAGCCAATCATCAGCCCAACCTACGGCGCCAAAGATAACCATAACCACGAGCAAAATCCAAACATAAGGATTGTTTAATCGTGCCCACAGTAGCGTCGATATCCCAATCGCACTTAGGATCAACACCCCGCCCATGGTTGGCGTACCCGTCTTGGCCAAATGCGACTGAGGCCCGTCGTTACGAATGGCCTGACCGTATTTGAGCGAACGTAGGTGCCGAATGACACGGCCACCAAACATCATACTAAATACAAGGGCCGTAACAACGGCAAGCAATGCTCGCAACGTCAACGAAGAAACCGCAGAAAACGGCGTATAATACTGGCCAAGCCAGCCGAACAACCAAACTAACACCGCCTACTCCTCTACTAGCGCATGAATAAGTGTTTCCATTCCCATGGAACGAGAGCCTTTGAACAACACAGTACAAGGCTTAGCTTGTTGCGCTTGCAAATATGGCTGTAAATACTGTAATAAACTGTCTTTGTCGGTGAAAGCATGCGCACTGATATCAGAGACCTCTTGCGCACCCGCAACGGTATAAGGGGCATATTCGCCAACACAAAGCAGCACGTTGATACCTGTGGTCGCAATAGTACGGCCCAAGCTTTGATGCTCACTGATGGCCGCCTCGCCTAACTCACCGATATCGCCCAGTACCATAACTTGCGTACCGGTTTGCGCGGCCAATACTTTGGCGGCGGCACGTACCGAATGAGGATTGGCATTATAAGTATCATCAATGAGACGATGCATACCAAGTATCTGGCTATTTAGACGACCTTTAGCAGGACGTGCGTTTTCGAGTCCAATCACAATGTCACTTACTTCAATATTTAGCGCATGCGCACAGGCAGCAGCAGCCAAGGCATTATTGACATTGTGCTCACCTGCCAATGGCAAGTTGATATCATGGACTTGGTTACCGATATGTAGCTTAAATTCGCTACGCTCAGGCTCTACGTCTAGATGGCTTGCGCTGACATCCGTATTACCAAAGCCAATCACATGTGAGGTGTGCTTTTCAGCGATACGGCGTAGCTGATTGGTAAAATCATCCTTATCAGGAACAATCGCAAACTGCGCGTCCGTCAACGTATGGTAAATCTCTGCTTTGGTTTGGCAGATACCTTCACGGCTACCAAATTCACCCAAATGCGCTGTACCGATGTTTAAGATACAGGCCACGTCAGGCTGAACGATTTCAGTCGTATAAGCAATCTCGCCAATATGGTTTGCACCCAACTCTAAAATAGCATAGCGATGATGATCTGATAGCTCAAGCAGCATCATTGGTACACCCAAATCGTTATTGAGGTTACCACGAGTGATTAAGGTCGGTGCCAATCTACCAAAAATACTGCCTAGCATTTCTTTGCAAGTGGTCTTGCCGCTAGAACCCGTAATAGCAATCACGGTTAAATCTGTATGCTGCTGACGACGATACGCTGCCAATTGACCTAGCGCCAAACGGGTATCGCTGACCACCAATTGCGGAATAGCATTTGGGCCGGAAAACGAAATAGGACGCGAGACGACAGCGGCAACTGCGCCTTTTGATATTGCTGTCTCGATATAATCGTGACCATCAAAATTATCGCCGCTTAGCGCCAAAAATATATCACCTGGCTTTATCGTGCGGGTATCGGTGGCTATACGTTTACTGGACAAGGCCGTCTGTTCTGCATGGCCTTGTGGTAGTTGCCACTGCCCATCGAGCGACGTGGTCGCTGCGAGCAGATTGTCCATTTGCCAGACATAGAGTCCTTGCGATTGGGCAGTATTATCGGTGTCGGCTGTCATAATGATTACCTTATATGATGACTACTTAATTTTTATATTTAATGATCAATTTTTACTAATGCATGTAACGCGAGCCAATCAATTACACACGTCCCGCTTGATTCAATGCCTGCTGCAAAACAACACTGTCATCGAAATCATAACGAACGTTGTTAATCTCTTGATAGGTTTCATGACCTTTGCCTGCGATGACAACGATATCATCTACACCTGAGTGATTAACTGCATATTCAATAGCGGTTTGGCGGGCAGGCTCGATATGGGTTCGTTGATATTGCTCAGCGGTCATACCAGCCTGCATATCTTGCAAAATTACATTTGGGTCTTCGGTACGTGGATTATCCGCAGTCAGAACAATTTGATCAGCACCTGCCAGACCTGCTTGTGCCATCAACGGTCGCTTGCCTGCATCACGATCTCCGCCGCAACCAAATACTGCCCAAAGCTGACCTTTACAATGGGTTTTTAAGCTTGCCAGCACTTGGCTTAGAGCGTCTGGAGTATGCGCATAATCAACGATAAAGCAGCCATCATTTGACGGTACACGCTGCATACGCCCAACTGCACCTTGCAACTGTGCAACAGCAGGCGCAATACGCTCAATATTTATAGCCAAGTCAACATCAAGTGCTACGACGGCTGCTATCGCTGCGAGCAAATTGGCTACATTGAAGCGACCTAATAATGAACTGATAATCTCTATGTTGTCAGCTTTGTCATCGCCAAAATCAGTACGCAGATTGATTTGGACGCCTTGCAGACTTGGTATGATATCAGCGGCAGCAAAAGTAGCAGCTTTTGATGAATCCAAACTGTATGTCCATACCGTTAAACCGCTGGCGTTTGCCATCTCTAACATAACCTGAGCGTGCTCATCATCGATATTGATAATGGCATGGGTCAAATCTGGGAAATGAGCTTTATCAAACAGCTTTGCTTTGGCAGCGGCATATTCTGCCATATCGGCATGATAGTCTAAATGGTCACGACTCAAATTGGTGTAAATCGCTACAGTGACTGGCATACCTTGTAGACGTTGCTGGTCCAACCCGTGAGAGCTGGCCTCTAATGCCAATATTTCTGCTTGCTCTGTTCCCATTTGATATAGGAACTGCTGGACAGCTAACGCATCGCCCGTGGTATGGCTGGCTTGCACCAGCGCACCAAATCTACCATTACCTGCCGTACCCATCACTGCGCTACTCTGACCCATCAATTGAGTAAGCTGTGCTACTAATTGACTGATGGTTGTTTTACCATTCGTACCAGTTACCGCAACCACAGTCGGTAGAGTCACTGGCTGCTGATATTGGAGGCGCGCTTGAATTAAGCTACCTAAAAAGTCACGAATATTAGGAACGTATAAGACAGGGCATGGCAATGCTGCTAGTTGCTGCTGTGCATTAGCAATACTATCTGTCTTAGGTTCACTATTGGTATTTGAGAGGTTGTTTGCTTCGCTCAGCAAAACAATAGGGTCAATTTCTGAGAGAATAAGCGCGGCTTGCTCAGCGGCTTGTAGTAGATAATCGCGACTTTTTTGAGGGTTGGCTGTTTGACTTTTTAAAAGGATAAATACGTCATTCGCTTCCAATTGGCGATTGTCCAAGCGAAACTGTTGAAACGGAATATGGGCAATAGACTGGGATTGATCTGAACCTACCTGATTGGATTCTTCCTGAATCGATGCTGCTATCATTGCTGTAAGCTGCTCAGCCAGTTTTTGCTGCTGGCTTTTATTGGCATCTATAAGCTGTTGTAAAGTCACAGTAGCGCTATCTAGCGATGATATAGTCATAGATAAATCCTAAACAGTTAAAACGTGTCAGCTCAGTAGAGCTGGACATTTAAAATAATTGAACGCTTACTGCGCTTCCGTTTTTAGTGGCTTATCCAAAGGCACATTATACAATCGCAATGCTTCTTTCATTACATTATGGAAGACAGGTGCGACCGTTAGACCAGCATAAATCTGACCGCGCGGGTCTTCGATAAGCATTACGCCTACCAGCTTTGGATTGGATGCAGGCGCCATACCAGCAAAGACATTACGATACTGATCCGTATAGTAACCACCGTCTGGATTGATGCGGCGTGACGTACCCGTCTTACCTGCCACGCGATATCCATCAATGGCAGCGGCTTTCGCCGTACCACCAGGCTCAGTCACACTCTCGAGCATCTGCACGATAGACATTGCCTGCTCATGCGCCATAATACGTTTGCTTGGCTGCGACTTGTCATCTTTAATTAAAGTTAATGGATGCATGACCCCACCTGCTGCCAGGGCTGAATACGCCTGTGCAACCTGTGCCAATGTCACTTGCAGACCATAACCATAACTAACCGTCGCGCGGCGCGAGGTTTCTTTCTCTTTTGGCGTGACGATCAGACCACTACCCTCACCTGGGAACTGCAAAGGTGTTTTTGAGCCAAAGCCAAACTGTCGTTGCATATTACTAATAGCATCGGCTGGCAGTGATAGCGCAATCTTGGTCGAGGCAACGTTACTAGATTTCTGTAATAGCGTGGCCATGTTAATCATGCCCAAATTATTATGATCTCGAATGGTATAGCCACGTACGCGAATCGAACCAGGATTGGTATCAATCAAAGTCGTTGGCGTATATTTGCCCGAGTCTAGCGCTGCCGCCACGGTAAACGGTTTCATTACCGAACCTGGCTCAAACACATCTAACAATGCGCGGTTACGCTGGTTTTCACCCGTCATCTCATTAAGGTTGTTTGAGTTAAACGACGGCCATGTTGATAATGCCAACACTTCACCAGTCTGCACATCAACGATCATACCCGTTGACCAGCGTGCTTTTTGCAAACGCCCAGCCTTTTCTAGCTCTTTATACAGCAAATACTGTAAACGCGAATCAATCGTTAATGCCACATCTTTGCCAGGTACTTCTGGCTCGATTTGTTTGATTTCTTTTAGGCTGTTTTGTTTAGCATCTTTTAGAACCAAAACTTTCCCATCATCACCCGCCAGATCTTTTTCATACTGACGCTCAATACCAGCACGGCCTTCGTAACCGCCTTCAGGATCTTTGGCGTTTTGACCCATAAAGCCCAGTAGCTGTGCATTGGACTGTGGCTGTGGATAATAACGCTGAAAGAAATTCTTTTCGTAGACGCCTGGGAAATCAAGTGAGCTGACGCTTTGGGCAATCTCAGGTGTGACCTTATTAAGCAGTGGCAAATAGTGCGATCCTGCACCAGATGGTAAAGCAGCTTTTACCGCTTTCTCATCGGTCACATCAATACTGTCATCAATAGCAGTGACTTTTTTCAACTCATCGACCGAGATATTGGCAGCAGCGGCTAGCTTTGTCAGGTCCATATTATCTAGACGCTTTTGCATACGCGCTTGTAATTGTGGACTGCTAGGATTGGTAATGATAATGCGCTTTAGCTCGTAATATTCACGAGAATAATCATGTGGACTAAACGAAACTGTCGCGAGCGGCGCACTGACTGCAAGCGGTAGATTATTACGGTCGGTAATCATACCGCGATAAGATTTTTGGGTGCGTTCACTGGTAATAAGCTCATTGCCTTTGTCTTGATAAAACTGTGCATTAGCAACCTGAATATAATAAGCGCGGCTAATGAGTAGCGCTAATATGACCAGCGCTAGACCCCAGACCATACGAAAACGGTTCTTGTCTTGTTCGAAACCACCGAGAGCAGAAGCACCTGACGCTTTGCTCGAAAAAACCATTTTACTTTTGCGATTTTTTACACTGGTATAAGCGCCTTGGGTATCGCTTTTTTTGATGCGACCAAACAATTTGGCCTTACGATTACTTGCAGCTTTATCGGGCTTGCTACTCGTTTGACCAGATTTAGCAGCACTGGCTCGGCGTAGAGGTTTGGTTACCTTACCGCTGGCTGGTTTTTTGCTAGTGTTCTTTGCGGTGGATTTAGGCTTTTTCTCACTCATTGTCCTGCCTCCGTCGCTGGTTCTTCAGGAGAGATGTCGGTAGAGGCACGTGGCCCAATAACGTCATTCAAATCTTCCTCTGAGTCTTCCGTAACCACTGGCACCAATGCAGTAGCGACACCAGGCTGGATAATCAGCTTATCCTTTAATGTTGGCGAATACATACCCAATTCAGCAACCGCTCGACTGGCAATCTGCGGCGTGGCGCTAAAGGTTTGTTGCTCAATCAATAGACGCTGATGCTCTACTTGTAGCTTACGTTCTTGTTTTTTCATGTCTTGCAAGGTTTTGTAGTCCTGATGATATTGCTGAACTTCTTCGGCAGTTTTGATACCACTCCATACAATCGTGGCTGCCAATAGCAGTAGCACGACCACATAAATGCTCACCACATTAAACCGGCGCACGAACAGCTCGCCGACATCGGTATTATAAGGTGTAGCAGTGCGGCGATTCGCAGGTTTGTCAGATATTGCCATGACGATCTCAAAAAAGTGAACGTAAACGGTAGAGTAGATAACGGATTGCGAAAGATGAACGTGTCATTATTCGGTCATACCATCGATAAATATAAAACCAAAGACACTTATAAGTGTAAAAACTACACTTAAAAAACGAACGTAAAAAATATATTCAATAGCCAATTTATTCAGGAGCCATAAGTCATTACAACTCATGGCTATCAATAGGTCATACCACAACCAAACATGTTGCATGGCTGTACTACATATAAAACCATGCAACTATTAAGCATAAGCAGATAAAAACCAACTGCTGAGCCTAACAGACAATATTTACAGATTTTTAACAGTGGCGTAGCCATTAGGACATTTGCGCATCATTTAGACAAACATTAGCAATCTTAGACAAATTACCAATCATATTCGACTATGACTTGCGGCGTCATGATGTTCTTCTATAACCCTGTTGTCTGCTCATAAGCTGTGTCAGTACGCGTTGCCATACGCAGCCATGCACTACGCGCGCGTGGATTCTGACTGGTCTCAGCTTTGCTTGGGCCGACACGTTTTGGTTTGCTAAAATAGCGTGGACGATTCGGCGGCATTGGCAGGTTTTCGTCTTCTGGATATTGCCCTTTGCTATGTCGCTGCAAAAACTGCTTGATACGGCGATCTTCTAATGAGTGAAAGCTAATGACCGCAAGCTGCCCACCTGATTTTAAGATAGCAATACTTTGCGCTAAAAAGTCGTCAACATCGCCCAGCTCATTGTTAATGAAAATACGCATGGCCTGAAAGCTTTGAGTCGCTGGATGTTTGCCGCGCTGCCAGTTGGGATGCGCTACCTTGATGACTTCTGCCAGCTCAAGTGTAGACTCGTAGCTCTCCATTTGTTTGATAGCGCGGGCAATACGGCGACTATGACGCTCTTCGCCAAACTCATAAAGCACATTGGCCAACGTTTCATCATCGACTGTTTCAAGCCATTCGGCAACTGACTGGCCTCGACTGGTGTCCATACGCATGTCTACTGCCCCATCGCGCATAAAGCTAAAGCCGCGACTACCATCATCAATCTGCGGTGATGAAATGCCCAAATCCGCCATCAATCCATCAACTTCAGTGATGCCCATAGCAGCCAGACTGTCGGTCAACGTCGCAAAGCTGTCATGAACCACACGCACGCGGCTGTCTTTGCTTGCCAGCTCTTGCGCCACGCTAATGGCCGTCGGATCTTTGTCAAAGACAATCAGTGTTGCGTCATCGGCGAGTTGACTTAATAGCAGTCGGCTATGGCCGCCACGACCAAAGGTTGCATCAACGTAGATGCCACTTATATTTAAGCTATCTTGGTCGCCTTCTTTTTGCTTGGGCAAGGATTTTACGCCGAGTACTGCTGCGACAGTCTCTTGCAGCAGCACCGCATCATGGACAAAACTTAATTCATCAGACGTGATATCGCCCTCATGACGGGCGTGAGTAACATCCAGATCGATATCTTGCGTAGACGCATCCTTTACAGCAGAAGGATTAGACGTTGACTCAGAGAGATCAGCGGCGGCAGAGGGACTGGCTTTCGATTTTGGCTTAGACTTTGATAAGGACACAAACAACTCAATAGATGACGACCATACTGGCCAGTAATTAGATGAAAATAAACAAGTTATGACTTGCTTAGCATTATTATCGCAAGGATACACCTGTAGTCAAGCACTAGAAGGGCTTTTCATTAAAAATATCACATGTCTCTGTTATACTAGCGCTATATTTTACGCTATTTCTTAACATCGACTTCATATCTTTCATCGCTATTTATACTAATAGCTTATATCGATAGCAAACTTTGAGACTTTTACCATGCAAACCTCTACTGACAGCACGCGCCCTGTACGTACGCGTATCGCCCCATCACCAACTGGCTTCCCACACGTAGGTACTGCCTATATTGCCCTGTTTAACTTGGCCTTTGCCAAAGCTCACGGCGGCGAATTCATCTTACGTATCGAAGACACTGATCAGACTCGCTCAACTGAGCAATCAGAACAAATGATTTTGGATGCCCTACGTTGGGTTGGTTTAGATTGGAGCGAGGGCCCAGATATTGGCGGCCCACATGCCCCTTATCGTCAGAGCGAGCGTAGCGATATCTACAGAAGACACGCCGAGATACTCATAGAAAAAGACCATGCGTTCCGCTGTTTTTGTACCAGTGAAGAGTTAGACGCTATGCGTGCTGAGCAAATGGCCAATGGCGAGACCCCTCGTTATGATGGTCGCTGTGCTCATCTTGCTCCAGAAAAAACCGAGCAATTGGTAAGCGAGGGCAAGCCGCACGTGATTCGTATGCGTGTACCGACCGAAGGCACTTGTCAGGTACAAGACATGCTGCGCGGTACGGTTGAGTTCCCTTGGACTCAAGTCGATATGCAAGTACTGCTAAAAACAGACGGCATGCCAACGTATCATCTCGCCAACGTCGTCGATGACCATTTGATGGAAATCACTCATGTGATGCGCGGTGAAGAGTGGCTGAACTCTGCGCCTAAGCATCAACTGCTATATGATTATTTTGGTTGGGAAATGCCAACGCTTTGCCACATGCCGCTACTGCGTAACCCTGATAAGTCAAAGCTGTCTAAACGCAAAAACCCAACTTCTATCACCTACTATCGTGATGCAGGCGTGCTACCTGAAGCGCTGCTAAACTATCTCGGTCGTATGGGTTACTCAATGCCCAATGATGCTGAGCAGTTTACGCTAGAAGAAATGATTGCCAGCTTTGATATTCAGCGCGTGTCGCTTGGCGGCCCTATCTTCGATATCGAAAAATTAAACTGGCTCAATGCAGAATGGCTACGTGCGCTTAGCCCTGAAGAATTAAAGAATAAAATCCTTGAATGGGCCAGTAACAGTGACAAACTAACCGCTATCGCAGCCGCAATTCAGCCACGTATCGAGCTATTGTCTGATGCGGTTAATTGGGGTGGTTTCTACTTCCAAAACCTACCTGACATCAATGCTGAGAGCTTCACTCATAAATCACTCACGCCTGAGCAAATTATCGAGATGCTGCAATTAGCCCTTTGGCAGTTAGAAGTCTTACCAACGTGGTCAGAAGAAAACATCTATGCCACGCTAAAAGGCCTTGCTGCTCACCTTGATATCAAGATGCGTGATTTTATGGCGCCGTTCTTTATCGCTATCGCTGGTAGCACCTCATCGACGCCAGTCATGAACTCTATGGCAATTATCGGCGCTGACATGACATTGACTCGCTTGCGTCATGCAGTTGATGTATTAGGCGGCCTCGGTAAAAAGAAATTGAAAAAACTTGAGAAACAAGCGTCAGAACTGCCAGATTTTTTGGCTGCTGCTGAATAGTACTGCTGGAGCTTTTATTATTAAAAATCACCTAAACTCCTACTCATCGAAACGTTCTTGAAAGAAGTTTATTCTGTAAGTTAAGATTAATTAGCGTGGGTTTTGCAATAGCAAAATTCACGCTTTTTCTTATCAAAAATTTGAGTTTCTCAATAAAACTAAAATGTTGTAGACTCTTACCTAAGCCTTACATATTTTAATTCATTTGGAGATGAAAGATTTGAAAATTACAAAGCTGTTAATATCATTATTTCTAGGCAGTATGATTTCAACACAAAGTTATGCCACAGAAATCGAAGACTTTATGTCATGGGCACAGCTAGGTAATGGATCAGCATGGATTAAGTACACTAGTAACTATGGAGCTGAAGCTAAATTTTTTGAAGCTGAAATAAGTCATTCGAAGTCAGGAGGTCAAAGGCTTTATTTTAGCGATTATCATGCTGCAGATATTAATAGCTGCAAATACACAACTACTATACCTGACAGCACAACAATGATATTCAATGGACAAGCAGTTAAAATGTCACGTTGGTGCCAAAAATTTAGAGATTCTAGCAGTTACTATTTTAGTCTAACTCCTCAAACAGAACGTGGTCATAATTATGTTGTCAATCTATTCAAAATAGCTACCTCACCTATTGAGATTCAGTTTAATAATGAAAAAACATACTTCCCTGTAATAGGATTTACTAAAGCATGGAATAGTGCCGGTGGTAATGCTATCTAATAATCTATTTCGGATAGTCTGTTTATAAAACTCACAAGTTCTAGATAAGAACCTATAAAATAGATGGACTGTATATTTTATAACTCGCTAAACCTTCTTATAAACTGGAACTAAACATGGCCGCCAAAACCGTCACGATAGAAAGCAAAGATTATGTCTTTAACACGCTAAAAGAAGCACAGAAATATTATGATGCCATCGTAAAGGAGCTGTTTGATGCAACTTTGACCCTGACCAAGGGCCAAGACTTCGAAGATTTAAAATGGATATACAGCACTTACTGCGGTTACACCAAGCATAATCTAGATAAATTGGGCGAATATGACATCATTGGCGTCAAAGGCATAAGAACGATCCGAGAAAAAGGCGGCCAATATATGCCAACTGAATGCTGTGCGATTATTTTTTCTGATGGCAGCGAAGAAGAGTTTTATACCGATAAAGCCATCAAAGAGATCGCACTTAAGCAAAATCCACGCTAATTTGGGCTTGCTGAGCCTTTAAAATAGGCTAAATCACTTTTTTTTGCATATTTATGAATTATTTTTGAAATAGGTGTTGACAAGACTGTCGCTCTTACATAAAATACGCACACTCTTAGCGAGGGGCTATAGCTCAGTTGGTAGAGCACTTGCATGGCATGCAAGGGGTCAACGGTTCGACTCCGTTTAGCTCCACCATACTTATTTATAGCAACGCTCAGTATTACTGAAACGTAATAATAAATACTCGCTAGTAGGACGATATCAGCACCTAGGCAATGCTTATTCACTAAGCTATCTGATATTGTGAAGTACCGTTGTAACCACTGGTTATAACACTCTATGCGTCCCCATCGTCTAGAGGCCTAGGACACCGCCCTTTCACGGCGGTAACGGGGGTTCGAATCCCCCTGGGGACGCCACTATTCGGCGTCACTTATTAGCACTTTTGCTTAGCATCAGGTTAGACTAATAAGCGAACAATAAAAAAGCCCAGTCATCATATGGTGACTGGGCTTTTTTATGTCTGTCATTTCTCAACATCCTCTATTCTGTTGTCGTTAGCTTATTATTAATAGCTGCTAGCTTACTGTTGATAGCGCTATTGCCAACCTATCTAATACTCGTTAACATCGACCTGACAAGCGTATTTATAAAGTGCAGCTACCTACTATAAATGATGGGGCTTAGCGTGATTAAAGGGAAGTGATTGCGATGTTTGGTATCGAGAATTATCTGGGGTTTATCTTGGCGGCTATTTTGTTAAACCTAACGCCAGGTACGGATAGCATGTACATCATCACCCGTAGTATTTCACAGGGGCAAACAGCAGGGTTTTATTCTGTTCTTGGCATTACTTCGGGTATTTTGGTACATACGTTATTGGCAGCGCTAGGATTGTCCGTCTTACTTGCCAACTCCCCTACCGCTTTTATGATCGTCAAATATATCGGTGCGGCTTACTTGTGCTATTTGGGTCTAAAAATGCTACTGAGCAAAAACTCGAGCTCGATAGCAAACAATTTGTCCAAAGATCAGAACGTGACTAGCCGAAAGGCTGTAGATGGTTGGCAAATATATAAGCAAGGTGTGTTGACCAATACTTTTAATCCAAAAGTCGCTTTATTTTTCTTGGCGTTCTTCCCGCAGTTTATCGACGCTAGTTATGCTTATGGCATGCTGTCATTTTTGATGTTGGGACTGACTTTTGCCACCACAGGTTTTATATGGTGCTTGTGTTTGGCGCTGCTGGCGTCAAAGTTCAGCAAAAAACTAAGAGAGAATCCAAAAATTGAATCCATGATGAATAAAATAAGTGGTGTCGTATTTATGGGGCTAGGAATTAAGCTGTTGAATGAAAAAGCGTAGAGTAAAGTAACAAGAAGAAAAAACGTCTTTCATAAAAAAGCCCAATCCCCTACTTTGAAGGAGATTGGGCTTTTTGTCATATAAAGCTTAACTAATTACTAGCCAGCTTCTTTGCTCTCAGCAGCCAATTGACGTAGTACATAGTGCAATACGCCGCCATGACGCACATATTCGCGCTCTTTTGGCGTTTGTA
This sequence comes from Psychrobacter sp. NPDC078929, assembly GCF_050267985.1. NCBI lineage: Bacteria > Pseudomonadati > Pseudomonadota > Gammaproteobacteria > Moraxellales > Moraxellaceae > Psychrobacter > Psychrobacter sp. NPDC078929. The sequence goes on along the minus strand of NZ_JBNNFX010000008.1, from coordinate 41,311 downwards.
GACCAACATTTACCTCAAAGGTTTCTGCCGAACCATCAGCACGTGTAGCCGTAACCGTGGCTGTTTTACTCTCACCATTATCTAGACCCGTGATGCTCAGCACTTCAGAACCATCTAGTTTGTAGGTTTCTGCATTTTGACCATCTTTAAACGTCAATGGCAGCACACCCATACCGACTAGGTTTGAACGGTGAATACGTTCAAACGAGCTGGTTAAAACTGCTTTTACGCCTAGCAGGATGGTACCTTTAGCTGCCCAATCACGGCTCGAACCAGAACCATACTCTGCCCCGCCCAATACCACTAACGGACGCTTATCTTCTTTATACTTCATCGCTGCGTTATAGATAGGCATTTCTTCGCCATCTTGTAACGTAGCGCTGTCATCTTTGAAGTAATAAGTATAGCCACCTTCTTTACCGCCCATCATCGTGTTTTTGATACGGATGTTGGCAAAAGTACCACGGGTCATAACTGCATCGTTACCACGACGTGAGCCATAGCTGTTGAAGTCCGCCTCCATCACACCACGCTCTTGCAAGTACTTACCTGCTGGTGAGTCTGGATCGATATTACCTGCTGGTGAGATATGATCGGTAGTAATCGAGTCACCAAATAGACCTAGGATACGCGCGCCTTCGATATCAGGGATACCTTCTGGCTCCATGGTCATACCATCAAAGAACGGTGGATTTTTGATGTACGTTGACCCTTCATCCCATGGATACAATTGGCTATCCGCTGAACTAATTGCGTTCCATGCTGCACTACCGTCAAATACTTCGCCATAGTTTTTTCGGAACATATCAGCATCGATATTGTTGGCAATTAACTCGTTAATTTCTTCCGAGGTCGGCCAGATATCTTTTAGAAATACATCATTGCCATCTTGATCCTGTCCTAGCGGATGAGTGGTCAGATCGATATCGACTGTACCTGCTAACGCGTAGGCAACGACTAACGGTGGTGATGCTAAATAACTGGCTTTGACATGCGAGTGAATCCGACCTTCAAAGTTACGGTTACCAGACAGTACTGCCGCCGCGACTAAGTCGTTTTCTTCAATGCCTTTTTCGATCTCTTCTGACAATGGCCCTGAGTTACCGATACATGTCGTACAGCCATAACCGACTAGATAGAAGCCTGTTTTTTCTAGCTCATCCATCAGATGGGTTTTTTCTAAATAGTCGGTGACTACTTTAGAACCGGGTGCGAGCGATGTCTTAACCCAAGGCTTGGCTTTAAGACCTTTGGCAGCCGCTTTTTTGGCCACTAGACCTGCACCAATCATTACTGCTGGGTTTGAAGTATTGGTACAAGAAGTAATAGCAGCAATAACTACCGACCCGTCTCGTAGTTTGTGTTGTTTGTCATCGATGCTGACATTTGAGAAGACATTGTTAGCTGGCGCATAACCTGCATTGTCATCACTGGTATCAACTTCGATATTCGGTTCAGCCGCCAAGTGTTCAGCTTGCTCTTGCTCGCCGCCTTCTTGATCAAAGCGTACTTTGCCTTCTACTTCTGACTTGCGATCTTTGGTCATTTTTTCTAGCGTTTCGCCGAACTTCTCATGCATATCAGACAAATTGATACGCTGCTGTGGCAAGTTCGGACCAGCAAGTGCTGGCTGTACTGAAGACAGATCCAACTCTAATTTGCTTGAATAAGTCGCCGCAGGTGTATCGGCATCGTGCCATAAGCCTTGCGCCTTAGCATACTTTTCAACCAACTCAATCTGCTCTTCATCACGGCCTGATAGACGCAGGTAATCAATCGCCATTTGGTCAATTGGGAAAATACCACAAGTCGCACCATACTCTGGTGACATATTGGCAATGGTGGCGCGATCCGCTAGCGGCATACTGTGTAAGCCTTCGCCATAAAACTCGACGAACTTGCCCACTACGCCATGTGCGCGCAACATCTCAACCACACGTAATACCAAATCGGTCGCCGTGACGCCTTCGGTTAGCTTACCTTTTAACTCAAAACCGACTACCTGTGGAATCAGCATCGATGACGGTTGACCCAACATCGCAGCTTCAGCTTCGATACCGCCCACACCCCAACCAAGTACGCCAATACCATTAATCATCGTGGTATGGCTATCTGTACCAAATACTGTATCTGGATAAGCTGTCAGCTCGCCATCAACGTCTGCTGCCATCACAACACGGGCTAAATACTCAAGGTTAACCTGATGCACGATACCTGTCGCTGGTGGTACCACGACGAAGTTTTCAAAGGCTTGCTTGCCCCAATGCAAAAACTCATAGCGCTCATTGTTACGCTTAAATTCAATTTTTTCGTTCAAATCTAGCGCATCTTCGCGGCCATAAGCATCGACCTGTACAGAGTGATCGACGACCAGCTCACTAGGAATAAACGGATTGATCTGCTCAGCCTTACCGCCAAGCTCGACCACTGCATCACGCATCGCAGCCAAATCAACTACCGAAGGTACACCAGTGAAATCTTGCAATACCACACGCGCTGGCATAAAGGCGATTTCTTTTGACGCTTCAGCGCCTGCATCCCAGTTGGCAACCGCTTCGATATGGTTTTTGCCAACCGACTGGCCGCCATCTTCGTTACGCAATAGATTTTCTAATACCACTTTCATACAAAATGGTAGTGTCTTGATATGCTCATAAGTTTCGGTCAGCTTTGGCAGGCTGTAGTAGGCATGTTCCTTGCCAGCAACCGAAAGGGTGTCTTTTACATCAAAAATATCACTCATGATAGCTTCCTTATCGTTGTTATAAATCCTGGACATAAATTATTATAAGTTTATGTATGACTGGTGGCTCAATAAATGATTGATCTGTCTTGAATCAATATCGCAGTTTCGCAAAACTGTCTGATATAAGTCTGTGTTAACAAAAGAGATAATCATATCTGTAGTGATTAACAGAAACTCCCTTTTACCATAACAAACATACAAGGCTTTGTTAACGTCTGGACGTTGTCGAATCGTGGCACAATCGTAAACGTAACAACGGTTTAGCGAGCTATTTTTAAGCAATCCCTTTCTATTTATTTTTTGTCTTTTTTACGTCGCCCACTGCGGAACACGTAGCTGTCTTCATAAAAGTCAGTATCGGCATTTTCTGCCCAAAAATGCGGCACTCCCAAAATAGGTAACGGCGCAAGCTGGCGCGGTTTGACTTCATCATTGGATAATAATGTATCCATGTATTCGGCAACCTTGTCATCCAAATAGCGCATACGTTCAGCTAACAATAAGGTAAAGAATTCTTGTGCAACGTGAATGACAATGCTGTGAGCGCATAGAGGTTTGCGTGGGTGTACCAACTGCTCAAGCAGTGCATGCCCAAAGATATAGACTGCTGCCTGAGCACTTGTATTCGGTTGTGCTGGGTTGTCCCATTTAGCGCGCGGTTTCACCAAACTTGCCTGCCAGTCAAAATCCACTAATGCTTCACCAATATTTGGGTCTGCCGTGACCAGCACTGCGCCATTCTCATCAAAGACAGTAATAGTGTCGCGCACACGCCCTCGACGCTCACTAATGCCTTGTTTAGCGATTTCTAGCATATGGTAGTAATTGAGCATAGCTTTAGTCTTCGGAAAGGTCAGCCAAATACTGCCATTAAACAAATCATGTAAGTTATCTCGCGTCGGGATATTGCCAGTTGTGCCGATAAATTGTTCATAGGCTTCCCCTTCAGGCAATACATTTTGAGAAACGAACTGTAGCGTTTGAGATTTGTGGTCATGAGTAGGTTTGGTATGCGGTAACGGCTGCTCTAAGTGATCAGCCTGCTGCGTCATTGCTGTTTTTAAGACCTTGGCAATCGTGTCAGGCGTATTGATGTCAGAAGCATTTATATCATGCTTATTTGGGCTTTTTGAATTATCCAAACTTTCTAGATCACCCAAAGTACCTAAACTATCCAAGCTATTCCTCTGCGGTTCTGAGCGACTAAGGCGTTCAATCGTATTGCTGATATAACCCAATTGAGTGATGTGCGACAACCAAGGCGCTTGCCAATCAATAGCAGCAAAGCTGTGATCAAGCTGACCTTCTACTACAGGCAGCTGCTTAGTATGAATATCAGAGTTAAGTGTGGCGGGTAAATCACTGGCAGGCATAGAAGCTCTCTCTTACAGGCTATCTCTATTAGACGTATGGACGGTCTATGGTATCATGGTGCGCTTTTTTACTGCTAGATACGCCGCTCGAAAGGACTTTTTGAGCGCTATGGATGAATGAGTTTTATGGCAAATTTTAATACCCACTTAAATGTCGCATTTATGGTCAGCGGCACACTGAGTTTGACGGTTTATAAAGCTGGATTGATTGATGATTCAGGATTTCTGGTGTGCGTGGCGCTTGGTACTATCGGTGGGTTGCTGCCAGACTTGGATTCTGATAATTCAACACCGATTAAGCTCGGTTTTAATATCACCTCGTTTATATTTGCCTTTGGGCTGGTCATGCATTGGCGTAGTGATTTGAGCTTACTGGCATTGATAGTATTGTGGCTAGCGGGCTACGGTTTTATGCGTTATGTGGTTTTTCATATTTTTACTACTATGACGGTGCATCGCGGTGTCATCCACTCTGTGCCGTATATGGCGATACTGGGATTGGGTCTGACGTGCCTAAGTTATTATGGCTTGCACCTACCACTGACGACCAGCTGGTTTTATGGGCTGTTTTTATTTGGTGGCGCGATGGTACATTTGTCATTGGACGAGCTGTATAGCGTCAATTTGTCCAATATGAAAATGAAGCGCTCATCGGGCACGGCGATGAAGTTTTATCAGCCAAAAGACAAATGGTGGTATTTGCTTCTATACACTATCCTTGCGCTACTGGTGTATGCCGCCCCGCCTTTTGAGATGTTTTGGTCACGACTAAGTGATCCTTCCGCATGGGCGCAGCTCAAAGTCGGTATATTGCCAGAATTAATAAAAAGCATGCTGCAATAAAGTTATCAAAAGACCATTGAGCCTAAACGAATAAGCCCAAACAAAAATTAGAGTAAAACATGCAATCTTACCCAGATACTTGCCCTTGCCAAATCAATCTAACAGCAGAGACGGCAAACGCTCCGCTATCCTATCAAAACTGCTGCCAGCCTTATCATGATGCTTTTTATAATGGTGCTTTTTATAATGATGAGGTTGACGAAGCAGATGGTATAAAAGCGGAGACAGCCGAACGGCTCATGCGTACGCGCTATAGTGCGTTTGTACTCGTGAAACCAGACTATATCGTCAAGACCACAGTACCTGCGCAGCAAGGCTTGCTTGACGTTCAGGCGATTAAGAGTTGGGCTAAAGAGACAGATTGGGCAGGATTAGAGATTGTAGAACACAAGCCAAAGCTGGGTAAGAGGCATGCACAGGTTGAATTTAAGGCTTATTTTAATGCTAAAGATAATGCAGGTGATTTAGCAGGAAAAATACAGGCGCATCATGAACTGTCTACTTTTGTAAAAGCTAAACACAAAGCCAACGTTGATACGCGCTGGTACTTTTTAGATCCAACGGTTGCGATGACTGTCAGCCAAAAGCAACCGTGCATTTGTGGGTCGGGTGAAAAGTTTAAACGGTGTTGTGGAAGTTATATTTAAAAAAATTTAGTTATTTATCGTTCCCTAAACACTCGCTCCAACGGCTCGTGCAATTGCAATACCTTCATCAACGGTCAAAAATTTACGCTGGCTTGGACTGTCTTTATAAATGACATCACCATCTTGAAAAATTAAACATTCATTGACTGCCAATTGTTGCCATTTCTCATTTTCAGTCAATGGAACGGTGACTAAAATAGTGACTTTATCTGTGTCTGTGGTCACATCACCAAAATTAATCGCCATATCATCATCAGCGAGTTTGGCTTCACCAAATGGTGCTTTGCGCGTAAGATAAAACAGTAAGCTACCTGCATAAGCCAGTTGCCACCTACCATTGGATATTAAGCAATTAAATAACCCATTGGCAGAGAGATAGCGACACTGGGTGGTCAAGAAATTAAACAGTGTCTTGTCATCAGGGCGTGACTTAAAGCTACTCTTTAGACGATTGACCAAATAGCAAAATGCCATTTCAGAATCAGTTGAACCAACTGGCTGACAGTGTGAGGCATTGCCGTTGTCTTGTAGGCGCTGACAGCGTTTGATAAATTCGCTATTCATCTGCCCATTGTGCGCAAACACCCACTGCTCGCCCCAAACTTCACGGACGAATGGATGGGTATTTGCCAAGCAGTTCTGCCCTTGCGTCGCTTTACGAATATGCGCGATGACATTCATGGCTTTGATTGGGTAGTTATTGACTAAATCGGCGACTGGCGATAGATGGCTTGGACGATTGTCATGAAACAAACGCAGACCCGTTGAGTCATTTGCCGTCTCATCGTTAGCTTTGTCATTATTGCTGCATTCGCTGCGCTCAAAAAACGCAATACCAAAGCCATCTTCATGACTGTCTGTCATCCCGCCGCGCTTGCGAAATCCTGCAAAGCTAAAGCCAATATCTGTTGGGGTATTACAGTTCATTCCTAAGAGTTGACACATTTACAGTTCACCGCCTTTATTGTCGTCTATTATCGAGTTACCTTGAATAGGATTGCTTTGAGCAGCAGATAGCGCATCAAAGTCAGCATCACTCATCTCATCTAGTAAGGCTGCACCATCGGTTGGAATGGTCGCTAAGATACACTGAGCTTCTACCAAATCCGTATCCTCTACCCAGAGAACGATACCCGAGTTCATACCTGGGATAGCGCTGAGCGGTTGCAAGGACACGGTGATGCCGTTATTACGTAGTAGGTTGGCGTGCAGCTCACCCTGCATATTGGTATCGTAGCGCGCCAGTTTGTGCCAGTTATCAACTTGATCGGTCATGGGGTCGCCTCTAAGGTTTCGGTACTAAAATTAGTACTAGCATTGGTACTAGAATAAATGAATAGGCAATGCTTAAGACAATTGATCTAGCGTATATTCTTTGATTGCAAACTCACTACTATTTAATGTTTCCTGCGCTTGCTCAGCTTGCGTGATACTGCTAAATACGCCGACTATTTGATTATCTGGTTTGCTTAATAGTACAAATACGGTATTTTGCGACTTTTCAACATGCGCCCAATGATAAGCAGCCAAGCGTTTCATCAAGTCAGGGTTTTTGACCATGATGTTATCACCCGTACGGCCTTCGGTACGATTGTAGTGAATCACGTTTAGGCGTAATAACCAGAAAATCACTGCTGCCTTTGCCAGCATAACAGGTAGTGCACGGTTTTCGTCGTTATTTAGCGGGCGAATCGATTCATAACCTTGTAAGAACGCTGCCATTTTACTACGATCAAAGTTAACGGATTCGCCTTGTTCTGCAACACCCCACGTGGTACAAAAATCATTGATAGTGATCGCAATATCCATCACATAATGCTCAACGCTGACTTCGGTAAAATCCAACAGGCCCGTCAGCCGCGCTTCGCCTTTTTGTAGATTCCATAAGGTATTGTCAGCGAACATGTCTAAATGGCATAAACCTTTTGGCAAGGTTGCCAGTGGTAATTCCGAATAAGAGCGCCAGATATCGCTCATCAGCTTAGCTTCGTCACCTGGCATAAACTGCATTTCACGGTCGCGCACATCTGCCCATGGGTACAAAGGCACGCCATATTGCTCACTTGGTTGTAGTGCTTGTAGCGTTTCATGCAGCATCGCTAATGCCGCGCCAATATCATGACACATTGCTTGCGTGGTTTGATCTGGATGTGAACCTGTTAGACACGGCACTAGCGTAATCGCTTTGTCTTCATAATGGATGACATAACGCTTATCATCGTTATCCGTTTGCGAACCATTTGATTCAACAACGGCTAGCGGCGCGGCAACTGGTAATTTGCCATTTAATTGATTAAGAATAACGGCCATTTTTTCGATATCAGCAGGTGGACGCTCTTCAAATAAAGTGAATACGTAAGAGTACGTGCCGTCTACATCGTCAGTCGTTTGAATAAACCAGTTTGAGTTTTTAATACCTTGAGTGATCGGAATCGCGCGGGCAAACGACACGCCAAAGCTTTGGCAAAAGGTGGCAAACTGATCATCGGTTAACTGGGTATAGACGGACATGACATCTCACTTATAGCAATTGGATAAGAAGTTAAATAGGATAAATTTATGCGGTAATGACAGCAATTGTACCGCGCATGATAAAACTATGGTGAAAAGCGTAATAATCTTGCGAAAACCTGCCTGAAATAGCAGTGATTTTGCTAGACTAGCGCCTATGAATTGATTATAAGGTGAAAGACCCTATGTTAGCAAAGCGTATCATTCCTTGCTTGGACGTAGACAATGGCCGCGTGGTCAAAGGCGTGCAGTTTGTCGATATAAAAGACGCAGGCGATCCTGTCGAAGTAGCCAAACGCTACAACGAACAGGGCGCTGATGAGATTACTTTTTTGGATATTACTGCGACCAATGATGAGCGCGACACCACTTATCATACTGTTGAACGCATGGCAGAAACGGTATTCGTTCCGCTAACTGTTGGGGGCGGTGTTCGAAAAATTGCTGATATCCGCAATTTGCTCAATGCTGGCGCGGATAAAGTGGCGATTAACTCAGCAGCCGTATTTACGCCGGAGTTCGTTGGTGAAGCCGCGCAGAAATTTGGCAACCAGTGTATCGTCGTTGCCATCGATGCCAAACGCGTCGCTGATATCAACGTCGATGGTATTGTCGTACCACGTTGGGAGATTTTCACTCATGGTGGCCGTAAGCCAACGGGTATCGATGCCGTTGCTTGGGCGAGCAAAATGGCAGAGCTGGGCGCTGGTGAATTACTAGTCACCTCGATGGACGGTGATGGCACCAAAAAAGGCTATGATTTGGCGCTGATGCAGCAAATTACGAGCCGCGTTAATGTACCAGTTATCGCCTCAGGCGGCGTCGGTAACCTACAACATTTAGCAGAAGGCGTACTAGAAGGCGGTGTCGATGCCGTACTTGCCGCCAGTATTTTTCACTTCGGTGAGTACACGGTATTGGAGGCCAAAGAGTATATGGCAGCGCAAGGAATACAGATGCGTCTTTAGCACGCTCGTAATATACAAATAAAACCCAAAAAAATGCTATCATAGCGCTAACCATTTATTTTCGTTCAATTAACTAGGGCAACGCCAAAACAATAGGTGACCGAATCGATTGAACGCATCAGACTATTTAGCTATTTATTGACGCCTATATTTCAATTGAACGCTTATTAAGCAAAGGATTTTTTATGTCGAATTTACAACAGCAGCGCAACGACGTGACTCATATCGATGGTAACCTACATCAAAACGCTGATGCTCGCATTGGTATCGTTGTTGGTCGTTTTAACGGTTTTGTCGTTGAGTCATTAGTTGATGGTGCAATTGATGCCCTACTCCGTCATGGTGTATTGGGTAGCAATATTACCGTTATTCGCGTGCCTGGCGCATTTGAGCTACCTCTTGTGGCCCAGCGCGCTGCGGAATCAGATCGTTTTGACGCAATTGTGGCATTGGGTGCAATCATCCGTGGCAGCACGCCGCACTTTGATATTGTAGCTAGCGAGTCGGCCAAAGGTTTGAGCGCTGTGGCAATGGATTATAATATCCCTGTTGCTAACGGTATCATCACCACTGATAGCATCGAGCAAGCTATTGAGCGCTCTGGTACAAAAGCAGGTAATAAAGGCTCTGAAGCTGCGATGGTTGTGCTAGAAATGATCGCTGTTTTGTCACAGCTTGATATTGATGATATCGATGAAGCTTAAGCCTTAAAGCTCAAATTTATTAGTCTAACTGGTGCTGCTATTGAGCAATAGCAGCACCTTGTAACATGACGCCAGCTATCAACACACTGGCTATTTTTTGAATTTTCGCCGTATTTCTATACCCTTTAAAATTTTGAATAAACAAAGCTAAAAAGCTACTTTGTTAATTTATATTTTGACTGGGTATCATCTCAAAAATTTAGGTACAGACCCCCTATGACTGACCAACTCAAGCGCGCTATCAGCGCTGCGAAAACCGCACAAGCCAATGATGGACAAGCTGAAGCTACCCGTATAGCGAGCAGTAGTGCAGGTGATCAAACCTTCGATATGAGTGAGTCTTCTTATAAGACCAGTCACACCGCTATCCGTAAGGCGCGCCGCTTTGCTATGCAAGGTCTATATGAGTGGCTCGTCACCGACCGCCGCTTTGATGTAGATGGCAAGCTTGGCTGGAAAGCCAATGCTCCACATGATATTGCTGCCCGTACGCGTGCAACCAATGCTATGCATACCGTCCATATCGGTTATTATCATGAAATGATGCGCGACATCCCAGAGCAAATTGAAGCACTCGATGCGATTATCAGTCAGCATCTCGATCGTGAGGTTGATAAGCTAGATACGGTTGAGCACGCTATTTTGTTGATTGGCGCGTATGAGCTGCAAAACCGTGTAGAGATTCCTTATAAAGTCGTGCTTGATGAAGCGATGAAGCTAAACAATCACTTTGGGGCGACTGATGCTCATAAATTGATCAATGCGGTACTGGATAAAATGGCTGGTGAGCTGCGCGCTTTAGAGGTACAAGCAGATACCAATGCCAATCTACGTACGTCACAAAAAGCGGCGGCTAAACAGCCTGAAGTAAGTTCAGCCGATAATATCGAAACTGCTGCTGAAACAGAAAGCGCTATCGTCGATGAGCCGACTGCATCAAACAAGCCGCGTATCAGTGCTAACAAAGCCAACGTTAAACGCAGTAGTGCCAGTAAAGCCAGTGCAAATATCAGTGACTTTAAGGCGAGTAAGAAAAACGCTAACGATACTAAAGATTAAGACTAAGACTAGCCATGAACGAGTTTGAGCTGATTGAGCGTATATTCTCACAGATGCAGGCCACGCATGCGCCATTAACTGGTATCGAAAAAGGTATCGGTGACGACGCGGCTGTGATGGCATTGCCAGCAGGATCACGCTTGGTTAGCTGTATTGATACACTGGTTCAAGGTCGTCACTTTCATGCTGACTGGCAAAGAGTCGACGAATTAGCATTTGCGATTGGCTATAAAGCCGTGGCCGTTAATGTCTCAGACATCGCTGCTATGGGTGCGACGCCGCATAGCATTATGCTAGCGCTGGCATTACCTGAACGTTTGGCAAAACACGAATGGCTTACTGAATTTGCCAAAGGGCTGTTTCATGCTTGCCAGCTGTTTGGCGTGACGCTGATAGGTGGTGATACGACGCGCAGTGAGCGTTTAGTGCTTAGCATCAGCGCGCAAGGGTTGCTCGCTGCAGATACACCAGCCATTTATCGATCAGGTGCGCAAGTTGGTGACAAAGTTTATGTTTCAGGCACACTTGGTGATGCTGCTTTCGCCTTGCAACATCCTGACAGCGCACAAGGTATCGAGTTGGCACATCGTCTACATATGCCAACGCCGCGTATTGCACTAGGTGCAGCATTGGCAAAGATCGGTGCCACAGCGATGATAGATATCTCTGACGGTCTTTATCAAGATCTTGGGCATATCTGTCAGCAAAGCTCTGTAGGCATGCGCATCCATTTAGACAAGCTACCGAGTAGCGAGTTACTAGCCACGGTAGAGTTATCTGAGCGTTTGTTATGTCAACTAACGGGCGGCGATGACTACGAATTAGCGTTTACCTTACCTGCACATATCAAACCGCCTACTGGCAACACACCTGTCACTTGTATCGGCGAGGTAATTGCACTAGCAGATCCGATAGCGATAGATACCAAGTCTCCTGATAACTCACGTCTTGAACTGTTTTATAAAAATCAGCCAGTGACGCCAACTCAGCCCGCACCGTTTTTAACGTGGCCTAATCTTACTGGTTACCAACACTTTACAGGCTAATCCATGACTGATCACGACTTATCTAAGCCTGACATCCGTAAAGCAAATGACTGCCCACCCTTACCAGTCGGTGCTAGCGTGCTTGACCGTGTGGTTTATTGGCTTGGGCTAGGTTTAGGTAGTGGTCTGCCGCGCCGTGCACCTGGCACTTGGGGTACTGTTGGTGGGTTAATCATTGCCATACCATTGTTGAGTTTGGGCTTTGTACCTTTTCTCATTTTGACAATTCTATCTTGTATTTTGGGCGTTTGGATTTGCGGACGTACTGCTGAGTTGATGCAAGGTCATGATGATCCGCATATCGTTTGGGATGAGTGGGCAGGTATTTGGATTACCCTACTACCCTTGTCTTATATGGGGATTGCTGACGATAACTTCTGGCAAAATGTGTCTCAAGAGCTTTCTATTTTCGCCATTGTTTTCGCTTTTATCTTATTTCGATTTTTTGATATCGTTAAGCCGCCACCGATTGGATGGGCTGATAAAAGGGTTGCTGGTGGGTTAGGCATTATGCTTGATGACATCATCGCCGGTATCATGGCAGCAGTAGTATGGGTAGCGGTTATGTTTGGTGTGCTGTTATAAGCTACCCATACTACTACGATACTGAATTGGCTATTCTATAATCGCTTATCCTAGCAACGTTATCAATTTGAACGCTACTCTCCTGCATCGACAATTGATCTATTGTTAGCAGGTTGCATTACAAAGCCTGCACATCACAGTGTTTTTCTAACTGAACATTTGCGCTATAATCCAATATTATATTTTGTTACATTTGCGAGCCTATTATGACATCTCCTCTTTCTGTAATTATTTTAGCTGCCGGTAAAGGCACACGTATGCAATCGGCAAAGCCAAAGGTATTGCAGACATTGGCTGGGAAGTCTTTATTAGGCCATGTACTAGATACGTGCCATCAGCTCACTGTTGATGAAACCATCATTGTTCATGGCTTTGGTGGCGATCAAGTAAAGTCAGAAATTACCAATCAATATACACAAGCATCAATTACTTGGGTTGCTCAAACTGAGCAATTGGGAACTGGCCATGCGGTCAAGGTGACACTGTCTGATTTACCCAAGTCAGGACAAAGTCTCATTCTTTACGGTGATGTGCCATTGGTCAGCTGTGAGACGCTAACGGCATTAAAAACTGCCAATACTAATGGTATGTCGATGCTGACGTTGACTGTCGATAATCCATTTGGATTGGGTCGTATTAAACGCGACCAAGCAGGTAATATTGAAGCCATCGTTGAACAAAAAGATGCCGATGCTGAAGAGCAAAGTATTAAAGAAATTAACAGCGGTATCTACTGCGTCGATAATGCATTACTGCACAAATATTTGCCTGAGCTCTCTAACGATAATGCACAGCAAGAATATTATCTGACGGATATCGTCAAAATGGCAGTTGCCGATGGTATTACTATCGCAGCGATTGAGCCTGAGCATACGTTTGAGATTGAAGGAGTTAATAATCGTCAACAGCTTGCTAGTCTAGAACGCACTTGGCAACGTAAGCTAGTTGCTGACTTACAAGAAGCTGGCGTACAGTTTGCCGACCCTACTCGTGTCGATATCCGTGGTACGTTAAGCGCTGGTCAAGATGTATTTATTGACGTTAATGTGGTGTTTGAAGGTGACTGTACCTTGGGTGACAACGTCTATATCGAAGCGGGCTGTGTCATCAAAAATGCCAAGATTGGTAATGCCTGCTACATCAAACCGTATTGCGTGATCGATCGCGCTGATATCGGTGCTGGTGTTGATATCGGGCCTTTTGCGCACTTGCGTCCTGATACCGTACTATCTGATAATAGCAAAGTTGGTAACTTTGTCGAAATTAAGAAATCGACTATCGGCAAAGGCAGTAAAGTAAATCACTTAAGCTATGTCGGCGATGCGACTGTCGGTACAGGCGTTAATATCGGCGCTGGTGTCATTACTTGTAATTATGACGGTGCTAATAAATCGCAAACCATCATTGAAGACAATGCGTTTATCGGCTCCAATGCTAGCTTAGTCGCTCCAGTGACGATTGGCGATACAGCTACCGTTGCCGCTGGTTCTGTGATTACCAAAGACGTTGATTGTAGTGCCTTAGCGTTTGGTCGTGCGCGTCAAGTACAAAAAAACGACTTTCAAAGACCAACTAAAAAATAATTGCTCATTGGTGGTTTAGCCAACCTCAGTCATTTTTGAATAAACCTAAGCAGTACGGCAATCTTTGTGGTGCTGCTTCATCATATTTATCTGTTGATGATTCATCATTAATGACCAACCAAATTATTTGATCTTGCACCATTATATATTGAACTACTAAAATTTGAATCTAAGGAATAGCCATGTGTGGAATTGTAGGCGCCGTTGCTGAGCGAAATATCGCTAATATCTTACTTGAAGGCCTAAAGCGTTTAGAGTATCGCGGCTATGACTCAGCTGGCCTGACGGTTATTCGTGATGGTGAACTACACCGTGAGCGCCAAGTGGGTAAAGTACAGGCACTGGTTAATGCCGTTGCTATCAACCCAGAGTTTTTTGATGGTCATATCGGTATTGCTCATACACGCTGGGCAACCCATGGCGAGCCAGCACAGCGTAATGCGCATCCACACGTGTCAGGCAAAATTGCGGTCGTACATAACGGCATCGTCGAAAACTACGCTGAGCTGAAAGAAGAGCTAATAGCCAAGGGCTATGTGTTTACTTCACAGACAGATACTGAAGTTGTGGCGCATCTGATCCATGATATCTACAAAAAGACACCTGACTTGTTAGAAGCAGTACGCACCATTATCCCGCTACTGCACGGTGCTTTTGCATTGGGTATCGTCCACGTAGATTGCCCTGATGAGCTCATTACTGTACGTCTAGGCTCACCTTTAGTGATTGGTGTTGGTATCGGTGAGAATTTTATCGCATCAGATCAGTTGGCTTTGCTGCCAGTGACTAACCGCTTTATGTATCTAGAAGAAGGCGATATCGCCAAATTAACTCGCAATAGCATTCAAGTTTATGCAGATGGTGTTGAAGTCCAACGTCAGATACATGAGATTGATGCAACCCAGCATAATGCCGATAAAGGCGAGTTCAAGCATTATATGCTCAAAGAAATTTACGAGCAGCCAGATGCCGTCGCTCGTACGATCGAGATGGCTTTGGACAATGGTGAAACGACTAAACTACGCGACGATTTTTTACAGCGTCATGAGACACTATTGTCAGGTATTCGTCATGTGCAAGTGATTGCTTGTGGTACCAGTTATCACGCTGGTATGGTCGCAAAATACTGGTTTGAGAGCCTTATTCGTATACCTTGCTCGGTCGAGGTTGCCAGCGAATTCCGCTATCGCAATCCTGTCGTCGTCGATAATACTTTGGTCATCTGTATTTCTCAATCTGGTGAAACAGCAGACACCTTATCAGCGTTACGTGATATCCAGAAGCAAACACCAGCAGGCTTAGTCAGCTTGGCATTATGTAATGTACCGACGTCATCGCTGGTACGTGAAACAGATATTTTCTTGCCGACGTTAGCAGGACCTGAGATTGGCGTCGCCTCTACCAAAGCATTTACCACTCAGCTTGTGGCTTTGATATTGTTGATATTAAAAGTTGGTGTCACGCAGAAACGCATGACTGACGAGCAGTTAAATACGTTATTAAGTGAGTTACATCAATTACCAGGACAACTCTACGCCAGCTTAAACCTTGATGCTCCTATCAAAACCATGAGTGAAAGCTTTGAAGATAAGAAAAGCTGTCTATTCTTAGGTCGCGGTCTACAGTTCCCGATTGCGCTAGAAGGTGCGTTAAAGCTAAAAGAAATTTCCTACATTCATGCAGAAGGTTATGCGGCAGGCGAGCTTAAACACGGTCCATTAGCATTGGTCGATAAAGACATGCCCATCGTCGTACTAGCGCCCAAAGACAGTATGTTTGATAAATTAAAAGCCAACATGCAAGAAGTGCATGCGCGTCATGGCGAGCTATTTGTTTTCGCTAGCGAAGCCAGTCAAATGGTCGCAGAAGATAGACTGCACTTAGTATATGTACCTGATGTTTGCGAGACGCTCGCCCCTATCGTCTACAGCGTGCCTGTGCAGCTGTTGTCATACCATGTAGCAGTAATGCGTGGCACAGACGTCGATCAACCGCGCAATTTGGCAAAATCAGTCACGGTAGAATAAGAAGAATTACTCTACGACAGCTCTGAAAAGACAAATATTTACCCTTGCTATTGTAAACTCAGTAGCAGGGTTTTTTTATAGTTTTAAAACAACCTACTAGCAGTTTAAAAAAGTAGTAATAATTGCCTGAGCAAAAATTAAATAAAGATACTTATATCCAGCTCCAAATAATCCTCATATTTTAAAAACTGGTGAAAAGCAGAATTTCGATACAAAAAAATAGTGACACTCTATCTATTAATTAGAGTATCACTATTATTGTGCTTATTTGGTGGCTTGTTTTAGTTGCCTGTAACGACGTTTAGTCTCTCTCTAGCACCACTCTATAGCGAGCATTGCCACTCTCTAATCGCTCAAACGCTTCATTAATCTCAGACATTTTGTATGTTTCAGTGACGGGCTGAATATTATGGCGCGCAGCAAAATCTAGCATTTTACGTAGCGTCGCTGGTGAGCCAACTGGCGAGCCTGATAGACTGTTTTGAGCCATAATCATTGGTGCAGCCGATATCTCTAGTGGTGCTTCTAGCAGTCCAACAAAATGCAGCTTACCTTTTGGTCTTAGCGTTTTGATCACGACATCCCAGTTCATATCAACGTTCACTGTTGAGATGATTAAATCAAAAGAACCTGCGGCTTTTTCAATTTCGCTATCATCTCTTGAGTTTAGTGAATGGTGAGCGCCCATCTCTTTTGCTTCTTCCATTTTTGATTCACTGGTAAATGCCGTCACTTCACAGCCCCACGCATTGGCAAACTGCAATGCCAAATGACCCAAGCCACCAATACCAATTACAGCCACTCTAGAAGTTGGTTTGATGTCGTACTGCATAAGTGGGTTAAACACTGTGATACCGCCACATAGCAGTGGTCCTACCGCGTTAAAATCAAGCCCTTCAGGTATCTTGATGACGCTAGTATCTTTTGCGCGTACTTTATCTGCAAAGCCGCCGTGGTTACCGATAATTGTACCTTCTTGCTCAGGGCATAGGTTGTGGTCTCCATCGATGCATAGATCACAAATGTTACAGTACCCTTTATGCCAACTAAGTCCCACTTTGTCGCCCAACTCTAAATGCTTGACGTGCTTGCCTTTATTGAGGACTTTACCTGCAACCTCATGCCCACCGACAAACGGATATTAAGTCATACCCCATTCATTTTGCCACATTGATAAATCACTATGGCAGATACCGCAGCTATGTATTGTCAGTTCAATATAATTTCGATACAAGGAAACCGAGTGCAAGTTATACATTAGTATGCTTAGCGAGGATGACGCTGTAGCGGATTTATATAGACTTGACTATACTTCGATTTCTACTTCGTGATCGCCTAGAGCACCTGGATCATATTCATAAGGCTCAAATTTGCCACCTTTCTCTTTTGCTGCATATGCATTAATCATAGTTATTCCTTATTTTCTAGTTTTTTTAGAGATTAATTTATAGTGATTGGTTTATCGCTCTAGCAGCTATCAATCTATTAGTAAAATTAAAATAGTGCTATAAGAGGTAAACAATTTCTTCAATAAATTTGATTGGACAGACTATAGCAAAGACTGACCCAACTAATCCATTCAACTTACCAGTTTTAGACTAACGTCATACAAAGAGTCATACTTAGTAGGCAATCACTCATCAAAAACACTGCTTGTTATCAGCAACATTGTTTTGCTAATTGTTTGATTACTTATATAGTGCACGCCTTCCTCGATAACCTGTCAGTTTTGGCGTCTTCATTACCTGCAATAAAAGACAGACTATCATGAGTGACATGCCTAGCCAGCCGATAGGAGAGAATATTTCACCGATTATAATGATAGCCAATATAGTGGCCACGATAGGTTCTAGTAACGTGATAAGCGTCGCTTTGCTCGCCTCAATCACTCTCAACGCTTGACCAAAAAGTAAATAACCAAAGAACATCGGCGCAATTGCCAGATATAGGGCAACGCTTATATGTTTTGCATCCAAAAACAGGTTTCCCCCTGTTAATAATAATGATGGCAACAATAAGATCGCCGACAGACCAAACATACTGGCCATCGCTGATTTCGAGTTTACCCCGTTCTCTATCATTTGACGTGCTGTCCATGAGTATGTGGCATAGGTCAATCCTGCAACTAACCCTAACAACACGCCTAGTATTCGATTATTTGCTTGTGCGCTTATATCCAAATATTGGGTTTTCCCTAAAGTAAGAAAAATAACGCCAACCACACCAAATATAAAACTTACCATCCATCGACTAGTGACTCTTTTATTGCTAATTAGACGCTCCATGATAACAGTGAAAAATGGTGCGCTAGCAATTGAGATCACTGTACCAATAGCGACACCTGCCAATCTCATGGAGGAATAAAAAGCCAAAGGATAGATAGCAACGCATAGACTACCGATGAATAAGAGACTGGGTTTAGAAAGTAGTTTCTGTCTATCGCTTAATAAATTATTCTTAGCATTCAATACTAGCAATACACCGCCTATCCCCATCGAAAACGCACCAACGGCTAATGGACTAACGTCAGGTATAAAAGCAGAGGCTGTACCTGTCGTTCCCCAAAGAACACTGGCAGCTATCACACATAAAATAGCACTTAGACTAGATTTATTCTGCAGCATAGTAGCTACCTCTAACGTTATAATGAATAACATTATTATAGAGGGTTATAGACTACTATTTGTGCAGATTAGACGGTTTGCATGTCTGGTTAGACGTGTTTTAATTTGGAAGGGGCAATGCCAAAATATTTAGAAAAGCGGCGGCTAAAAGCACTAACATCCGTATAACCAACCAGTTCGGCTATGATAGCGATAGGTGAATCCGTATGTAGTAACAAAGCTTGCGCCTTTTGCATTCTGATCTTTGTGATGTACTCAGTAACGGTTTGGCTTGTTTGCGATTTGAAGTTCTTTTTGAACTGTGTGGCACTGAGACAAGAGATATCCGCCAACACTTCGACAGAAAGGTTTTTAGCAAAATTGTGATGAATATATGCGACGACTTCTCTAATTCGAGCGTCATATTGCACAAATAGATTTTGTTGTTCTAGAAGCTTATAAAAGGTATCAAACATTAATCTCTCTACTTCAGGATTGATTTGATACCTTAACTGACTTTCTGAAAACTCCAAAAAAGCCAACAATGGAGAACTTATAGAAAAAACAATTTGTGATGCATGAAGCACATTTTCTGGCAACAGATCTGTATCCACAACGATAAACTTTGCATTCTCTTCAGCGCTAAAGTAGTGCTTTTCATTTGCCTTAACGACAACACATTCGCTTGGGATAACTTTTCCAGTATAGCTCCCAACTTCGATATTGATTGCCCCTCGCAAAGGCAAAACAATCTGATGAAAGTCATGAGAATGTCCTCTAGTCTGACGAGTGTATGACCTAATCGAGAGCGTGTTAATCATTCAGCATTTTCCACATTGCTACTATTGTGTCGTGTCTTGGCTCACTATTTGGTTAGCTATTTGGCTCTCTATGAGAAGTGACTATGAGAAGTAACTATTAGGAGTCACTAGGTTTGCCATGTGGAGCCAACCACTTAGCAAACCATCCTGATAGATCATCCATCAAGGTATAGACGACAGGAATAACAACCAAGCTCAATAGCGTAGAGGTCACCAGACCACCCAGTACCGCTGCTGCCATCGGTCGCCTAAAAGTAGGATCTGCATCACCCCAACCAAATACTAGGGGCAACATACCTGCACCCATCGCAATAGTTGTCATGATAATAGGCCGTGCACGCTTGCGGCATGCATCTACGATAGCCTCAAAACGCGCCAGCCCTCGGCGTTGGGCAATCAACGCGTAATCGACCAGCAGGATTGAGTTTTTGGTCGCAATACCCATGAGCATAATAAAACCAATCATCGAAGGCATCGATAAGCTGCTATTTGTAATAACCAAGCCGACAAACGCCCCACCAATCGACAGAGGTAACGCCATCAGAATGGTAAAAGGCTGCAACAAACGACCAAAAAGTAGAATCAGCACGCCTAAAATACAAACCACACCGACGGACATCGCAATGATAAAGCCACTAAAGAGGTCTGCCATGTTTTCGGCTTGACCTTGGTCGATAATGGTAATCGAAGGCGGCAGTTGCTGCATGGTCGGTACTGCTTTTACCGCCTGTACCAAATCGCCAAGCTCGCCACTCGCAGGTTGTACCGTGATACTAATAGCACGCTCTCGATCCAGTCTGCTAATCTGCGCAGGCCCAGTGCCAAAGTCTAGCGTAGCAACCTCACCGACGCGCACGCCTTGACCTGCAGGCATAGTACTCGGCACGTACAAACCTTCTAGCTGACTAACATTTTGCTTAGCCACATCAGGTAGACGTACGACGATTGGTACTTGGCGTGTATCAAGATTAAGCTTGGACAATTGCTGTTCATAGTCGCCTACGGTCGCCACACGTAGAGTCGTAGCGATATCTTGCGTGGTCACCCCTTTATCAGCCATTGCCAATCTATCTGGCGTTACCGTTAGCTCTTGGCGTGGCAGACTGCGATCACTAGTCACAGCGCCTGCACTTGGTAGCCCTCGAATCTCAGACATGATTTTTTGTGCAGTTTGTTCAAGCAATTGCGGATTGGTACTGGTCAATGAAAAGTTATAACCGCTCTCACCCCCACTCGATAGACCGACTGTAAACCGTGCTCCTGGCACTTCTGTCATCAGTTTGCTAATTTTGCGCTCTATCTCTTGCTTAGTGCCTCGTTCTGCACGCGGAGCAAGTACGATATCCAAGCCCGCGATGTTTTCAGCCTTACCGCCGCCACCATCCGACGCACCCATCGACGCCTGCGCCTCTCCCACTGAGGTAAAGATATTGGTCACCTCAGGCATGGCCAAAATGCGAGCACTCGCTAGCGCTGCCACGCGCTCAGTATCTGCCAACGACACGTCAGGTGTCAGCTCAATAGCCACTCGAGTTTGATCGATATCATTATCAGGGATAAATGACGTCGGTAGCAGCTTAACCAGAGCTAGCGATGCCACAAATAAAACAAGTGTTGCACCCATGGTTATCCAGCGATGATGTAGAGTCCAAGACACAATCTTAAGATAGTATTTCATCATCGCGCTTTGTTTTTCGACGTGCTTTTTCTCAGGTCGCAAGATATAAGCTGCCATCATAGGGGTAATCAGGCGCGCTACCATCAGCGAGGCAAAAATTGATAAGGCAGCCGTCCAACCAAACTGACGGAAAAACTGTCCAACGATACCGCCCATAAAGGCCGTTGGTAAAAACACCGCAATTAAAGTAAACGTAGTAGCGACAACGGCGAGACCGATTTCATCAGCGGCTTCCATCGCTGCTTCATAAGGCGTCTTACCCATGCGTAAATGGCGTATGATGTTTTCGACTTCAACGATTGCATCATCAACCAGCACTCCAATGACCAATGATAATGCCAGTAGTGAGATGATATTAAGACTAAAGCCAAACAGATACATACCTAAAAAGGTTGGAATCACTGATAATGGCAAAGCAACCGCAGCAACGATAGTCGCGCGAATATTGCGCAAAAACAGGAAGACTACCACTACAGCCAACAGACCACCCTCGATGAGCATTCTTAACGAAGCTTCATAATCTTCTGCAATGGGTGTGGCTCGATCATAGACTTTTTCAATACTGATGTTACCGACATCAGCAGTCAGCTTGGCAAGCTCTTCATCAACCAGCTCCATCACATCGACCTCACTGGCACCGCGCGAGCGAGTGATGTTAAATGCCACTACGGTTTGACCGTCTAGCTTGGCAATCGAGCTTGGATCTGCTGCGCCGTCAGTGATTTCTGCCATCCGACCTAAAGCCTGTGTACCCCCTGTAGGGACAGCCACTTGCAAGTCGTTTAGCTCATTTGCTCGCTCAACAGCACCGAGAACACGGATGGTCTGAGTCGTATTACCAACTTCTGCCTCCCCGCCAGAGCTGTCTTGCTGGATACCAGCTATTTGCTGCGATAATTGCGAAATAGAAAACTTTAGACCACTTAACGCAATTGGGTCGGCAGCAACCGTGATTTCACGCTGCAACCCGCCAACACGGCTCACGGTACTGACGCCTGGTATATCAGATAGTCGTTTGGTAACGGTATCATCGACAAACCACGATAGATCCTCCACGCTCATATTTTCAGCAGCGACAGAGTACGTAACCACTGGAAACCCTGCGGTAGATACTTTGGTAATGATAGGATCGTTGGCTGCAGCTGGTAGATCACCACGTACTTCGCCGACTGCTGACCGCACATCGTCTACCGCTTCTTGAATGTCTTTTTCTAAGGTAAATTCAGTGGCAATGGTCGCCGCGCCCGTCTGTAGCGTGGTGCGAATATGACTCACGCCTTCGATACTGGTCAGTTTGTTTTCAATCTTTTTGGCGATATCGTTTTCGAGCTGTGAAGGCGCAGCACCCGGTAGCGTGACCGTGACTACCACCGCTGGCAAGTCTATGTCGGGAAACTGCTGGACTTTCATTTTCATGAAACCGTAAATACCGCCCAACGTCAGCAGCACAAATAGCAAGATAGCGACGAGCGGGTTCTTTATAGAATAAGCGGAGACGTTTAAGCTCATGGCTGTGCCTGCACTGGCTTACTGGTTTGAGTTACACCATTAACAACACGCACTAAGTCACCATCATTTAAGAAGCTACCGCCCTGTTTTACGATACGACTGTCATTTGGCAAAGGCTCTAGCACTGCTACGCTCTCGCCCAATCGCTCACCTAACGTGACTCGCTGCTGCTTGATACGTCCCATCGACCGATCATCTCGAGTAGTCGATTCGGTAACGAGCATCACATAATCATAACCATCATTACTGACTACTGCGCTATTAGGAATCGTTTGCGTACTGGTACTTCCCAATAGAAACTCGCCTGTTTGATACATGCCTGCACGTATCTTTGAGTTGGCAGCTAGGCTGGCATAAATCGTAATTTGACGGTTGTTGTCTGCGGTGGGTGCGATGCGGTTTACTTGCCCCATCACTGTATCACCACCCGGCAGACTGACTTGTACAGGCGTACCGACATTTATATCCCCGACAAGCTTAGGATCTATATCTGCTCGCCATTCCAAAACGCCGCCTTTGATAATCGTAAATAATGGATCTCCACCTGCCAACCTGCCACCTGCCACCTGCCCAACTTCTACCATTTTTTCACTGATAATACCGCTGACAGGAGCGACGACTTTTGCGTTCTCTAATGTTAAACGCTGATTGCTCAAACGGGCTTTGGATGCTTGCAAAGAAGCTCTGGCACGGACTTCCGAGGTACGGTAGCGGTCGGCTTCTTGTTTGCTGATGGCATCGATATCGATCAATGGCAGCACACGTGCAGCATCAGCGCTGGCATTGGCAAGGGTGGCTTCCGCTTCTGCGACATCTGCTTGCGCCTGTAGTACTTGCTGCTCCATAGCATCCGTATCGAACACGGCTAAAACTTGACCCGCTCTGACGCGGTCGCCTTCTTCGACCAAGATACGCTCGATAGCCACACCATTGACTTTTGCACTGACATTCGCAGTATCTTTAGCATTGATGGTTCCATCGGCACTGAGCGTGCTGCCGATATCATCTTGGCTTGGACTGACTGTTTCTACTGAGAGTACTGATTGCTCAATACTGGCATCGCTACCGGTTGCCTGATCGTTTGCGACAGAATTAGAAGCTGCTGACTCATCTGTAGCTGCACTACTATCATTGCCCCAATACTTGCCAAGCAGTACTCCAATCACTAGCACGGCTGCCAATACGGGCCACAGCCATATTGGTGGTTTTGCAGATGGCCTTTGAGATACAGTGTCAGTTTGACGATATGGCGGCAACTCAGCTTCAGCTGCCGGCTTAGAATGGGTTTCTTCAAAATCGCTCATGATAACTCTCTGTAGGTACAGTCAATATTGAAATACTCGATATGGAATGACTAAAAATATCAATCATTCACAGCAATAATAAAAAGTGGCACGCAATCGAAGCAATGTTTGGACAGCCTGATATATAGCTATGAGCGTTACTTACAGAGAGTATTACGATGTTCTCTAAAGCACTGTTTATTATTATAATAGTTCATCAAATTATCGAGAATAGCATATATTTAGTCATCATCTTATTTTTATATATAGTGTCTAGCGTTCATAAACTTAATTGAAACTTAGACCGAATACATGTGCAATGTTCAAGGCATATCGACCGGTTTAAAGAAATAAGATCGCGTGCAGCCAGCCGCTGAATATCTGATGTATTCAACGACTGACTATGGATGGAGTATCGTCTATAAAGAATGTTAACGTTGTGGCCATGCTGTTTGATTATATCCAGAGCTAGGTTCAATGACATACTGAACCTACTTGCCGATACCGATACTAAGCACTAAGCATTGATTACTAGACACTAGACACTGGGCACTAGACACTGGTATAGCGACTTGCCTCAGGCATCCAGCGATGAATCAATTGACTGACATCTGCTTTTCGCGCAGGGTCTGCTATCAAATGCTTCGCTAACCGCTGAGCAATGGCAAATAATTGCTCATCACGGATCAAATCAGCCAAATAGTAGCCAACGTTACCCGTTTGACGTTTGCCTAACAGCTCTCCTGGCCCACGTAGCTCTAAGTCTTTTTGAGCAATAACAAAACCATCGGTACTATCACGTAGGACATTTAGTCGCTCAGTACCTGTCTCCGATAGCGGCTTTTGATATAACAGTACACAGAAGCTTTTGGTCGAGCCACGTCCGACTCGCCCGCGTAGCTGATGCAATTGGGATAATCCCAAACGCTCCGCATTTTCGATAACCATCAATGACGCATTGGGCACATCGACCCCTACCTCGATGACAGTCGTCGCAATCAGCAAGTCCAAATTACCTGCTTTGAACTCCTGCATAATGGCTTGCTTATCAGCAGACTTCATTTTGCCATGCACTAGTCCAATACGAATATCTAGACGTTCATTTAAGTCCTCATAAGTGGCTTCGGCTGCCTGCGCATCCAAGACACTAGACGCTTCTACCAGTGAGCATACCCAATACGCTTGCCTGCCCGCTTCGCAATTGATCGCAATACGTTCTATAACCTCGTCGCGTCGATTGCGATCGATGGTTACCGTCGTAATTGGCGTACGCCCCGGTGGCAATTCATCAATGATTGAGGTATCCATATCGCCATAAACGCTCATCGCTAAGGTTCTTGGAATCGGTGTTGCGGTCATGATTAACTGGTGCGGTGTGCTATTAGCCACGCCTTTATTGGTCAATGCCATGCGTTGCTCAACACCGAATCGATGCTGCTCATCAATGATGACTAAGCCTAATTTAGCGAACTGAACTTGCTCCTGAAACAGTGCATGAGTACCGACCACCACTTGCACGGTATTTTCTGCAACCGCTTCCAAAGCTTCACGGCGCTGTTTGGCCGTTTGCTTACCGGCAAGCCAACCGACACCAATACCTAATGGCTCAAACCATTGCTTAAAATTCAGTAGATGCTGCTCTGCCAAAATCTCAGTCGGTGCCATTACCGCGACCTGCCAGCCACTATCGAGCGCATAGCCTGCCGCCCCTGCTGCCACCAACGTCTTGCCAGCACCCACATCACCCTGTACCAGTCGTAGCATCGGAATTGAGGTCGCCATATCCGCAGTGATGTCTTTCATCACTCTTTTTTGCGCACCCGTTAAATCAAAAGGCAATGCAGAAAACAGCTTATCAGCAAGAGGACTGTTGATAGTGCATTTGGGCGCTTTATGCTGATGTAGCTGCTGGCGACGATATAGCAGACTGAGCTGATGCGCAGTCAACTCTTCAATAATCAAGCGCTGGCAGGCAGCATGCGTACGGGCACTGAGTTGGGTGCATAGTTTGTATTGCTGAGACGCGCTGGTATAAGTAGGCGGCGTATGCAGCAGTACCAATGCTTCAAATATCGTTAAGTTATAGACATTGTGCTGAGCAATACTGGCAGCGACGTTATGTATATCATTATCTGCCTGATAGGTAGAAGGGTTGGGTTTATATACGCTATTGCCAATCGCATTGCTAGTCACATTGTCAGGCACGCTGCGTGCTAATGTCGAGAAAATATCTTCGGTATATTCGGCCTCTGATACTGTTGATTTAGATGGCTCAAAAGGCACTAATGGCAAATCGGATACAACTGCAAAATCTTCAGCCGTAAACAATGTCATAGGCAGACCTTGGCTCCGAACCGTTTGCAATGCCAGTTTAATTAAAGTGCGCAGCTTGTTTTGATGTAAACCTTTGACAGTAGGATAAATAGGCTGCAATCCCATATCGGTCATGACGGTATTGTCAGTGATAACTTGATATTCAGGGTGATGTATCTGCTTACCGTAGCGGCTGACTTTGACCTCACCAAATAGCTGTAAGCGCGTTCCCAAATTCATGGTCTGTACCAGACCACGATAGACCTTGAAAAACCGCAATGATATCGTACCCGTATCATCGTCCACCGTCACAGTCATCCCACTGCGCTTGGTATCGACATGGACGATATGACCAGTAATTAGCGCTGACTGTCCATGCTCTATATCGGCGATTGATACCAGTCGACTACGATCTTCATAATCACGGGGCAAATGTAATAGCAAATCGAATATCCGCTTGATATTCAATTGCGCCAACTGCTCTGCGACTTTTACCCCTACACCTGCTAGCGCAGACACTGGCATATCTAGTGCTGACAGCGGCATATCAGATCTAAAGTGATCTAATGAGTTAGATGAGGCATGACTCTCCGATATTGGCATTAAAGATCCTAACAATATTATTTTTAATTTTTGTATGCTAAATCGAGCATTTTTAATAGGCTGTACATGATGACTTGTACCACAGAATAGCCATAACGATAGTACGTATAACAAATTCGACTCATTTCATTATAGCTGACAATACAATTGCTTATGCTAGGCTATTTAGTAAAATAGCATCTATACAGTCCATCTACTATAGATAAACCGCTTCTTCTCATCATACCAATAACTGATGTCTTATTTTTTGAATTCTGGCAATTTCATAAGGTGTTTTTCTATGCTTGTTTCTATTTTGCCTCCTCAGTTTCGTCACAATCTGATCGTCATCTAAAGAGCACGCTGCGCATCAGCTTAATATCAATTCTCGGTTTGTATATTAGTGCATGTAGCACGTTGCCATCGACTATTCCTGCAACACCAGATCCTATTATTAAGCCCCCTACTGTTGCACTGGTGCTAGGTGGCGGCGGTGCAAAAGGGTTTGCTCATGTGGGCGTCATTAAAGCGCTAGAAGAAAACGGTATCAAACCAACATTGGTGGTCGGTACGAGTGTGGGTAGCTTGATTGGCAGCTTATACGCCAGTGGTTACACGCCTGCACAGCTTGAGCAATTGGCACTAACCACTACTGATAGCCAGCTCACAGACTTTACTTTGTCCAATCAAGGCTTCATCGAAGGTATTAAGTTAAAAAACTTTATCAATAGCAAAGTGAATGCGCGAACCATAGAAGACTTTCCTATTGCTTTTGCGGCAATCGCAGCAGAGAAACACACTCTGAAGAAAACAGTCTTTACCACTGGCGATGCAGGGCTTGCCGTACAAGCATCCTGTAGCGTACCCAATATTTTTATTGCCCCGCGCATTCCTGAAAAGGTCGGTAAAAAATATATCGATGGCGGTGTGGTCAGCTTAGTACCAGTAGATAGCGCCTATGACTTGGGTGCGGATATTGTCATTGCTGTAGACGTGACGGGAGCTCAAGGCAGTGATAATACTAATAATCAAATACCGACTATGAACTCATTGAGTGACTTTTGGGGATTTCTCGAAACCAATATTCTAGCTACCAACCTGACTGCTAAGCGCTCCGCATCAAGTCAGAGTGAGCGGAATCGAGCGGATATTGTTATTACTCCTAATATCGGTCGTAACAGTTCAATAGATACTAGGCAGCGACGCAGTCTAATACAAGCAGGCGCTCAAGCTACAACGCCACAAATCAATGCTATCAAACAACTTATCCAAGAGAAATCTAGTAGCCAATATACCACGCTGTAATTGAGTACTTTTACTTACTTATCAGCAAAATTATCAAACGTCCTAACACACCATAAAAAAGCACCGCAGCTATAAACTGTGGTGCTTTTTTATTGATAGCTTTCAGCACTAAATGGATAGTTTTCAGTGCTAACTACATCAATGCTGGCTAAATTCTAATCCAAAAACTCAGGACTATTTAACGCGTGCGCGATATTTTACAGCGACGGTATCATTTAGGCCTACGCCTTCTAGGTCCCAACGTACCGCTTTATAGTATTTAAGCGCGACATCTTGTAGTTGATTATCTACTTTGGTACGTAATGGCATACGAGCAAAGTTATTGCCATCTACACTGCCATATGGGAATTCAGGAGCAACCGTTTTTAGTAGTTCTACCTGCTCTGGAATGCTCATCGTAACAGTCATTTTACGGACGCGATCTGCATTGGTATTGGTAAAGTACCCTTGATACTCCAATACATTACCTGACTGCAAACGAGTATTGGTATCTACAGGGACAAGCACTTCTTGACCATTGGCATCAACACTAACCAATGACGCTGTAATTCTGCTGTTGACGGCTTGAGCACTTGAGTTGTTGCTCTTGTTAGCATTTGTCTGAATAGCCATTGAGCTATCAACCGCTTGCTCTGGTGTTGGCAGCATTGCTGAGGCTTGTGTAACGACCATCGCACCGATGAGCGTACCGGCAACAACGTGAAATAAGCGGTGGCCGCTCCAAGCACTGAACGGGCTAGCAAACTGGTTACTTTTTTTCATGATTTTCATTATCCCTGGTTGATATATCGGTAAAACACAGATGGTGCAACTTAAGTTATTTTTATAATTTGTTCAACAGATAAAAAGCATTGCGATGTATATAAGATATCGCTGTGAAATAGTTCATGCAATCTATGAAACACACGAACTCATTTATCTAACCTGATTATCTTCGCTCAGCATCTGTAAAGCAATAGCGCTTAGCATAACAAAAAGCATTTGTACGTACATTAACCCAGTGTTGAGGTTGTGTATATCAGCGATTGGCAATCAGAATGCTTGAATACAGCTGAAATAAAAGATAGCTCATAACCGCGTTTTTTGCTATGGTAAATCTTTAGCGTTAGGCATTTTTTTGCTGCGCCCCTTTTCTTATTCTAACGACTACTGCTCCCATTATGACTACTAGCTCCATGCCCCAGATCAACCCTGAATACGTCCATTGGTTCCGTAACTCTGCACCCTACATTAATACCCATCGCGGCAAAACTTTCGTGATCATGTTTGGTGGTGAAGCGGTCAACCATGCGAACTTCAGCACACTTATTCATGATTTTGCCTTGTTGCATAGCTTGGGTATCAAGCTGGTACTGGTACACGGGGCACGACCGCAAATCGAAAAGAACTTAAAAGACGCTAACATTGAATCGCCGCTACATCAAGACATCCGTATTACGCCACGTGTAGCGATGCCATCTATCTTACAAGCCGTTGGCGCTATTCGTTTACAGATTGAAGCTCAGCTATCAATGGGACTGGCCAACTCTCCGATGTATGGTTCACGTATCGATGCGATATCGGGTAATTTTGTGACAGCGCGTCCATACGGTATCCGTGAAGGTATTGATTACCAAATGACGGGTGAAGTGCGTTCTATCGATGTGGAAGCCATCAAAAATAACCTGCTTCACGACCATATCGTTGTACTAGGCTCGATGGGCTACTCTGCGACTGGCGAAGTATTTAACTTATTGGCGGAAGATGTTGCCCTAAGCGCTGCCGTAGCACTGGGTGCTGACAAGCTTATATTCTTAGGTGAAGAAGCGGGTATCAACGACGATGATCGTTTATTACGTGAAATGATTCCAAACGAAGTTGATCGCTTCTTACGTGACCGTGATTTAAATTGCGAAATCAATTATTTCTTGAACTGTGCAAGTTTGGCCTGTCGTCAAGGTGTGCATCGCACGCATATTATCTCGTATGCCAAAAACGGCGCGCTACTAGAAGAGCTATTCACGCGTGATGGTTCTGGTACGTTGATTAGCCACGACCCTTATGAAGAAATTCGCCGTGCCAATATCGATGACGTGGTTGGTCTGATTGAGCTGCTGTCACCTCTAGAAGAGCAAGGCATCTTGGTCAGTCGTTCACGCGAGCGCTTAGAACAAGAGATTGATAACTATAGTGTGATTGAGCGTGATGGTATGATTTTGGGCTGTGCAGCATTGCATACGCTAGATTCAGAGTCAGCGGAAGTTGCCTGTGTTGCCGTGCGCCCTGAGTACCGTAGTGGTAGCCGCGGTGCAGATTTGTTAGCGTTTCTAGAACAGCAAGCGCGTAGCCATGGCTTGTACAAGTTATTTGTTTTGACCACTCGTACTGCCCATTGGTTCGTCGAGCAAGGCTTTGCTGAGGTTGAAGCCAGCGCTTTACCTGAAGCACGTTTAGAGAAATACCATAATGGCCGTAACTCTAAAGTCTTTCAAAAAAATCTATGATTTATCACCAACTTGATATCGGCTTTGTAAGCTCGATATCAATCTGAGGTAAAATATTAGTCGTAAAAAAGCCTTCATAATTATATGAAGGCTTTTTTGTAGGCTAAGTACCTAAACTAATAATTTTGCTTTAGATACTTATTTTACTTTTAATAGCTCAACAGTAAAGATAAGCGTGCTGTTTGGCTCGATACCAGCGTTACCCGCTTCGCCATAAGCGATGTCTGATGGGATATAGAACTCGTACTTGCCGCCTTCTTTCATCAACTGTAGACCTTCAGTCCAGCCAGCGATTACTTGGTTTAGTGGAAACTCGATTGGCTCACCACGCTCATAAGAGCTGTCAAATACCGTACCATCAAGCAATTTACCTTCGTAATTTACTTCAACCACGTCAGTTGCTTTTGGTGATTTACCAGTACCTGCTTTGATAACTTTATACTGTAAACCAGACTCTGTTTGCTTAACGCCTTCTTTTTTGGCGTTTTCTGCTAAGAATGCAGTACCAGCGGCTTTATTTTCTGTCGCTTTGGTTTCCATGTCTTTAACGAATTGCTCTTCTTGCTCTTTTTGATAGTCCATCAATACTTGTTGCATTTGCTCTTGGGTCAATGCTGATTCATTGCCTTCGTAGCCATCACGGAAGCCTTTTTCAAAAGTATTTAGGTCTAGATCTTTGACAGCGTCTTTATTGCCTTCTGCCATCATGAAACCTAAGCTATAACCTACTTTTTCACTAGCTGAGCTTTGTTCAGTAATGGAAACGCTTTGAGCGGCTGTTTCTTGATTGCCATTGTTGGTGCTACAGCCTGTTACTAACAACATAGCGCTAGCAAGTGCACTAACGCCTAAAGTAGTGATTTTTTTCATAAAGTACTCTCTAATTGTAAGAATAGTGGCGAGATGTCACATTCCTCTATAATAACAAATCTTAGTTTTGGGAACTACGCTTTGCACGAAATTATCGGGTCAATGTATAGTCTATGTTAATATCTTCTATCATAATAACAAGTTATCACACAAATATAGTAACAGGTAAAGCTTTCTGTCTTTAAATCCATCAATACATCAGCTAAGCTGAATCAACTAAGGAGATAAGTAACCGAGCGTTAATTTTTATCAAAAATAAGCAGATATAGATAGCGAAGTCACTGTAATATAAATAAGAGATACTGCTGATAATGATTTATGCTCAAAAACGATAATATCTCTATATAACTGATTCTAAAAATACTATTTATGACAACCATCTGTATGTCTTGCTCACTAATCGCTGTATGAACATTGTTTTTGGCGAGTTATATAAGATGCTTCAAGGAGGATAAGATGAACCCAATGTACACATCTTTTAACGGCTATCT
Source organism: Psychrobacter sp. NPDC078929 (assembly GCF_050267985.1). NCBI lineage: Bacteria > Pseudomonadati > Pseudomonadota > Gammaproteobacteria > Moraxellales > Moraxellaceae > Psychrobacter > Psychrobacter sp. NPDC078929. Next base: position 9,281 of record NZ_JBNNFX010000008.1, on the reverse strand, counting down.
CGGTGGACCTATCGGTTCCATCATTGGTGCTATTTTGATATTCGTTATTGGTTGGCTAGTAGCCCTTGGTATCGCAGCACTGGTACGCGGCGTACTCTCTAAAGTTAATCTCAATCAGCGTATGAACTCTTCAACTGGTAAAACCTACGACCTTGAAGGTATCATTTCCAAAATTGTTTTCTGGTTTATTTTCATCATTGCTATCTCAGGCGCACTTAGCCAATTAAACTTAAACTCTATCTCAGCACCATTCGCAAATATGGTTAATCAAGTATTGGCATTTATCCCTAATCTTATCGGCGCTATCGCACTTGGTGTGATCGGTTGGGTCGTGGCTACTGTCGCACGCACAGCGATCAACGCTGCACTCGCGAAAACCTCTATGGATGAGCGTTTAAGTGCACAAGCTGGTGTAAAACCAATGAGCAGTACGATTGCTGATATGGTTTACTGGTTCATCTTATTGGTTGTATTGACCATGGTACTTGGTCAATTAGAGCTTGATGGTTTGTTTGCACCATTAACTAATATGGTCGACAAGATCTTTAGCTTTATCCCTAATATCTTGATTGCTGGTGTAGTCTTCGTCGTTGGTTATATCATTGCCAAAGTCGTACGCGGCATCGTCACCAATCTTGTTTCTACTTTTAATGTACAAGAATTGGCGTCAAAAGCAGGTTTAAGTGAGCAAAATAGCTTACCTAATATTGCGGGTTCGCTAGCATTTCTTGTGGTTATTATTCCAACCATTATTGCTGCTCTAAACGCATTAAAAATCGAAGTGATTGCTCGCCCTGCGACCAATATGCTGAACAAAATCATGGAAGCCTTGCCAAATATCTTTATGGCAGTGGCTATCCTAGTAGTAACTTTCTATGTTGTACGCATGGTTGCCAACATCATCAAAGGTCTGATTGAGAACACTCAAATCAATCAATTACCTGCGAAAGTTGGTCTACAAGAAACCATGGGCGACAAGAAAATCTCTGACCTAGTTGGTTATGCGATTATCTTCTTCGCTATGCTATTTGCTGCCATTGCAGCTGCTGACTTGTTAGGTTTCGAGCCTATCTCAGCTATTATTACGATGTTTATCGCATTCGGTGCAAACATCATCTTAGGCGCAATTATCCTATTCATCGGATTCTGGCTTGCCAATATCATTGCAGGTGTGGTTGAACGTTCTGAGCAAGGTTCACAATTCCTAGCAAACATCGTACGTGTATTGATCATGGGCCTAGTATTAGCAATGGGTCTAAAAGCGATGGGTATTGCTGATTCAATCGTTAACCTAGCATTTGGTCTAACACTAGGTGCAGTAGCCGTTGCCTTTGCTCTATCATTTGGTCTTGGTGGTCAAGAAGCTGCAGCTCGCTTCCTACGTAAAATGCAGGATAAGATGGATCATGAGCGTACTGAAGCGAAAGCAAAATCTGCGCTACAGCCAAGTTCATCAACTCAAGAAAAAGTTGCTGATTCAGTTCATGAAAACACACCATCTGCTGCTAGCACCCCTACCACTGATTTACGTACCGATGTAGTTGATACACCACGTGTTGATACTAATGACATTTACAACAGCGATGACGTACTTCCTGGTAGCGGTCTCAATGACGATATCAATAAATAAGTATTTTTTGATTGTTTAGTTTAGATACGAAAAAGACAGCCGAGGCTGTCTTTTTTATGTCAGTAAGTAATTAATAAATCTGTGGTTCTTCTTATTAATAAACGGGTAGAAAGCTAACTACGTCTATCTACTGCTTATCTTTGCGCGCTGGAATCGTTAAGCTCATCTGTACTTGAGGTAGCTTCTCTTTTTGCGCCTTCGCAGGTTTACCACCTTCCATGCTATTAGCAAGTGGTGTATTTTTCTTATCTAATTCTTGTTGTTTTAGTTTCTGCATTTGCTTAGTAAGTTGGCGCTCCCTTTGAGTCATCGCATCAACTGGCTGAATCCACAAATCAATATCGAAAAAATTCTCATTATTCTCAGTGATAAAGTCGATACCAAGCACGACTACATGATGAAGCTCAATAATTGGCAAACGTGTGGCAACGTCCTGTGCGATCTTTGCTAGCTTTGGTTGGACAGCGGCTTTACTATTAGGCCCTTTAGACTCGTGACCATAAAACACCAGTACATAATGTCGTCCCAAACTTTCATAAGAATGTTGATGTACCACATAGCCATCTTTTTGCAGCGCTGCGCTTTGTTTAGGGTGTCTATATAGCGTACGGATAAGCTCGTGACGTGAAAACAAAGACTCATCTAGGAGTTGTTGTTGCCAGTGAGCGAGCGGTATTCCTGTTTGGTCGTCATTATTAGCTGCGTGCTTTTTACCATACGTATCTATCATCTGCATACTTAGCTGAGACCATATCGTGGCTGCTTGTATCATATGCTGATGGTACATTTGAGCAGTTGAACTTTGGTTTTTGTAGGCAAGTGTGATGGCGACCAGTGCTGAGTTAGGTTCGTCTTGTACTTTGTTTTTGATGAGCGCATTGTCTACTACAATAGCAGGAGCAAACAGGTCTGGACTTTGCAAAAAACGCTCAACCAAAGCGTCTTCTGACTCGAAACTTGGAATATGATTTACGGCCGACTGCTGCAGCTGTTCTAAATGATAAGCTAAGAAACGCCATAATTCACATGGGGTGCGTACTGCTGCTATCGAGTACCAGTCATCCCAGCTAAAGACTTGCAGCTGCTGCATGCTTTCGCTCATGTCGACAACTAAGTCTTCTAAAAAGTAACGAACCCCAAAATTATGTTTAAGCCGTTGTAGAGCACTGTTTGAATGGTTCGCACTGTCACCGTTATCATCTTGATTAAAATTGCTACTTCCTCCAACAAGCTGAATGTCAAAAATCATAGCTTCATAACCAGCTAAGGCATTTTCTTCATTTTGAGACGATAATGACTTGTACCACGTAAGTGCTGACTTTACCGCAGTCATACGTACAGCCTCAATATCAACTGACTCTGTATCATAGGGTAAATACAGTGTCAGCTCCAACAACTGTAGCTTGCCAAGTGGCAACTGATATTGATAGTGACGAGCGATATACTGAGCATTGTATTCATGCTCAATCGTATGCATGCCTGCTAAAGTCACTGCCATAGCGTCTGCTTGTAAATAACTGACTAGCTCGGTCGTCAGGTAGCCCCAGTCGGGCATAGTAGTAATCGAATGGGACACAAGTTCCAACCTTCTATTATTTTATGGTGAATATCGCACATGTCAGCTCGTAATAATAACAACATGATTGTCACGTATTACAAATATCTGAATGATGCAAAATTATGCTACATAAGCACTATCAGAGACAGTCGCTTTCAAAGCGATCACTTGTTATGATGATAACAAAGCAGTATTGCTTGCGTGCAAGTTTATGGATGACAAACTGTACTTAGTTGTATTTATCGAAACCGTAGTCATTGAAATTTTAATCATCGAATTTTTAATGACTATTATATAATAATAAGGATTAAACATTATGAAGCGTTTTAAAGAAAAGACCGTCGTTGTAACGGGTGCAGGTTCTGGTATCGGCCGTGCAACTGCCATTCGTTTTGCCGAAGAAGGCGCTAGCGTGGTTTTAGTAGGACGTACAGCGGAAACACTAGAAGAAACTGCAAAAGAGTTGCCGCAAGATCGTACTTGGATTCACACCGATAATTATCTCATTATTACATGCGATATCAGTGTTCAAAGCCAAGTACAAGAAATGGTTGAGCGCGCTATCGACAAATTCGGCAAGATTGATATCTTGATAAACAATGCAGGTAAAGCCACTCAAGGTAAAATCACAGAACTATCTGCTGATGATTGGCGCTCTGCTATCGATGTGAATCTAAATGGGACTTTTTACGTCTCGCAAGCTGCTATGCCTCACCTGATTACATCAAAGGGTAATATCGTCAATATTTCATCGCTCTCGGGTGTGGGTGGTGACTGGAATATGGCTGCCTATAATGCTGCTAAAGCGGGTGTAACCAATCTAACCCGTACGTTGGCGTTAGATCATGGTTCAGATGGTGTTCGTGTGAACGCAGTAAACCCAAGCGTCACCAAGACCGATATGACCACGGCTATTCAAGATAATGAGTCTAAGACAGATAAATTCTTAGCTCGCTGCCCGCTTGGACGTTTGGCAGCTCCAGAGGATATCGCCGCCGCCATTACCTTCCTAGCGAGCGATGACGCCTCTATGATTACTGGTGTAAACCTACCTGTCGATGGCGGTGTTAGTGCCTCTAACGGACAGCCACAGTTCTAAATTGTTAAGCTGATAGGTATCTAAATATTATTCAAAAAAAGCCCCTGATACCATCATATCAGGGGCTTTTCCAATAACAATCATTAGAACTTAGTTGTAGACAGCTTTGAGTTTTCGTACCTGTCATACAACCAATGATTTCAACTTAACTAATTGAACTAATATTTATACTATCTAGCTTATTCAGCTGTATTATTTATGTCTTGTAGTGGCTTCGACAAACGCTCAAGGTGTCTTGGTAGCACCCCTTTATACTGAGAATATATTTTTGGTAAATCTGCTTCGATATCACCTGTAGGATAAACCAGCGACATAAACCGTATTTCTTTAGTATTGTAGTCCATCGCTACTGGCAAAATCGGTACACCAGCACCCACCGCTAAATAATAAAAGCCTGTCTTCCACGACTCAGTATATTGCCGTGTTCCCTCTGGTGATAATCCTAAAAATAATGGTTCACCAGTTTTGAACTTATCAATACTGGCTTGCAGCACAGAGCCTTTGTTGCCACGATCGATAGGAATAACCCCTATCCAATTTAATAACTGTGCAAACACAGGCACTTTAAATAGCGTGTGCTTGCCCATAATGCTGATTTTAATGTCTAATGCAAAAAGACTTGGAATCGCATAAATACCATCCACATTAGAAGTATGTGGCAGCGCAAGCACTACAGCTTGTGAGATATTTGGAATCTCGCCTACCGTACGCCAACCTGACGCCTTTAACAGTGCGGATGCAATAACAGGCGCAAACTTGTTGCCACGCTTTGGAACCTTGTCTCCCAAATGCTTTTTGCTAAGTTTTGGGAGCACTTTGGAGCGCGCAGGTTTAGAAGCAACAGACTTAGAACGGTTAAAAATCTTCGGTATCATGACAGCACAATGTAATGAAAGGTACTGACATAATACCATTAAGCCTTTGTGGCTAGGCTAAATTTAGCGTGCTTTTATTATGTGATAGATCGTTCAGCCATAAATATAAGTAATGATCTATTTCGATATTTTGCACACATATTTCTTTAAATTCACTGCTGCCTCTTAAGAAATATCGGCCAAATCACCTTTGCTCTCAAGCCACGACTTGCGATCAGAGGCACGCTTCTTAGCCAGTAGCATATCCATCACGCTATTGGTCAGTACCATGTCATCCATATCTAACTGTACTAAGCGGCGTGTATCACGGCTCATCGTCGTCTCACGTAGTTGCTCAGCACTCATTTCACCAAGTCCTTTAAAACGTGTAATCTGAGCTTTTTTATTACCCGGCACATTGGCTAAAATATGTGCAAGCTCCGGCTCGTCTAACGCGTAGTGAACTTCTTTACCCACATCTACTCGGTACAATGGCGGCATGGCCACAAATAAATGACCTGCATCCACTAGTGCAGGGAAATGTTTTACAAACAGCGCGCAGATCAATGTCGCGATATGCAGTCCATCAGAGTCAGCATCAGCTAAGATACATATCTTGTCGTAACGTAGCTCGGACAAATCATCAGAGGCAGGATCGACACCGATAGCTATGGCAATATCATGAATCTCTTGGCTTGATAGCACCGTATCTGATGATACTTCCCATGTATTTAAGATTTTGCCACGCAGAGGTAATATCGCCTGATAATGACGATCTCTTGCTTGCTTAGCACTACCACCCGCAGAGTCACCCTCTACTAAGAACAGCTCAGCGCCATCACGTAAATCACCACGGCAGTCTGCCAATTTACCAGGCAATGCGGGTCCCTGAGTAATTTTCTTACGAGCAACTTTTTTGGCAGATTTCAGACGACGACCTGCTTTATTGATCGCCAATTCAGCGATTTGCGTACCCATGTCCGCATGCTGGTTTAACCATAGGCTAAAGGCATCTTTTGCCAATGTCTGTACAGCGCCTGCAGCTTCACGGCTAGATAAACGTTCTTTGGTCTGTCCAGAAAACTGTGGCTCAGAGAACTTCAGAGACAGGATATAGTTCACTCCGTCCCAGACATCTTCTGCGGTCAACTTCACACTGCGCGGCAGCAAATTATGAATATCACAAAACTCACGAAGTGCTTCTAAAATGCCCGTGCGTAGTCCATTGACGTGCGTACCGCCCTGAGCTGTCGGAATCAAGTTCACATAGCTTTCTTGAATCGGCGTACCACCATCAGGCAACCAAGACAAGGCAAAGGTAATAGCCGCTCGTTCACCTGCTTTCGCATCATAATTATAATAAAACGGTGCTTCAGGCAATGTTTCCAAACCATCTAATTGTTCGCTTAGATACTCGACTACCCCATCCGTAAACTGCCAAACGACCTTTTCGTCATTGATATCATCAGTGAACTCAATCGTCAGTCCAGCGGCCAAAACAGCCTTTGCTTTTAAATTATGCTTGAGCTGTTTTACATTAAATTTGGGCGTATCAAAGAAACTACCATCCGCCCAAAAGTGCACTCTAGTGCCACGTTTACGCTTATTTGAGCTGACTGCTTCAGTCAATGGCGTAACTGGTGCACCATTTTCAAATGCCATATCAAACTGCGTACTGTCACGCCATACCGTAACCTCAATGCGAGTTGATAGCGCATTGACGACAGAGATACCCACGCCATGTAGACCACCTGACACTTCATAATTAGAGGTCGAAAACTTTCCACCTGCATGCAAGCGGGTCAAAATCAGCTCAATACCAGATTGACCAAACTCAGGATGGATATCAGTTGGCATACCGCGCCCGTCATCTTCGACAGACAACGATCCATCACTATGCAATTGCACCTTGATGGTTTTAGCATAACCAGCCAACGCTTCATCTACTGAGTTATCAATAACCTCTTGCGCCAAATGGTTCGGGCGCGTGGTATCGGTATACATACCCGGACGACGACGGACTGGCTCAAGACCTTCTAAAACTTCTAACGATTGCGCATTATATTGACTCACAAATGCATCCTTAACTGTTCGCTTGCGTTTAATTCTATTAAACCATTATAACGAAAAATAGCGACGTTAACGTTAATACTCCATCGCTTACGTCATATAATGTCGTCTATTTAAGGCTGTACTAAACTCTGTAAGATGTTCATCATCATGGGCAACTGCTCATCAAAGTCACTAAACCGATGATCGCCACCCTTTTGCACCGTTACCGATGCGCCCTTACCTTGATAAAAAGCTTTAGACAATTCAGAATTTAACAGCTCGTCGCCTTCTTTTAGCAGTACAGCAACTTTATCAGGATAATTTACTGATAAAAGCTGATGATCTGCAAACCACTGTAAATCTGCAGGCGTAATACTCCAGCCGCCCACTGTCGTATGCAGGACTTTGCTAGTAAGTGACTCATCTAAGTTATCTTGATTTGATACTGGTTGATTAGAGAAACGCTGTAAAGTGATATGGGGCTGGATACTAGGATTAAGCAATAAAACTGGGCAACCTATCTGATTGCTTATCAAAGTAGAAAAATACCCACCTAGCGAGCTGCCGATTAATACCGTATTTGATAATTCAGTCTGATTATTTGCTGATTTTCTATCTGCACTATTATTTAGCGCTTTGACTAAAGACAGTAACTGCTCACACACTTGTGCAGGGGTCTTATTTAAATCAGGACGCAGCACATTAATATCAGGATGATGAAGCTGGCAATATTTTTCTAACAACATCCCTTTGGTCGAGTTGGCATCACTGTCCAATCCATGGATATAAATCAAGTTCACGTATCATCTCACTTATTAATTTTGTTATGATTATCTTATAAAGGCTATCAAAGCTAAGCATAGCACCCGCTAGACGAAAATAATAACAATAAAATGGCACACTATTAGTCAGTATTTGCGACATAATAATGTTGTACAGTGATTTTATGCAGGTCAAAGGAATGACGGTAGTCATTATGGAGGAGTCATGAATCAACAGTTTGAGCTGTTCGAGATTGCCAATCCATGTATTGGTCTTTGTCAAAGCAATAAGAAGGGTTATTGCTTTGGTTGCCTGCGTAGTCGAACTGAGCGCCAGCGATGGCATGACATGACGACAGAGCAGCAACGCGAGGTGCTAAGGCTTATCGCAGGACGTAAGCTGCGTATAGAACAAATGAGACAGCGTAAAGATGAACAGTTAGGATTCGATTTTGAAGAGATACCTGAGATAGGTGAATTATTTTGAAAAGTAATGAATCAGGCCAGACATACCAATAGTATCCTCAGAATGCATTAAATTTCGCTAGAATATATGCCCAATAACCTAATAGTAGAATCAGTAGTCCCCAAGGTATGGCAAAACACCAATAATATAAATCACTAGCAGTAAATACGTAAAAATAAACGGCCATCCCAACACTGATTACAAGTGAAGCTGCATATCCAATCAACAAGGTAAAGAGAACATTATTCTCAACTTTGGTTAAGCTTGGGCTATTTTCTGCACATATATAGAAAAGAAACCCGAAGGCGAAAGCCCCGCCAATAGTAATATACAAAAATGATATTAGAACTAGTAACCAAATTGACACGCATACTTCCTTATTAGTCTAATGACGGCTTTGTCTTTAATACAGTGTTTTTTACAAGTTAGAAGCGCTTTCAATAAAAAATAGCATACCTTCAAGTTTTTCTATAATCAATACTGCAATACGCTTGCTAGAATAAATTAGACTGAAATCAGTAGATCCGTCACCAAACCGCACACAAAGAAAAGCCCCCTTTGGGTTAGCAAAGGGGGCTTTATCTAGGTATAGAGAGCTGACGATGACCTACTCTCACATGGGCGAACCACACTACCATTGGCGCTACGATGTTTCACTTCTGAGTTCGGGAAGGGATCAGGTGGGGCCATCGCGCTATTGTCGTCAGCAAAGGGGGTTAGATATGAGTCTGTTGTTTTTATTGTTGACTTCAAGTTTGAGCTTGTTGTCGATCAACTTGTAACCTAACTGAATCAAGGTTAAAGGTGATATCGAAATGTTCTTTCTTTATTCTATAGCCTGAGCTATACAAGATAGATTAA